>CAZTIH010000025.1:0-27177 GCA_964613675.1 uncultured Candidatus Competibacteraceae bacterium
ACCCTGTTCCCGTAACCAATCCAAAATCGGTTGGCGATGGGCGTGAATCAGGAGAATGAGCAAGTCCCCAGGCATCGCCCACAACAACGCATGTTGTACCGCCTCCAACTCGGTCTCGCGGTATTCGATGCAATAGGGATCCGCGCCACACCGCTCAAAAGCCGCCCGCAACTGGGCCGCCACCTCGCCCACCCGACGGCCCCGCCGATATTCTGCTAACTCCTTGATGTAAATCACATTAGGTTGCAGTCCCCAGCTCACCTGCGCGAATTCCGCTAACGCTTGGTTATCCCGATCCCCAGCCTGTCCAATCAGCAACAACCGCCGTTGCCCCGCAGGCCGTGGCAGTCGCTTGCAAAACGACACAATTTCCGCCATCCCATGAGGGTTGTGGGCAAAATCCACGAGTAAATTCACCCCGTTAAGCGTCAAGAGTTGCCCGCGTGCGCCGTTGTGTTGCGGCAGAAAATGACGTAACCCCTTGCGAATCGCGTCCAGGGGAAGTCCCATCGTATATCCCGTCAACGCTGCCCCTAACCCATTGATTGCGTTAAATAATGCCCTTCCGTTGAGCGTAATAGGCATGTCCTCGACGGCGATGAGTTCGTGACATTCACCCCGCTCCCAGATCATCAAGCGATTTTGAGACAGCGCAGCCGCCAATCCGCCCGCTTCCCGATGAACCCTCAACGAAGGATGGCGTTCGTCCGCACTGAACCAGGCCACCTGTCCCGGATGTTGACGCCCCAACGCCATCAATCGCGGATCATCGGCATTGAGAATGAGATAATCCTCCGCCGACAACGCAACCCGCACCGATCCCTTGATTTCAGCGAGTTCGTCTAGGGTGGTGACGCCAAAATCCCCTAAGTGATCCGCCGCCACATTGGTAATCAACGCCGCGTTTGCCCGCGCAATCGGCAACCCCCGTCGCAACAACCCTCCCCGTGCCACCTCCAAAATGGCCCATTCCAGTTCGCGATGCCGTAACAAAACCCGTGCCCCCCCAGGCCCCGCGCAGTCACCCGATTCAAGGACGGTCTCGTCGAACACGATGCCATCCGTACAGGTGTACCCCGTGCGAAACCCCGCCGCCCGCGCCATCGCCGCCAACAAGCGGGTTGAGGTGGTTTTGCCATTGGTCCCGGTCACGAGCACGGTCGGAATGGCCGATAAACTGGCCCACGCCACCTGCGTCTCTCTTGGAATCCCCTGACGCGGCCAGGACTGAGCCCCACGACCGCTACCCAACGTCACCTGTTCCCCATCAATCAGACAGGGAATCCCGCGCTTTTGGGCCAGCTTTGCGAGCTGTTGCAATCCCTCATCCTGTTCTTCCGCCCACCACGATCGCAATTTTTCGAGCGCAGCCGCTAAGGGAGGGGGATCCGTTTCGTGGTAACGATCAATGGCATTCTCCCACGCCCATTCCACAATTTCCGTCGCCGTGTACAGCCCATCGACCGGCGCCGACACCGCTAAACTCGCCCCCGCCGATAAGCGCCGAACCGCCGTCGTTTCGGTTAACCAGCCGAGACCATCGAGTAACTGTCGGGCTTCCTGCTGCCACAGGTCGATGATAAGGGCGGCATTTTCGTCGGGTTCAAACGAGACATCGAGCACCGCCCCAGGACGAGGTAAAAATACACTCGGGCCCGTCAACCTTCGGGGGGCTTCGCGGCGACGCATTACCGTTCTGACCCCGCCGTTTTCATCAATCGCACGCCCCGTTCATCCCGAACAATTTGGCTATCGTCAAACCGCAACCCACTGGGCAATTCCACGGATTCTCCCCTTGCGGTTTCGCGCCGTCGTCCCTGTTCGCTCGTCGGCTTGTAATAGATGATCTGTTTCCAGGTGCGCGTCACCATTTCTGCCAAGGTCAAGATGAAGTCACCCGCTTTCGCCAGAGTTAATGCCCGTTGGTTGGCTTCTGTTTCCGACAAAATGACTTCGATGCAGTCGCGATCAATGCCCGTCGCCAACAAAGTGTCGCGAATAAAGTGCGCAACTTCGCCCGACGCACGGCCCCGTAAATCGTCGTCATCGCGACAAATGAAGTGGTCAAAGTGCCCTGCCGCAATCTGGGCCACCTCCCGAATATCCTCGTCGCGACGGTCGCCCGGTGCCCCCATCACGAGAATTTTCCGCCCCTGAATGTCCATTCTATCCACCACGTGGCAAATGGTTTTAACCGCCGCCGGGTTGTGGGCATAGTCCAACATGACGGTGAAAGGATGTTCGTCGTACACATTCATGCGTCCCGGGGCCTGGAAGAAACTCGCATCAAACGTGCGTAACCCCTGACGGATATTCTCCAAACTGATGCCCAAACTGTGGGCCAGCCCCGCCGCAAACATGGCATTTTGCGCATTGTGAACCGCACGGCCCTCTAACGTGGCGGGGATGAGATGGCTCCACAACAACGGCACATGTTGGCCGTGATCGTACAGCGTAATCATCTGACCATTTATGCCGTCCTCCAGCACCAACGCCAATCCCCCCGAATTGATGTGCTCTTTCACCAAGGGATGTGTCGGATTGAGGGTCACATAGCCGATGCGTTTGGCACGGGTATGGTCGGCCATTTGAAGACAGTGAACATCGTCTGCATTCAACATCACGGCGTCCTGCGCGACCTCCACGACAATCCGCTTGACCTTCGCCAAATCCTCAAGGGTGTTAATGCCCTTCATCCCCAAATGATCCGATGTGACATTCAAACAAGCCGAAACATTGGCCATTTGAAAGCCCATCCCCGCCCGCAACAACCCACCCCGCGCCGTCTCCAATACCGCCGCATCAATCGAGGGATCGCGCAAAATCATCTGCGCTGAAGTAGGTCCCGTCATGTCCCCCGCGACACTCAACCGACCGTCAATGTACACCCCGTCCGTCGTCGCCAGCCCCACCGTATGGCCCGCCATCTTGAGAATGTGCGCCACCATGCGCGAAGTCGTGGTTTTGCCATTGGTCCCGGTCACGGCGGCGATGGGGATCTGACGCGGGGAATTTGGCGGAAACAGCATGTCGATGACGGCCCCAGCGACGTCTCGCGGTTTCCCTTCGCTGGGAGCGACGTGCATCCGAAACCCCGGGGCGGCGTTCACTTCACAAATCCCGCCCCCCACCTCGCGATAGGATTCAGTGATGTCCATCGTGAGGAAGTCCACCCCCCCCACATCCAGGCCAATCGCCCGAATGGTTCGTTCGGCCATTTCGATGTTTTCGGGATGAATCACGTCAGTGACATCAATTGCGGTCCCTCCCGTGGACAAATTAGCCGTTCCCCGCAGATACACGATTTCCCCGGAAGACGGGATAGACGACGGCGTGTATTGCTTGAGGGCCAGCATCCGCAGGGCTTCATCGTCGATTTTGAGTTGCGTCAACACCTTCTCGTGACCGACGCCACGGCGCGGATCGCGATTCACTTCGGCGACGAGTTCCGCAATCGTCGAACGACCATCCCCCACCACGTGGCCCGGAACGCGCTTGGCCGCCGCAACGAGTTTGCCATTGACGACCAGCAGGCGATGGTCAACCCCTTCGAGATAACTTTCGATGATGACGCCATCGCTATGTTCTTTGGCCTTGTCGTAAGCGATCTCGACTTCTTCGGGCGAATTGAGGTTGATCGACACCCCGCGCCCGTGATTGCCGTCGAGAGGCTTGATGACCACGGGGTAGCCAATGTCTTCACAGGCCCGCAAACACCGCCGCAAGCTGTACACCAAACGCTGTTGGGGGACGGGCAGGCCAAGGTCGCGCAAAATGCGATGGGTCTGTTCCTTATCCGACGCCAGTTCGACGGCAATATGGCGCGTTTCACTGGTGATGGTCGCTTGTAACCGCTTCTGATAACGACCGTGACCTAATTGAATCAGACTTTTATCGTTGAGCCGTAACCACGGAATTCCCCGCACCTCCGCTGCCTTCACCAAAGCCCCCGTACTGGGTCCCAGGGCATGTTCTTGCGCGAAGTTCAGAAACTCGTCCAACGCCGTTGCGAACACAAAGGCTTCGGTAGAGGCCTCGACCTCGACCGTGGGTCGCAAATCGCGGGGCAGCAGGGTGATGAGTAAGCTACGGGCGAGTTCCAGGGCTTCTAAGGCCACTTCCTCTTCGTCGTAGGCAAAAATAACCTCAACTTCGTCACCTTGAAGGGGCCGCGTCCGACAAAAGGTGACTTCAGATCCCCCCATTTTCTGAAGCGTCAACGCCAACAAACCGAGCAGTTCGTCTAGATACAGTCGGTCGTCCCGTTCGAGACGGTCGATCAATTCGGGCTCGTTAAGCGAGGGCAACGCCGTCAGGAGGTCGGCGCGAAATTCTCGACCTAAACGGGGTACGGATTCGCGTAACAAATTTCCCATGTCTAGGACAACGCGAATGACGGGCAACAGTGCGTGGATATTCGGGCCGCGATAGACGGCGGTCGTAAGTAGTTTCATGGCATGTGCCTTATAGGTGTTTTTGAGCGGGAAACTTGCACGAATTTGGGTCATAAAGCGCGGAAATGCTTCAATTTAGTGCGATTTAGGGCCACTTTCGATAACCCGTGCAGTTTAGGGCAGTTATCGCAGCGCGTCATAGTTCCTTTTTGGAAAACGGTTTTGGCTGCGACTTATACGACCCTAAAAATGTTGATACCCCTGAGCGGCGAGCGGTACACCATCCAGGTCGCAAATCCCGAGCGCCGCTTCTATCGTGCCAATCTCCGTCACCAAAACCCCACAAGCCATTGATAAATCAAGTATTTTTTCACTTTTATCGCGAGAGACCGTAAAGCACAACTCGTAATCATCTCCTCCGTACAATTGGGCTGTACGACGGTGTTCTAGTGGAATTTCGTCCAAAAATTCATTCTGAGGCAAAGCGTTGAGATCGATACGTGCTCCGACCCCCGATTTGTCTAAGACATGTTGCAGGTCTTGAAGCAGGCCGTCGGAAATGTCGATGGCCGCGGTGGCAAGGCCCCGTAACTGTTGCCCCAGGGCGAGACGTGGCGTGGGACGCTGTAATCGATTGACAAAATGATCGCGACATCGAGGCGCTAAAGGCAATTTGCCCTGTAAGTACGCCAAACCCAACGCTGCTTCACCCGGCATCCCACTTACATAAACACGCTCCCCTACCTGTGCGCCCCGTCGCGTGATGGCCCCATTCGTCGGCACAAACCCGATGAGCTGTAGCGTGATGCTCAACGGCCCCCGCGTGGTGTCCCCCCCCACCAGCGCCACCTCGTAAGCTTCGGCCAAGGCAAATAGCCCTGCGCTAAAGGCCGTCAACCATATGTCGTCGGCGTCGGGGAGCGTCAACGATAACAACGCCCAGGCGGGGGTTGCGCCCATCGCGGCCAGATCGCTGAGATTCACGGCGAGGGCTTTGTGACCGAGATCGTAAGGGTTCACGTCGGCAAAAAAATGAATCCCCGACACCAGCGTATCGGTCGTGATGGCCAACTGTTGACCTGGGGGCGGCGTCAACAGGGCGGCGTCGTCGCCAATGCCCAACAACACATCTTTGCGGGCATGGGGACGACAAAAGTAACGGTCAATCAGAGAAAATTCGCGTGCCATAACCAAAATGCTTGGGAGAACTCGGAGGAAAGGTAGATGAAATTCGAGAACGACAAAAATCGTTCGGCCACTAGGGAAATTCATACCGCGTCTCGGGTTAACCCTTTCGATTTATGGACTTGTCTTGAGGGCGCAAATCCGTGACAAGTCAGGTTTCGCTTTCATTTTTGCTTTGAGGTTTCGCATGTCTCCCTTTCTCATTCAAGCTCCCGAACTTGCCGCAAAACCGCCCGAAAAAGGGCTTATCGTGGATGTCGGACAGGGCGCCCGTTACGCAAAAGCACATCTCCCCGGCGCGGTTCACGTCGATTACGCACGCTTGGTAAGGGCCAATCCCCCGGTCATGGGACTACTGGCGGATCTCAATGCCTTGACGGATCTCTTCGCCAATCTCGGCCTCACCGAGGACACCTTTGTCATCGCCTATGACGACGAAGGTAACGGCAAGGCCAGTCGGTTGTTATGGACTTTGGAGGTTCTGGGGCACACGCGATGGGCGTTGTTGGATGGCGGTTTACAGGCATGGATGGCAAATCAATTGCCGATGACGCATGAAGTGCCGTCGGTTCAGCGCAGCGACTACCAAGCGACTTTGAAAGGCGAAGCCCATTTGGCAACCAAGGATTACATCGCAAGCCGTTTGGGACAGCCCGATTTCGCCCTATGGGACACCCGTACCTTAGGGGAATTTGAAGGATTCGATGTACGGGCCAAGCGTGGGGGCCATATTCCAGGCGCTCGCCACCTGGAATGGACCGACGCCATTCAGTTATCCATGAACGCGCCTCCCTACCTCAAACCCGCCGAAGAACTCCTGGCGCTGCTGGCCGAACGAGGCTTGACCCCCGATAAAGAAATCGTCACCTACTGCCAAACCCATCACCGTTCGTCCCATAGCTATGTGGTGTTGCGAACCTTGGGGTACGAGCGGATTCGGGGCTATTCGGGGGCGTGGTCGGACTGGGGGAACGATGCGTCCACCCCCGTTCAACGGGGAGCCTAAACGAGTTACTTGCCTTGAGGCTAAGTCAGGCAGGCGGGACAAGTTGATGAATTTTCTCGAAATAGGCACATAGCACCTACGACCACAACGCTCGGTAAGCGCCGTTTTGCGCGAACAACACATCGTGCGGTCCCTGTTCCACAATCTGACCCCGATCTAACACCACGATCCAGTCCGCATTTGCCACCGTCGTCAGCCGATGGGCAATCAACCACACCGTTCGTCGCCCCCGCAAATGCTGTAAATGCGCGTGTAAATGGCGTTCGGCATGGGCATCGAGGGCGGCGGTCGGTTCGTCCAGCAACAGGAGAGGCCCCTCGTGCAACACCGCCCGCGCAATCGCCAATCGACTCAGTTGTCCCCCCGATAATCCAAGGCCACCATCACCAATGACGGTCTGCCATCCCTGTGGCAAGGTCGTCACGAACTCCAATGCCCCCGCCATCGCCAACGCCCGCTCCATGTTCGCGACGGTGGTGGGTCGCCCCAACGCCACATTCTCCCACACCGAGGTTTGCCAAATGATCGGGGTCTGGCCGGCATAGCTACAGGTTTGGCGCCAGTCCTTCAGCGCGAAGTGACGAATGTCCTGACCGTCGTAAACCACGCGCCCCTGGGTGGGGTCGATTAGGCGGGGAATCAGTTGCAACAACGTCGTTTTGCCCGCCCCGGACGCCCCCACAATCGCCACTTGCATACCAAATTCAATTTTCAGATCAATGGCTTGTAAAATGGGTTGTGTGTCGTAGTGAACGGCAACACGTTCAAAAATCAGGGTTCCTCGGACGGGAATCGGCCCTGGCAACCCGTCGTGTAGGGACTCACGGGCCTGATCCAACAAGCTAAACACGCTCTCCGCCGCCGCCAACGCCCGTTGAACCACTTCATTGAGTCGCGCCAACCGCTTAATCGGCGCCAACATCAAGCTCAACGCCGCCAACAAACTCACAAATTGGCCAATACTCAACCGTTCCGACGCGGCTTCTGTCGCGGCTAATCCAATCACCAGGGCCAATGCCGCCACCGCAAATCCCTGTACGATTGGGGCCACTGCTTCGGTTTCTCGGGTGAGGCGCTGGTGATCGCGACAAATTGCGTCGTTGCTGGTGGCAAATTGCTGGAGTGCGAACGACTGGGCGTTGTAAGTTTTCACCACCTGTTCCCCCCAAATTGCCTGTTGAATCCACTGGTTAAGCTGTCCCATGCGCTGTTGCACCCGTTGACTGATGCGGCGCAACCGTCGGCTACTCCACCCCATCAGGAGCGCGACCAACGGAAAGGTCAACAAGGTCAGTCCCGCCAATCCCGGGTGAACCCACAACGCATACGCCATCAAGCCCACCACCGCCATGCCATCGCGTCCCACGGTGACCAGGGCTGTCGTAGCGGCAAAACCCATTTGGTTGACTTCATAGGTAAATCGCGACTGCCAATCCCCCGCCGAACGGGCTTGCAACGCGCGGTGCGGCAAGTACAACAGGGTTGCGAACATGTCGCGGCGCAGATCGGCAATGACTTGATTTGCCACGCTTTTAAGTCCCACCGCCGCAATAAAGTCGAGGATCCCCCGTAGCCCAAATACCCCTGCCAAGATCCACGGCATCCAGCGGATAAACCACGGATCCCGTTGCACAAAGCTCCCATCGAGAAGCGGTTCCAGAAGTGCCGCCACGACCGGTTCCAAGGCCCCCAACAGGAGTGTTGCCAAAACCGCGAATCCAAATCGCAACCGATACGGATAGATTCGGTGCAGCAATCGAGTCCCCAAGGGCGTTGATCTCCCCCCAGGGCTTTTCGGCGAGTCCATCTCGTAACCGCGCGCGAGTTACGCTATTTTTTCCGCACTAAACCGCGTCGTTGGGTTCACCAACTGTTCCTGTGCCGCCACGATTTGGAGTTCCCATGCTTTCGCGTGGTAGGTCGCTTCCGCCACCGCGTACATACATTCTGCCGCCCGTTCCAAGCTCTTGGCCACCAAGCGACTCTGCAAGTAATTCACCAAAAATGTCCCTGCAATCAAATCGCCCGCACCGACGAGATGTTTTTCAATGGGAAAGTGTGGCGTGGTCACGACCCAAATCCCCTCGTCACTGCTGACCAATAGTTGATCGCTTGAGGCGGGTTGAGTGTCGTAGCGCAGCCCCTTCACCACCACAATGCGGGGTCCTAAGGCGTGAATTTGTCGGGTCGCCGTCAACACATCCTCAAACGACCGCACGGTGATTCCCGATAACACTTCGAGTTCCAACGAACTGGGCGTGGCGATGTCGGCGGCGGGAACGGTATGCGCCTTCATGAAGGGGGGGATTTCGGGACGAACGACACATCCCTTAATCGGATTGCCCATCACCGGATCACATAAATACAACGCCTCGGGATTTGCGGCTTTCGCCCGTTTAACGGCGTCCAAAATCACTTCGCCTAAACTGACATCACCCATGTAACCGGATAAAACGGCATCGCATGTTTCAAAACAGCCCCGTGCGGCAATGCCCTCCACGAGGGACTGCACGTGAGCGGCCTCGAACACTTGCCCGGTCCAGTGACCATATTCCGTGTGGTTAGAAAACTGCACGGTGTGAATGGGCCACACTTCCGCGCCCAGTCGCTGCATCGGAAAGACCGCCGCCGCATTTCCCGCATGACCAAAAACCACATGAGATTGAATCGATAAAATATTCATGGGAGCTGCCGTCTCGCTTTGAACCGTAAATGAAGGAGGGTTTGGCCATTTTTAGCGCGGAAAATTGTGTGACACGGCAAGCGGGTGAGTTTTAGCAGCTCAAAGCACAGATTCAGGCACCGAGAGACGAATGTAGCGGTCGCGTCTAACGGATCGACGGAGATTTTGTCGTTGCCCCCCAAATCATCCCCACCGCGAGTCCGCCTAAATGGGCAAAGTTCGCGATATTGCCCACCAGGCCCGTAAAACACAGCACCAGCCAGCCCAACATAAAAGCGACTAGCCCGTTTCCCATGAAATAGGGGGAGCGTGCCTGGCGAGACTGCATCCAAATGTACCCCAAGAGCCCGTACACCACGCCGGATAATCCCCCGAAATTAGGGCCCGTCATGAGGTATTGAGACAAATTTGAAAGTACCGCCACGCCAACTACGAGTTTTAATAATTTTCCCGAGGACTCGACGGTCTCGATCGCCGACCCTAACTGATAAATCCACAGGCTGTTAAACAGCAGGTGCAGTAGTCCAAAATGGAGGAAAATAGGCGTGACCAATCGCCAAATCTCCCCCTGAAAGATGAGATTTAACGAGGGGTTGTTGGAAATAAGCAGTTCGCTGTAAATCCACCATCCCTGGTTGGTAAATCTCAACAAAAATACGCACGCGCTGATGACCAGCAGCATGACCGTCACGGGATTTGCAAAATTGACCGTCATCTTGCCAAGGGATTGCGAGGAAGTAGGTCGGGAAATGGGTTGCGGCGATCCCGTTTGGGCGGAATGTCGATAGCGAATTTGCGTGGGATTTTGCCGAAAATCGTCTAAATACGCCCGCGCCGAGGTGAGATGATCTTCGTGACAGACCCATAACTCCCAATCTTCATCTTTCTGAAACTGGCGCAGTTCGCATTCGATGGCCTGTTGACGCAAAAATCCAGCAAATTGCCGTGCTAAATCGGGTTCGGAAAAGTTCGCAAGGTGGTACATAAACCAATGTCCTAGTTCTGAAGGAGGGTCCAAAGAAAGTTTGGACAACCTAGGGACTTATATGCAGCTTCTCGACAAGCGTTGCCGAGCCTAGACCGATGATGTACGCCGTGCCAGTTTTTCGAGATAAGGCCGTTGTGGACCATGCGCCAAGACCTTTTCAAGTAACGGAGCCGACAAAACCGCGTTTTTTTGAATGATTTGCCGTTGTCGACTCATAGCAACCAGGCCCAGTACCCCGTGCCACTTAGCCCGCAAAATGGTGCCTAGTCGTCCTCGCAACGCAAAGTACACGATGTCTGCCCCATTCAAAAAAAGGTGCTGTGGCAAGTACTTCCACCACAACGCCCTCGGCATGTTTTTCGCGTACACCCAAAGCAAGTTTCGATGGCCGTAATAAAGTGCAAAGGGACTGTCCCCTCCCCCGCTCAATGCCGATCCCACATGTTCGACAAGGGCGGTCGGCGCGAAACCGATTTCGTAACCCGCTAAACGCAACCGAAATCCCAAGTCCACATCTTCCATATAACAAAAGAACTGCTCATCAAAGCCGCCCACCGCCAAAAACGCCGACCGTCGGTAGAGAGCTGCGGCAGCGCAGGGACTAAAAATGGGCATTTCCGAAGCCAAAGCATCGTTTTCCCACTCCGCCACGGGTCGCCCTTGATTATCCCGCCACGCTTTGCCGCTCACATGATAAATATCCCCGGTGCCATCGAGTAAATGGGGATGACGGGCATCGAGTTGACAGCTCCCGATGGCCGCGACCGTGGGATGCTCATGGGCGTAACGCAACAGATTTTCCAACCATTGGGGTGCGGGAAATGCGTCGGGATTGAGTAACGCCACCCAGTCAGCGTCTTTCGCCTGCTTCACTGCCAAATTATTGGCCGCCGCAAATCCGATATTCAAAGGTAAGCGAATGAGTTCGACCGATTTGGTGTTTGCCTGCTGCCAAGAACCATCTTGACTATCGTTATCGACGACGAGAATGCGGTCTGGTAGCCGTGTTTGTGCTTTTAGCGATTGTAAACAACGGGTTAGGAGTTCACCGCCATTCCAGTTGACGATGATGACTGCGACTTTTTCCATCATTATTCTTCCGCAAAACCCATAAAATAGTCGCTCCACAGTAAACAGCGAATCAGAAAAATTGGGGCGTAGTGAAGTCGATGATCGACATAATCCAACGCCGTCGCCAGCGTCCGAGAAAGCGGGGTCACATAGCGAACCCCCTGTAGAAGGCGTCGATATTTTTGATAGAACGGGGCCTTCAGAAACGACGCGAGTTGGGGATGGTGTTTCAATAGTCGTCTCGCCGCACGCCCCGTCAAATAACGCCGTTGACAAAAATCTCGAATCCCCAAGGCGTGATGGTGATACGCCTTCGCCGTCAACACGCGCTGAAGTCGTAGCCCATGCGCGGTTTCGTAACGGTAGGCCAATTCCACATCCTCCCATCCGTAATGTCCTAAATCCTCCAGAAAGGGCCCGCCCCGCCCCCATAAATCTCGACTTAACGCCCCATTTGCGGTTTGAAAAAATTGAAAGGGTAACGGGTCGGTCGGCGGCAAACAGTCATAGCCAAATTGCATCCCGTAACCATGAATCCAACGGCGAAAGGGCGTCACGGCGATTTCCGCGTGCCAATCCAATTGACCAATGGCCCCGTAGCGCAAGGGATCGTCGCACTGCTGATACGCGGCCCAATGTGCTGCGAGAAAGTGAGGCGCCACAAAGATGTCGTCCCCGATAAAGACCCACAATTCGCCCTGTGCCCGCTGTGCCCCTGCATTTCGGGCCGCACCCGGACCTCGGTTGGATTGGGCAATGACCTGGAAAGGGAAATTTTGTTGCAGCGTTTGCAACACCGTCGCGGTGTGATCTGTGGAACCGTCATTCACCACAACCAGTTCCCATGAAGCAAAATCTTTTTGCGTTTCAAAAAGTTGGGTAATGCTGCGGCGGACAATTTCAGCGCGATTGTAGGTGGGCATGATGAGGGAGATCATCGTCATAAGCGGTTTCCTACACCATCGTTATCTCGCCCCAAAACTAGTAATGCCCCAGAATTTGTCCCAAAAACTGCTGTGTACGGGGCGATTCGGGGGTTAAAAAGAATTGATCGGGCGGACTGTGCTCCACGATTTCGCCCTGGTCCATGAAGACCACCTGATCGGCCACCCGCTTCGCAAACCCCATCTCGTGAGTCACACAAATCATCGTCATTCCCTCCAAAGCCAGCTCGACCATCACATCCAGGACTTCCTTAATCATCTCGGGGTCGAGGGCCGACGTCGGTTCGTCAAAGAGCATCACCTGTGGATTCATGCAGAGACTCCGCGCAATCGCGACCCGCTGCTGTTGTCCCCCCGAAAGTTGCCCGGGATATTTATGGGCCTGTTCGGGGATTTTGACCCGTTCCAAGAGCTGCATGGCCTGTGCTTCCGCCACTTTTTTCTTCAGCCCGCGCACCCAAATCGGTGCCAATGTGCAGTTCTCCAACACTGTCAGGTGGGGAAAAAGGTTGAATTGCTGAAACACCATCCCAAATACATTTTTGACCGAGGCCTGTTGCACGGACTTTTGCTCGAAAAAAATTTCCCCCGTCTGGTACGCCTCAAGCCCATTGATGCAGCGAATCAAGGTGGATTTTCCCGAGCCAGAGGGACCGCAAATCACCACTTTTTCGCCCCGATGAATTAGAAGGTCGATGTTCCGCAAGACGTGGTGATCCCCAAACCACTTGTTTAACCCCTTGATTTCAATCAGTAAGGGTCGAGCAGCTACCGGGAGATCGTCGGTCGCGAACAATAAGCCCTCGCCCTCGCTAAAGGGGTCGTTCACGGATTCGGGGGAGTTGATCGGTTCGTTCATTGGATTTTCTCTTAACCTCGATGCTGGAGACGGCGTTCGATTTGGCGACTGTAAAAGGACATCGCAAAACAAAAGCTCCAAAAGACAAGCCCCACAAAGACATAGCCCTCCATCGCATGGCCCAACCACATCGGGTTTTGGGTTGCGATTTGAGCCATTCCCAGTAGATCAAATAGCCCGATGATGTACACCAGCGAAGTGTCCTTAAACAGGCTGATAAACGCGTTCATGATTCCCGGAATGATAATTTTGAACACTTGGGGAAAAATGATGAACCACAAGGTGAGCGGGGTCGAAAACCCCAACGCATGAGCCGCTTCGTACTGCCCCTTGGGAATCGCCTGCAACCCCCCGCGAATGGTTTCCGCCATGTAGGCCGATACGAATAGCGTGACGCCAATAATGGCCCGCAATAGTTTGTCCAGATTAAACCCCTCGGGCAGCAGTAGCGGAAACATGACCGATGCCATAAACAGCACGGTAATCAGGGGAATCCCGCGAATGACTTCGATAAACACGACGCATAGCGATTTCACGACGATCATCGAAGACCGTCGCCCCAACGCGAGCAACATGCCCAGTGGAATCGACCCCAACATGCCCACCGACGCAATCACCAAGGTTAAGAAGAATCCGCCCCACCGTTCTGTGGGCACGATGGAGAGTCCAAATACCCCGCCGTACACCATGAAAAACGCAAAGATGGGAAACGCCCCCAGAAGCGTAACGAGACTCCACCGTCGCCAGGGACCATGACTGAAAATGACGAGGGCGCTTAACCCACCAAAGACGCTATACACCGTCTGGATGCGCCAAATCTGATCGGTGGGATAGCGACCAAACATCAGTAAATCAAACCAGGTGGCGATGAATACCCAACACGCGCCCCCGGTCGTGCAGTCCTCGCGGGTTTGCCCCACCCAAGTTGCTTCGATAATGGCCCATTGAATCAGCGGCATCAGCGTGAAATACAACAGCCCTGCCCCGATTACGGTCATGAGCGTGTTGCCGACGGTCGAGAAAAAGTTCAGCCAGACCCAATAGGCGGCGTGTTTCAATCCACTTTGCATCAGCGTTCCACCAAAGTAATGCGACGGTTGTACCACCCCATCAGCAGCGACACCGTTAAACTCATCGCCAAATACACCGCCATCGTAATCGCAATCACTTCAATCGCCTGCCCCGTTTGGTTGAGGGTAATTCCCGCAAACACCATCACTAAATCCGGATACGCAATCGCCGCCGCTAACGACGAATTTTTAGCGAGATTGAGATATTGGTTGGTCAGTGGGGGAATAATCACCCGCATCGCTTGGGGAATGATGATGAGAATCATGAGTTGTATTCCATTGAATCCCAAGGATTTTCCCGCTTCCGATTGGCCTTTAGGCACCGCATTGATACCGGCCCGCACCACTTCGGCAATGAAGCCAGCCGTGTAGGTCGATAATGCGAGGGTTAATGCGGCAAACTCAGGGGGAATCGCAAAGCCCCCACGGAGATTGAATCCGCGAAGTTCGGGAAACTGCCATTCGATTCCAACAATCCCCCATCCCAACAATCCCCCCGCTACCCCCCATCCTAGGGCGTACTTTCGCCATTTTTGCAGGGTGGTTTCCGTGGTAGCGGTGGGCGTAAACCATAAAAATTGCCGAATGAAGGTCCCGATTAACGCGACTAAACCCAGTCCCAAAGCAATGGAGGTGAAGAGATCGAGCGTCGCGGTGGGGAGATACAACCCCCGATTGTTCAACCAGAAAAAGTCGTACAACACGAGACTATTGCGCGGTAAAGGCAAGGTGGTGAGTACCGCGAAGTACCAAAAAAAGATTTGCAGTAGCAAGGGCAGATTGCGCATGACTTCCACATAACTCGTCGCAATCAGTCGAATCAGAAAATTGCGCGACAAACACGCAATCCCCACCCCAAATCCAATCGCCGTCGCACACACAATCCCCACGCCCGCCACTAATAGGGTGTTCAGCAAGCCCACTAGGAAGGCACGACCGTAAGTGGCGGTTTCGTCGTAAGGGATGAGATGGAACCCAATTCCAAACCCCGCTGTAACATTTAGGAAATTAAAGCCCGTCGCGATGCCCCGTTGACGCAAATTACTGAGGGTGTTGTCGATGAGCCAGTACGCCACCGCCACCACGACTAGCAGTACGATGAGCTGAAATAACGCCTCACGCCATGGCCAACGCGCTATCGGGGTACGACGCAATGTAGAAGTTTTCATCACAGCTCCGGCTAACGCATCGGCATGGCGTACATGAGGCCACCGTTAGTCCATAACGCATTCAAGCCCCGTTCCAGTCCTACCGACGTATTGACCCCGAGGTTGCGTGAGAAAATTTCGCCGTAGTTGCCCACCGCCTGAATCACCTGTACCGCCCAATTACGACTCACGCCCAGTGCGATCCCGATTTCTCCTTCCATTCCCAGCAGTCGTCGGATATTTGGATGCAGTGACCCCAGTTTACTGTTCACATTTGCCTGCGTAATTTCTAATTCTTCCGCTTCCAATAACGCAAAGAGCGTCCAACGGGCTAAATTGCCCCAATTCTCGTCGCCTTGACGCACGACGGGCCCCAACGGCTCTTTGGAAATCACTTCGGGTAAGAAATTATGCGCCGTGGGGATGCTCAGTTGGGTACGGAGAGACGCTAATGCCGATAGATCACCCGTAAACGCCTCACACTCACCGTTTTCGTAGCTCTCGATCAGCATGGGCAAGGTTTCCCGTGACACAGGGTTGTAGGTCATGTGATTGGCGCGAAAAAAGTCCGCTAAATTGAGTTCTGTCGTCGTCCCCAGCTCGACACAAATGGTTTTGCCGTCCAGCCCGCGCACGCTGTCCACGGGGAGGCGCGTCATAAAGCCTTGGCCGTCGTAATAGTTGACGCCGATAAAGCTCAACTCCATCGCGGCGTCGCGCATCGCCGTCCATGTGGTGTTGCGGGCGAGGAGGTCGATTTGGCCTTGCTGCAACGCGGTAAACCGTTCTTGGGTCGATAATTCCGTGAATTCTACGGCGTCCCCATTCCCAAAGATGGCGGCCGCGAGGGCTTTGCAGTAATCCACGTCGATGCCTTGGTAACGCCCCTCTGTGCCCCGACTTGAAAACCCCACCAATCCTTGACTAATGCCGCATCTCAAATACCCCCGTTCCCGCACCGCCTCAAGCGTAGGACTCACGGGTTGAGCGACGGCAAGCCAAGGCCAAATTGTGGCCCCTACGACTAAACTCAGTGATTTCTGCATGGCGCACCCTGGCGTACATTTGTTAAATGATCACGGGACGAGATCGACACCGACCCCTCCCGCTATCAAAACCGAACGATGTTGCCAATAATCGACTTCAGCGCATCGGCATGGCGTACATGAGGCCGCCGTTGAACCACAACGCATTTAAGCCCCGTTCTAGGCCGACTGGGGTATTGGTTCCGAGATTGCGTTCAAACATTTCGCCGTAGTTCCCAACCGCTTTGATGACATTGACGCCCCAATCAGGACTCACCCCCAAAGCCGCCCCAATTTCGCCTTCTACGCCTAGCAGACGTCGTATGTTGGGATTGGTCGAGGTGAGCATCTGCGCGACATTTTCCTGTGTGACCCCCAACTCTTCGGCCTCAATGAGGGCGAATAACACCCACTTTGCCAAGTTGTAAAAGCTGTCGTCCCCTTGACGCACGAGTGGCCCTAGCGGCTCTTTGGAAATGACTTCAGGAAGCAAAATATGGGCACTGGGGTCCTGGAACTGGGTACGGTGCGCGGCGAGTGCCGACAAATCCGCCGTAAACGCATCGCAACGCTCGGTCTCGTAAGCCGCAAGTACCTCGTTAATTCGATCAAACGCGACGAGGTTGTATTCCAAATTATTGGTGCGGAAGTAGTCCGCCAAATTGAGCTCGGTAGTAGTGCCCAGCTGCGTGCAAATCGAAGCGCCTTCCAGTTCTTTCACAGTCCGAATCTCGTTACCTCTCCGCGTGATGAAACCTTGGCCGTCGTAATAAGTGACCCCCACAAAATGCACTCCCAAAGTCGCGTCTCGCGTCGCAGTCCATGTGGTGTTCCGCGATAACACATCAATCTCGCCCGACTGCAACGCCGTGAAGCGTTCCCGCGCCGATAACGCCGTAAACCGCACCGCCTCCGCTGTACCAAAAATTGCCGCGCCGAGTGCATTGCAATAATCCACATCAATGCCACTGTAGCTACCATCGGGGTTTTGGCTTGAAAATCCCGGCACCCCTTGGCTAATCCCACACTGCAAATGCCCGCGATTTTTGATCGCATCCAAAGTACCGGTTCCTTGGGCGACCGCCAGTAAAGGCGTCACCATCACAAATACGGCGACCGTGAATAACTTGTGCATCTTAGGTACACTCCTCAGCTAGGTTTAGGAAGATCTGAACAAAGGCGCGAGTCGCATCAACGCCTTCTGTAGCGTCTGTTTTGGACACCCAAAGTTCAGCCGAATAAACCCCTCCCCCCCGAAATCCATGCCATCCGACGGCCCAACGCCCGCTAATTCAATGAGTTGTTGGTAGCCGTTGCCCAAGGCGTTCACTTGCCACCACGCTAGATAGGTCGCTTCAACCGTCGCCATCGTGACCCCCCATTGAGACGCGGTTTGCACGAGGAGATCGCGGTTTTGCGCGAGATAGCTCATCAACGCCTGACGCCACGGTTCACCCTCGGTGTAAGCGGCATAGGCAGCGGCATAGCCTAAGGCGGTCACCCGTGGCACAAGTCCTCCACAGGCCAAAATAAATCGGCGTCGCAGGGATTCGTTGGGAATGACGGCGAAGGTACAGGGGATCCCCGCCAGGTTGTAGGTCTTGGTGGGGCCGTACAACGCAATGGTGTGTTGGGCGACCTCATGGCTTAACGCCCCATACGCCGTGTGCTGATACCCCTCAAACACCAAATCGCAATGGATTTCGTCCGCACACACCACCCAGTCCCGAGCAAGGGCGATTTCGGCCAACCGTTCCAGTTCGAGCACCGACCACACCCGCCCCACCGGATTATGGGGATTACTCAACAAAAACAAGCGCGTGTTGAGAGGGAGATTGTGAATTAACTGTTCGTCGTACCAGAACCACCGACGGTCGTCCTGTTGCAACGGCACCTTCACTAATTTTTTTTGGTGACGCCCCGGGGCCTGTAAAAAGGGGTAGTACACGGGGGTAAAGGTTGCGACGGCATCATGCGGTTGACCAACGGCCTGACACGCCGCATGAAGCGCGGGCACCAACCCCGGTAGCCAAACAATCCATTCCGCGTCAATCGCCCAACGATGGCGTTCAGCGAGATAGGCTACAACCACTTCGACTAGGGCATCGGGCGGATCGGTGTACCCAAATACGCCGTGATCGACCCGTTGGTGCAGTGCCTTCAACACACAGGGCGGGGATCGAAAATCCATGTCCGCAACCCACATCGGCACAATGTCACTCTCGGCATACCGATTCCATTTTGTACTGGCGGTATGCTGGCGGTTGATTGGCGTCTCAAAATCAAAATCCAGTGACATAAAACATGGCCTCTTTACTCGATAAGCAACCACAAAACGACCCACTCGCCGTCCCGCCGCGAAAAACCGTTGCATTGATTTGTCCCGAACCGCTCCAGGGATTACCTCAGGGAATCGGAATTCGGTTTCTGGAAATGTACCGCACCTTGAGCACTGAATTGCGGGTTTCGTTGTACGCCCCTGACGCGACGGTTCCGCCGGCCCAACCTCTCCCTCCACGGCTCTCGGGTTACGACGTTGTGGTGATTCACGGCGCGGCGTGGTCGTGGTTACGACGGCGGTGGCGGGGCGCAATGCCGTTTGTCGTCGTCGATTTGTACGATCCGTTCATGGTGGAAAGCCTCCATTACGCAGCTGAACTCGGGGATTGGGTGTACTGGCGGGATTATTGGCAGTGGCAAACCCAGCTTAATGTGGGTGATTTCTTTTTAGCGGCGTCGGAGAACCAGCGGCTGTTTTACTTGGGGGCGCTGATGGCCTTGGGCCGCGTTACGCCAAGCCAGTACCAAGCGGATGTCACCTTTAGACGATGGGTAGCCACGGCCCCCTTTGGCAGTTACCACGAGACGGATCGACCGCCACTTCGCCAGAAAAGCCATCTCATCCGTGGAACAATCCCCGGGATCGGTCACGATGATTTTGTGATTTTTTTTGGCGGCATCTACAACTGGTACGATCCGTTCACTTTACTGGCGGCCGTTAAACAACTACTGCCCCAATTTCCCCAAATTCGGGTGATTTTCTCCCACACGAGTCATCCCGATACAACGCCCCACACCCAACTCGACTGGCTGTACGAGTGGGCTGCACAAAATGAGTTGCTCAATCGCGTGGTGTTTTTTCTACCCTGGTTTCCCTACGCCGAACGCCACCGTTATTTAGTCGAAATGGACCTAGCGGTGTGTCTCCATCGGGAGGGCCTTGAAACCGACCTTTCGTTTCGGACGCGGTTGGTTGATTACCTTCATTTTGGTTTACCCATCGTGACGACCGACGGGGGTGGCGCAGAACCTCATTTGCGTAAGGCGAAAGGCGTTCACTTCGTCCCCCCTGAAGATGCAGAAACCCTCGCAACCGTGCTTTACGACTTGATTACGAGCCCCAAGGTGCGTCACGAGATGGGCGTCCACAATCGGGAGTACGCCTATCAAAATTTAAGCTGGCAACAGAGTTTTGCCCCCTTGATCGCCTATTGCCAATCCCCCTATCCAGGGCCTCCGCGTCATGCGCCGTCATTTTTTTCGGTAGCGCGGGACTATGTACGCCATCACGGGCTACGAAATGCGATTAAACGGTGGTGGCAACGCACTTGAAACGGATCGGTCACAGGGAGGGTAACCCTTATTTTGAGACCCGCGCCATGTTGTTTAGCGAAACCCTGCCTCCCGCCGACCGTCCCCATCAAGCCGCCTCCCCCGACACCACCGAAGCCCTAATCCGTTTACGGCGCACCGTTCACGATTTTGTCCCCGACCGTCGCCCCGACGAAACCTTGATTGACAAAGCCTTAGAACTCGCGACGTGGGCCCCCAATCACTATCTTTCGGAACCGTGGCGGTTTTACAAAATCGGCGAACAGACCAAGGAGGCGTTTTGCCAATATCTTTACGATACGGTCAAAGCGGATAAAGGCGAGAGTGTGGCCAAAATCAAGGCGAGTCGGTGGCGATCCATTCCGGGATGGTTGATGGTGACCTGCAACAGAAGCGCAGATCCCGTGCGGATGAAAGAGGATTACGCCGCATGTTGCTGTGGGATGCAGAACGCCATGCTGTACCTCGCCAGCGCCAATGTGGGCACCAAATGGAGTACCCCGAATATTTTGCGGGATGTCGCATTTTACCAACTGGCCAAACTCGACCCCGATGCGGTCGAAATAATCGGGCTGTTGTGGTACGGCTATCCCAAGGAAATCCTGGTCACCAAGCGCAAACCGCTCACCGATGTCTTGACCCTACTGCCGTAATTCGTCTGCAATCAGTCCCCTTGCCAATCAATCAACCAACCACTGAAAGGGGAATCTGTGAAAAAAATCTCATTTGGCTTTTTAGTCGCCTGCATCTTCGGCATGGGACTAGCTTTTGCTGCCAGTGACGGTGAACCCGCCGCCGGCCATAGCGATCCCTTCGCCCTCATTCTCATCGAATTGTCCCTAGTGATTTTAATGGCGGTTCTTGGCCGCTGGGCCGCAGGGCAAGCCAAACAACCCGCCGTATTGGGGGAACTGCTCATAGGGATGGTTATCGGCAATCTGGGCTACTGGCTAGGGCAACCCTTCTTCACCATGGTGATGTACATGGGGGAAGCCAACCAAGTACTGCACTACGCATGGAACCACGGCGTCTCCATTGCGGAGGCCGCGCACAAAGTCCTCGACATCGCCGCCTTTTCGAGTGGGGGCAGTGGGGCCGCCATTGAACAATATCTTATCGGTGACAATGCCGATGACTTGATTCGCATGTTGCTGGCCATCTGGATGTTCTCCAGCTTGGGCGTGATTTTGTTGCTATTTATGGTGGGGCTGGAATCGAGTGTGGAAGAAATGAAGCACGTCGGCATGAGTGCGACCAAAGTAGCCGTCGTGGGAATTGTCGCGCCCATGCTGTTGAGCTTGGGCTGCACGCTGGTGTTTTTGCCCGAGGCCAGCATGAATCTCCATCTCTTCATTGCAGCCACCCTCTGTGCCACCAGTGTGGGGATCACTGCCCGCGTTTTTAAGGATTTGAACAGTCTCCATCTTCCCGAAGCCAAGGTAATTTTGGGCGCGGCTGTCATCGACGACATTTTAGGGCTTGTGATTTTAGCGGTGGTCGCGGGACTGGTGGTTTCTGGCGGGATCAATGTCCTTGAAATTGGCCGAATTGTACTGTTGTCGGCGATTTTCCTTGGGGTACTGGTGGTATTTGGCGAAAAACTGATGGATCGCCTACACGACGCAGTTCGTCACATTGAAAGCCACAATCTCCCCTTACTGTTTCCGTTGACGGTGGCGTTTGTCCTGTCGTGGGCGGCGGCGCAAATCGAGTTAGCCAGCATTGTTGGCGCCTTTGCAGCGGGGCTTATCCTGCACGACCACATGTTTCATCACGAAGCCGTCCCCGACCAACGGACGATTTCCAAAGAATTGGGGCCTCTCGAAACCATTTTTGCCCCGATTTTCTTCGTGCTTATGGGGATGCAGGTGAATTTGGCCTTATTCTTCAACTTCTCCACCCTCATTTTAGCGGTCGCACTCATTGTGGCGGCGGTCGTCGGGAAAGTGATCGCGGGGTTTGTCGCTGGAGGTGGCAAAGATGCCCTGACGATTGGCATTGGGATGGTGCCCCGAGGCGAAGTGGGACTGATCTTCGCCAGCGTGGGCCGTGGGTTGGGCGTGATCGACGGTCAAACCTTCTCAGCGGTCGTCATCATGGTGATGGTGACCACACTGCTGGCTCCCTTTGCGTTGAAATGGTCGTTGAGTCGCCACAAAGGCATTGCGATGGCCAGCGCGACGGCGGAATCTGAACCGTCCACCGTGCTCGACGGAATGGCCGCCGCCGAAGCCGAAGTACGTGCACAACTTGCCGCTGCTGCTCGTCGGGCCTCAAAACATGATTGATTGGCTATATGGACTCATCGGCGGCCTACTCATTGGGTTGGCGGCCCTTGAGCTGTGGGCGGGCATTGGTCGCGTGGCGGGGATCAGTGGTATTGCGGGCGGTTTGCTGACGGGTCAATCCGATTTCGATTGGCGCTTGGCATTTTTGATCGGGCTGTTGGGCGGGGGACTGCTCTACGGCGCTTTCAGTGACACGCGCATTGAACCCATCGTCGGAACGGGAACCTTGATTGTCGCCGGACTCCTCGTGGGAATAGGAACGCGCTTGGGCAGTGGCTGCACCAGTGGTCACGGCATTTGTGGTTTGGGACGCCTTTCGTTGCGCTCCTTGGCCGCTGTCTTGACCTTCATGGGAACGGCCTTTTTAACCGTACTCGTCACTCGACATTTGGTATGAGAACTGTGATGACCTCGAACAAATGGATAGAACTATCGGTCGCGTTGGGAAGTGGCGTGTTATTTGGCCTTGGGTTGGCGCTCTCGCAGATGATCAACCCGCACAAAGTCATTGGTTTTCTGGATGTTTTTGGCCATTGGGATCCCACTTTGGGATTTGTGATGGGCGGAGGATTACTGGTGACGGTGCCAGGCTTTTGGCTCCTTAAACAGCGACGCCAAACCCCGTTATTGGCTGCCGAATTTCACGCCCCCGCCACGCAAACTATCGACGCCAAGTTGCTCACAGGCGCGAGTTTATTTGGGATCGGATGGGGGATAGCCGGTTACTGTCCGGGACCTCTCGTGGTGAGCTTAGTGCTCGTTCCCCAATTCATTTGGCCCTTTGCCCTAGCGATGTTTGCGGGTTGGTGGGCGATGGATTACGCATTGAAGCGAAACCTCATTCCATGATGGGAGATCGCGCCTTTCGCACAGACACGCTCCTCGGTCGTCAACCCGAGATGACCTACGGCGGAGCGTTGAGCTTTTTACGACGACGTTACACGCGGGACTTGACGGGCGTTGATGTGGTGGTGAGCGGAATTCCGTTGGATTCAGCGGTGACCTATCGCCCGGGAACTCGTTTGGGGCCTGCGGCGATTCGGGCGGCCTCGACACAGCTTGCCGAACTGTTGGCGTTTCCGTGGGGAACCGACCCGTTTGAAACTTTGGCGGTGATTGATTATGGGGATTGTTTTTTGGACCCCCATCATCCAAACACCCTCGTGGACAGCATCTATCACCATGCACGCACCATTTTGCAGCACAACGCCCAAATGTTGACATTTGGAGGTGACCACTTTGTGAGTTACCCGTTGCTGAAGGCCCACGCAGAGAAATACGGCCCGTTGTCCCTTTTACACTTCGATGCCCATCCGGATACCTGGCCCGATGATGCAGGGCGTTTGGATCATGGAACGATGTTTTTGCGGGCACTGAACGAGGGGCTGATTGATCCGACTCGGTCCATTCAAGTAGGCATCCGCACCCATGCAGACCCCCAGGGACTGACAGTACTCACGGCACCGTGGGTTCACGAACAGGGGGTTAACGCGGTGGTGAGCAAAATTTTCCGAACGCTGGGCAACCACCC
The DNA here is from genome assembly GCA_964613675.1 of uncultured Candidatus Competibacteraceae bacterium. Taxonomy (GTDB): domain Bacteria; phylum Pseudomonadota; class Gammaproteobacteria; order Competibacterales; family Competibacteraceae; genus DAIUCA01. Next base: position 23,805 of record CAZTIH010000025.1, read on the forward strand.
CACCTATGTCACCTTCGACATTGATTGTCTCGATCCAGCCTTTGCACCGGGGACGGGAACCCCAGTCGTTGGGGGATTAAGTACGGCGCAAGCCTTAGCCATTTTTCGTTCTTTGGAGCCACTCAATTTTGTGGGCATGGATATTGTGGAGGTGTCCCCTCCGTACGATGTCGCGGGCATCACGGCGTTGGCGGCCGCCACTTTGGGCCATGATTATCTGTGTTTACTCGCCAACAAACGGCGTAATGCGCAAGGGACACGCACTTGAGATAACCCCCCAGCGTGCAACCCAGGCGGGGTCACCTTTGCAGATGAACTCCGCCTAAAGCCAAAGGGTTCTGCGTTTGACCAAAATGTGCGACAAGCCCCGTTCTTCAGGGCGGGGAGAATGGCAAAAATGCGCGACAAGCCCCGTTCTTCAAGGCGGGGAGAATGTCAAAAGATCCCACACACGGAGCGCGAATCTCAAAAATCCCCTAAATGACCGTTGCGCACGCCCTCAAAATCGGATTCAGAATCGCGAATTTGCTATTAATCGAGACCCGTTAACCATGAATCATCCTGCATTACTCGCTGGCCTACGGGAGCACCCCCAGCGTCGTGCGTTAGATCGCGAACTCCACGCCCGTCCTTCTGAAGAGATCAAATCACCACTACGGGCATCGCATTTAGCGGTGTTATCTGGCCCGGGGGGGACATTGGCGGACTGTCGTCATGTTGCATCTCTGTGCCAACGGTTCAACGCACCGATCCCCGCTGAAGACGCGCCTTTTTGGTTAGCCGATTTAGGAGAATTTCGGTTGCGTTGGGAGCGGCATAACGAATTTTCGACCTTCACTTTTTTGCGCTCGGGCACTCATGCGGATGATCCGTTTATTTCTCCGCCGATTGCTTTAGTCCCAACGGATTGGTTACAGGGCTTGCCGGGAGAGGTGTTGGTCGCGACCCACATTATTCTCGAAAACTCAAGCCGTACCCCGCTGGATGCCCAAGATGCGGAACGGTTATTTATGACCTCAAATCTAGCGGGTAGCCAAGTGCTGGATGGGTTGGCGTGTTTGTGGAGTGATTTTCGGATTCACAGCGATGGATTTGACCGCATTCTCATTAGCGATCATGGCCTCACCCCGCGACAAGCAGGGCGTTTGCTCCAACACCTCCTCGAAATCGAAAGCTACCGTTCGTTGGCGATGCTTGGTTTCTTACCGGCAAAGCAACTCGCCGCCCAACTCGATCAGTGGGAACGACAATTGGCTAATCTCATCGGGCGAATGAATGAAGTGAGCCAACGCGACGACCATTCCCTCCGCGCCGAACTCGACGAAACCGCTTTACTCGCCGAGCTTACCCAACTCGCGGCGGCGGTAGAAAACAGTATGGCGAATCACACCTATCGTTTTGCGGCCAGTCGGGCCTACTACGCGCTGGTGACCAAACGGATTAGCGAGCTACGGGAAAGCCGTTTGGAGGGGTTGCAGACCTTAGAAGCGTTTATGGAACGGCGATTGGCACCGGCCATGAGAACGATTGCCTCGATGAGCGAATGGCAGGGGCAGCTTTCTCAGCGGGTGGCGCGGGCGAGTGCCTTGTTACAGACCCGTGTAGATGTCTCGTTACAACAGCAAAGCCAAGCATTGTTGTCGTCGATGAACCGTCGTGCGGATCTTCAACTGCGATTGCAGGAAACCGTGGAGGGCTTATCGGTTGTGGTGCTGAGTTATTACTTCATCGAACTCATGCGTTACGGCGTAAGGGTACTCATTCACTTTGGCGTACCGCTCAACCTGGACATTGTGACGGGAATTCTGATTCCCACCGTTCTGGGATTTACCGCATGGCGCATTCATCTATTCAAAAAGCAGCTTAATCCCCGAGATTAGTTCTTTTAGTTATCACAATAAGCAATCATCAGTTATAAACTATAATTCTATAGGGATTTAACGAGGTACCCTGATCCTGCAAATCGCGTTACTTTCTATAACGATATAAAAAAAGCATTGAGTTATCTAAATTTTGTGACAGTAGTTGGTCAATGCCAACCACTTCACTACGGGGAGAGTTCATCTCATGAACGCAATTAGATCAGCGACTTTTCGACGTCGCGAACTTTTAAAAGCATTTGCCGCCGCCGGGGTGTTAACCGCCAGCGGTGCCCAGGTATGATGGGGTAGCAACCGCCTATCAACGCAGGCCCACATCGTGATTGTGGGGGCAGGGGCTGCGGGGCTGAGCATGGCGTCTCAACTGCGGCGACAATTAGAGGGGGCTAAAATCACCCTCATCGACCGTCGTGAAGCGCACCATTTTCAACCCGGTTACACGCTGATAGGTGCTGGGTTGTGGCGGGCGGAAGATGTGTTGTCGAGCAACGCAAGTTATGTGGCACCTGGCGTCGATTGAATCACGAGCGATGTGGCCGAATTTGACCCCGAGGCGAACCGCGTGGTCACCACATTGGGACAGGTCGTGAATTACGACTTTTTGATCGTGGCGACGGGGCTACATCTCAATTACTCGGCCATTGAAGGCATGTCACCTCATCTCATCGGCCAACATGGGATCACCAGCATTTAAGGCGGGCCTGTGGAAGCCGAGCGATCTGCCCGTCTCTTTGATGAATGGATTGCCAAAGGCGGCGTCGGTCACTTTGGGCGGCCCGCCACGGAAATGAAATGTGCAGGGGCCCCCTTAAAAGTGACTTTCCTCGCCCACGACAAAGCCCAACGCGCAAACCGCCGCAATGATGTCAAAATCGAGTACTTTGCCCACAACCACACGGTATTTTCGGTACCCACGGTGGATAAACACATCATTGGGATGTTTGGTGAACGGGACATCAATATCAATTTTCATCACCGACTCGTTGCGATTGATCCGGGCCGCAAAACCGCGACTTACCAAACGCAAACCGACCGCGTTGAACTCCCTTACGACCTCATTCATGTCGTACCCCCAATGCGTGCCCCCGATGCAGTTCTCAACAGCCCGCTGGGATGGCGAGAAGGCCCGTATGCCAATGATTCGTGGTTAGAGGTCGATAAAGCGCATCTAAATCACCTGCGTTATCCCAATGTTTTCGGGGTAGGCGACATCAATGGAGTTCCCAAGGGGAAAACAGCCGCGAGCGTCAAATGGCAAGTGCCGGTCGTTGCCAATAATTTGATCAACGCCCTCCAGCAACGGGAGGCCACGGCGGTTTATAACGGTTACACCTCTTGTCCCATGGTGACGGGGATTGGTAAAGCGATGCTCATTGAGTTTGATTACAACGATAATTTGATTCCGTCATTCCCCTTCATCGACCCGCTTAAAGAGCTATGGGTATCGTGGGTGATCGAGGAATTTGCCCTTAAAGCCACCTATTACGCTATGT
>CAZTIH010000026.1:0-26615 GCA_964613675.1 uncultured Candidatus Competibacteraceae bacterium
TCCTCAGCTTTATGGAAGTGGCCGTCGGCGAAACCACCGTCATCGAGATGCGTTTCGATCCCAAAATTGAACGGACACTTCGTTTGGCCGAAGCCGACCGCATCGCACTCGAAGGGTGGGTCAGTGCGTTGGGACGCCATCTGGTGGTCGAATTGGAACCCCCCCCAAATTTGACCCGTCTCGACCGTTTAGACGAACTCATTCAACTAGGAGAAGGGGAAAACATCGCGCTTTCCCCCGGCCGATTTGCGTGGCTTGAACTCAAGCGCGGCACCGTTCGCCTGTTTGGGGAAGAAGGTCTCGAATGGCGTCCTGAAAATGGGGGGGTACTGGTTGGGGCGGAAATGTGGTTACGCGCCAGTGCCGACACCGAAATGGTGTTACGCCCCTTCGACGAGCAACTCACCCTATGGGAAATCATTATTGGGTTAGGGGGACTGCACCGACTGTTCAACCGCCGTCTCAACCAGCTCAACGACCAAGAGCGTCGCGCCGAAGTGCAACGGCGTATGGCCAGTCGTTATCAACAGCGCACGGCGTTGAGCGATGCGTATGAAACCCTCGCCGATGTCCTCGACCCCAAGGAGCGCTTCAAAAACCGCGATACCGCATTGTTGACGGCGGTACAGGCGCTGGGCCAATACCTCGGCGTCGAAATTCGCCCCCCCCAGGCGTCGGAGGATTTGAACCGCGTGGAAGACCCCATTGAGGCCATTGCACGGGCGTCCAAGCTCCGTCACCGCAAGATTATTCTCAACCCCGATTGGTGGAGGCGGGACAGTGGACCATTGCTGGCCTATGTGGGGGAAGAACGTCGTCCAATTGCCTTGTTGCCCGCCAATGGGGGGTACGATTTTGTGGAACCCCAACTGCGCCAACGACAGCCCGTGCCCCCCGAATTGCGCGACTTAATCCAACCCGATGCCTACATGCTTTACCGTCCACTCCCCGCCAAAGCGCGACGGTTTACGGATTTGCTGCGGTTTACGACGCGGGGACGGGTGGCGGATTTGCTGTACATCCTATTGTGCGGGATCGCGATTGCGTTACTGGGCATGGTGACGCCACGGGTGACAGGGGCCTTGGTCGATACGGCGATTCCCAATGCGGACGGGGGGTTGTTATGGGAACTCGCCGCATTGCTCTTCGCGACGGCCGTTGGCAGCGCACTGTTTACGTACGGTCAAGCTATGGCATCGGTGCGAACGGGCACTTTGGCTGATGTGTCCGCCCAATCGGCGATGTGGGATCGGCTCTTGAAGTTCAAACCCGACTTTTTCCGTCGCTACGCCAGTGGTGAATTACAGACGCGGGTGAATGCGGTCGGGGAAGTGATTCAGGAGATGAGCAGTAGTACCGTTCGCCCGCTCATTTCGGGGGTACTCGCCCTGCTGAACTTTCTATTGCTGTGGTACTACAGCTGGGAACTGGCCAAGATTGCCCTGTGGATTGGCCTATTCACCCTAGTAATGACAGCGATTGCGGCCACGGTGGTTCGCCACTTTGCCCTGCGACTTCACGAACTCGAAGGCGAGTTCAATGGCTTGATGATCCAAATGATTGCCGCCGTCGGAAAACTGCGCGTGGCGGGCGCGGAATATCGGGCGTTTAACCACTGGGTGATGAAATACACCGCCCAATTGGTCACGACGATGCGTATTCAGCGCGCTCAGGACATCGTTACCGCCATCAATCGCATTTTACCGCCGGTGGCATCGGCCTTTTTGTTTTGGCAAGCCACTGAATTGACCATTGGGTTGTCAGCGACGGATCCCAAAGCGATCTCCATCGGGGACTTTATTGCGTTTAACACGGCGTTTGTGCTCTACCTCAGCGGTTGGGCGGATGTCAGCAATACCCTTTTGGAGGTACAGGCCACGCTGGTCAAAACGCGCCGCATTCAGCCCCTCCTCGAAGGCCAAGTGGAAGTCACCGAGGACGCTTCTGATCCCGGACGATTGAGTGGCCATATTCGGTTTGAAAATGTCTCGTTTCGATATTTTGAGGGCGGGCCACTTATTTTGCGGGAGGTTTCGTTTGAGATTACCCCGGGAGAGTTTGTGGCCTTTGTAGGCCCAAGTGGTTCGGGAAAATCGACGATTTTGCGATTGATGCTGGGATTTGAACGCCCCACGGAAGGCCGTATTTTGTTTGATGGTCAGGATTTAGCGGGCTTGGACATTTTAGCGGTACGTCGCCAAATCGGTTCGGTCTTGCAAAACGGTCGTTTAAGTGCGGGCAATATCATGGAAAACATTGCCAATAACATGAAGTTGTCCCACGCCGAGATTTGGGACGCCATTGCCGATGCGGGCCTGAGCGATGATGTCGAACGCTTGCCGATGGGGTTACACAGCATGGTGGCCGAGGGTGGGAGCAACTTTTCGGGGGGACAACGCCAACGCTTGTTAATTGCCCGTGCCTTAGCAGCGCGACCTCGAATTGTGTTGTTTGATGAAGCGACGAGCGCCCTCGACAACAAAACCCAAGCCATTGTCAGTGAAGCACTCGACCGACGAAGGGTCACGCGCCTCAGCATTGCCCATCGACTGAGCACCATCCGTAAAGCCGACCGGATTTATGTCTTGGAAGACGGCAAAATCGTTCAACAGGGCAACTTTGAGCGGTTGAGTCGAGAATCTGGGCTATTCCAAGATTTGATGTCGCGCCAAATGGCTTAGAGAACTTGCTTATGTCCCTGCTAAAACGCCGTTCCAAAACCGATTTTGAGTTAACGCCCGAGCAGATCCACCGCGCATTACCCGTCCTTCAGCGCCACAGTGGGTCGTGGATGCTGATTTTTTTGAGCTTGACCTTTCTGAGCGTGAGCTACCTGTTGTTTGGGCAAATTCCCATCACGGCGAAGGGAAACGGGTTACTGCTAACGCGCAATACGTTGGTCACTTTTCAATCGACGGCCAGTGGTCAAATGGGAACCTGGTTAGTGCGCGTAGGCGACTTTGTGGAGGCGGGGCAAATCGTTGCACATCTACAACAACCCGACCTCGAAAAACAGCTCTTACAGGCGCAACAGCAACGCCTAGATGTGCAGGAAAAGAATGCGGTGATTGAAGACTTGACGTTGCGTTACTTAAATATGGAACGCGATATTTTGTCCCGTCGCCGCGAAATTCTGACGAATCGGATTAACCTTCAGCAGGAACAGGTGAAGCGCAGTCGTGAACTGGCCGAACGCAATCACCAACAGCGGCTGCGTCATCTCACCCAACAACGGCGCAATCTCACGGAAATGGTCGACCTCGAAAAGCAGCGTCATCAACAAGTGCTCGATACGCAAAAACGCTTGGAAGATTTACGGGCGCGTCAACTGCGTTCGGCGGATCAGGTACTCGCAGCGCGTCAACAGACCAGTCAACAACTCATTCGCGTCGCTGAGGTTGAACTTCAATTGATGCAGTCCGATTTCGACCGTGTACGGGCCGAACAGAGTTTTGTCGATGCGCTTAACCGCCTCACAGAACGGCAAGACGCCATCCTGGACCTCACCCTCGATCAGGAAGATCTAGCGAAAAGCCTGGCCGACCTCGATAAACGACAAGCCGAACTACGCTTTTTGATGGAACACGAAGAAGCCGAATTGCAACGCACCATTACGCGATTACAACAGCAGCTCGCCGAACAACGGGAAGTGCGGGTAGAACATTCGGGGCGAATTGTGGAATTAACCCAGTCGCCGGGGGCGTTGGTGGGTCGGGGAACCCGTCTAGGCACCCTAGATACCCGTCGTGGCCACGAACCGTTACAGGCGGTGGTGTACTTCAAACTCGATGCGGGAAAACAGATTCGCCCAGGCATGACCCTGCGATTAACGCCCAACCCCGTCGAACGAGAACGCTTTGGCAGCGTGTTGGCGCGGGTGGTGGAGGTATCGCCGTTCCCCGTGACGCCCGAAGGCGCGTCGTTGGAGGTGGGAAATGCCGAAGTTGCCCGTCAACTCACCCAGGACAACCATCAAATCGAAGTATTTGCCGATTTAATACGCGACCCGCAACGCCCCAATCAATATTTGTGGGATTTGAGTGACGGCCCCGCGTTGATTTTGACGGCGGGAACCTTAGCCACCGGCTTAATTCATCTCGAAGAAAAACCGCCGATTGCCTTGATTATTCCCATTCTCAGTGCGCCCACCCTGTAGCGCGATCCGCATCTATCACTACTTCGGGGGATCTCTTTTGCCTAATACCCTGCGTTTTTATTTGAACGACCGATACCCCCTCGCAAATTACGCCCTGTGGGGGATGCTACTTTGGGGGATGTTGTTGAGCGGATGTACGGTACCGCTGGTGTTTCCCACCCGCTTGAATAGTGACGACTTGCGCCAAAGCGCCCTATTCACGCCCCCTGACTACCTTAGTGCCCCGCCTCAAACCCTTGAGGATCAGCCCCCCGTATTGGCTTCAAAGGTGGTCGATGAAGCGCGGGCGTCGCTGGAAAGGGCGGCGGATGCGCAATCCCTTGATTTAACCGATGCCTTGACGGCGGCGCTTGCCAACAATCTGGGATTAAAAGTGGAGGTGTTTAGGGAACCGCAGGCCGAACAACAACTATTGGCGGAACAGGCCAAATTTGAAGCGATTTTAGGCGCAACAACCTCATTATCTGGGCGATGGGACGGGCGGAATGACGGGACGCGAAGTTTTGCCCTGACACCCAATGTAACGCTTCCCCTGACGACGGGTGGACGGATTGCCCTTGAGCTACCCTACAGCTACAGCGATAGCGATGAGCGATTACCCGGATTTGATCCAACCCAACCGGCGCCACGCTTGGGAGAGACAGTGAATATTGGCTTCAATGTAAGTGGTTCACAGCCGCTGTTGCGCAATGCAGGGATTGAGGTCAACACCGCAAGCATTCGCGTTGCTGCCCTTCAGGCCCGTCAAACCGAAGCGCGAACCAAGTTATTTGCCATCCGTCTCTTGGCCAACACCGAACAGGCGTACTGGCGTTATTTTGCGGCACGGGAGCTGTTGCGCATTCAGCTCCGTCAATACGATCTTTTTCTGGAACAGGTCCGCAATACGCAACGTCAAGTCGAGGAGGGAATTCGGATTAAGGTGGACATCTCGCGGGCACAGGCGGCGGTGGCGCGGAACTTTGATGGGGTCATTCGGGCGGAACTCAATCGACGACGAGCGGAACGGGCGCTCAAACGCCTCTTAAATCGCGATGATCTCCCGATTAGTGGAAACACGGTGATTCTGCCCACCACGATGCCGCAACCCCTTGGGTTATCTTTTGATCGGGAACGGGTCGCACAATTGGCCCAACAAAATCGTATGGAGCTGTTTGAGAACGAGCTACAGGCCCAAATCGACCAGTTGAATTACGCCGTGGCGGACAATGCCACCTTGCCCGACGTGCGATTTGACTTTCGTTATGGGTTCGCCGGCGCGAAGGACAATTTTGGTGACGCTTTTGAACAGCTTTTTAATCGTGCGTTGAACAGCTATCAGGTGGGCTTAACGCTTGAAGTACCATTGGAGGGGAATCGGGCCGCACGAGCGCGACGACGAAGCGCGTTATTGCAGGCGTGGCAAACGAGGGCTTTTGAGAATGATTTACGACAAAGTGTCCGTTTGGAGGTGGAGAATGCCGTGGATACGGTGGAAGAAAATTGGCAGCGTATTTTGACCAATCGGATTTCGATTGAACGGGCACAGGAAGCCTATGAGGATGAATTGTTGCAATTCCAAGGAGGTTTCAATACGAGTAATGATGTCCTTAATGCCCTTACCGAGCTTACTGACGCTCAGTCCTCACAAATTCAGGCCCTGACCGATTTTCAGAACGCGCTTGTCGATGTGGCCTTTGCGACGGGAACAACTTTGGGTAAAAGCGGGGTAATTTGGACGCCAGCCGCCCTACCCGTGGAAGCGTTACCCAAGATCGAGGAGGATTTGCCGTGAATCCCTTAATGATCGTGAAAAATGCGCACAAACGCTTCAAACAGGTCACCGCTTTGCAAGGGATCAACTTGCAATTAGCCTCAGGAGAGACCTTGGCCTTACTTGGGCCTAATGGTGCGGGAAAATCCACCTTGATTCGGGCGATGGCAGGGCGATTGCGCCTCGACGAAGGTCAAATTGAACGGGCAAAGTCGGTCACACTTGGCGTCGTTCCCCAAGAAATCGCCGTGTATTCGACGCTGACGGCCCGAGAAAACTTATGGGCCTTCGCCGCATTTCATGGACAACATGGTAAGGCGCAACGAGATGCGGTGGATTGGGCACTAGAATGGACGGGCTTGGCGCAACGGGCCGATGAACCCGTAGAGGGATTTTCGGGGGGAATGAAACGGCGCTTAAATTTGGCTTGTGGGGTGTTACATCGTCCGCAGATCGTGTTGCTCGATGAACCGACGGTCGGTGTAGATCCCCAAAGTCGGGTGCGGATTAACGACATGTTGACTGCGCTGCGCGAACAGGGGACGGCATTATTACTGACGACTCACCAACTCGATGAAGCACAAACACTTTGCGACCGTTTGGCGATTATTGACGGGGGAAAAATCATTGCCGACGGCCCCTTACACCAGTTGTTGCACAAGCATTTGGGCCAAACCAAAGCGGTATTTGAGCTGGCGACGGCGATGCCTTTACCGCCAATGTGGACGGATCTCACCGCGACAGATCCTAAGGTGTGGCAATGCGATTTACAGGAGATTGCAGCGGATTTAGCGACTTATTTACGGCGATTTCAGGCCGCCGACATTGAAATTGCCGACATCCGATTGGTGCGGCCTAATTTACAGGCGTTATTTCTTCACTTAACGGGTCGGGAGTTACGAGACTGATGATCACCCTACTGTATGTCCACTGGCACCGTTTGCGACGCGATACAGCGGCTCTAGCCCTCACATTTGTATTGCCCGTGATGTTTTTCTCGATTTTTGCGGGTGTTTTTGGGGGGTTAAGCGATGACTCACCGCCCCAGTTGTCATTGGGCGTCGTAGATTTGGATCAAACGCCGTTGAGCCAGCGATTCGCAAACGCCCTCGACCAACTCGATCTCTTGTCAGTGACGGTTTTTGAAGACCGAGAGACGGCGTTAAGGGCGGTACGGCAGGGAGAATATGGGGTAGCGCTGGTGCTACAGTCGGGGTTTGCGCAGCAGTACGGTACCTTTGATCCGCAACAATCCCAAACCGAATTGCTGTATGACGCGGCCAATCCGGCGTTGCGTTACAGCGTACGGGGAATTTTGCAGGGGATGGCTTTGGGGGTGGCGCCGGATGTGTTGCTGCAAAGGGCAACCGATTATTTAGCGTCTCAAAATGCACCGATGACCGAAGAACAACAGCGCGTGTTCAATGAATTGCTGCCTTATTTGCGGGGGGAGCGGTCGTGGCATACCCACATCGGCGGGGAGAATATTGCGCCGTTGGATGCAGAAGCTGAGGCGACGACTGGGGTGAGCGTTTCGGGAGCGAATCCAATGGCCATTTCCCTGGATGCCGATGTTTTACCCCTGCTGATGACCGATGTTCGCCGCGTGTCATCGAAGCAAGAAGATGATGTCAGCAATGTGAGTCCGGTGGCGTACTACGCGGCGGGCATTGGGGTGATGTTTCTGCTGTTTTCGATGGCGGGGGCCAGTAGCCTCTTACTGGAGGATCGCGAAAATGGAACCCTCGAACGCTTGCTGAATGCGGGCGTTTCGCTTCCAACGCAGCTCTTGGGTCACTGGCTGTTTTTCACGGTGTTGGGAACGGTTCAAGTCTGGCTGATGTTCGCGTGGGGCGCACTGGTCTTCGGCCTGGACTTTAGCGACGGGCGCACGATTTTGGGCGTCTTGCTGTTTACGCCAATGACGGCTGCTGCCGCCTGTGCGTTTGCCATGACACTGGCAACGAGCTGTGATACCCGTGCCCAACTCAATGGCGTGTCGTCGATTGTGATTTTGCTGATGTCGGCGTTGGGTGGCAGCATGGTACCGCGCTTTCTGATGCCCTCGTGGATGGAGTCCGTCGCCCTCTTCACCTTCAATGGATGGGCTTTGGATGGCTTCTTAAAGATTTTTTGGTACGTCGAACCCGATGCAGCACTGTGGCCGTTCTTAAGTCGCTTAACACCGCAATTTCTTATGTTGACCCTGATGACAATGGGATTTGCGGTTGTGGCCCATCGACTGGCACGGCGGTGGGCTATCTAAATCGTTATTTGCGTTCAACGGCTGGGATTTCGGCTTCGTCACGCCTATGAGAGGCATCAATTCAACGGGGTGAAATTTGGTACAGCGCCCCGTTTGGCGAATCGGTTAATAAGTAGATGAAATCATCGGGACCTTGACGAACCTCGCGGATCCGTCCCAGTTGACCGACCAACATTGCTTCCGCTTCAACCAGGCGTTGATTTTCCAAAGTCAATCTCACTAATCGCTGTCCCCGCAACGCCCCAACGAAAAAATGGCCGTTCCACTGGGGAAACGCCGTCCCGCGATACACCACCAGTCCCGACGGCGCAATCGACGGCGACCACACCTTAAGCGGATCCACCATGCCCGGTGCCGAGGTCAACTCGCTGATGATTGCACCGCTATATTCCCGTCCATGGGTCACGATGGGCCAGCCGTAATTGGCCCCGCGAATCACGCGATTGACCTCATCGCCCCCCAACGGCCCGTGCTCGTGCATCCAAATCTCCCCCGTTTCGGAATCCATGGCGAGCCCCTGAATGTTGCGATTGCCATAGGTGTAAATTTCGGGATGTTTAGGCGATTGATCGACAAACGGATTATCAACGGGGACGCGCCCGTCATCGTGCAACCGAATCAGACTGCCACTGTGATCGGTTAAGTCTTGCGCACGACGGGGCGTATCTCCTCGATCGCCCAGGCCCAAATAAAGGTAACCCGCTGCATCAAATAGCAATTTTCCGCCAAAATGCCGTCCCCCGCGCACCTTGGGCTGTGCCGTAAAAATCACTTCCAAATCCACCAAACGATTGTTCCGTAACCTCGCTCGCGCAATTTCCGTATTCGACCGATTCTGCGCATCACGACCTGCATAGGCTAAGTAAATCAATTGGTTATCGGAAAATTGCGGGTGCAACACGACATCGAAAAGTCCCCCTTGACCGGTCGCAACTAAATGATTGGGTAACCCACTGATTTCGGTGCGTTGGCCCGCCGCCGTGATCCGCCATAAACGACCGTCGCGTTCTGCAATCAACCATTCGTCAGCCGACAAAAACGCCAAACTCCACGGGAAACGCAATTGATCCACAAGCCGAGTCACCTGCCAGTCAGCAGACTGTAGAGACATCGAGACCCCAAAACTCAGGCTCAAAAACAGGAATTGGCCTACAAAATTGCGTGTCAAAACGGTTAATCGGGACATTATGAGGTGCTCCAGAGGTAACGAGTGATCTCAAATATGACTCGTCTTGGAGAACGAGGATTTGGCGCAAACCTTGTCGATTTGGTTAACTCAGAAAAATCGCCGCCTGCCCCACAATTCAAGTGCATTTATAAAAACAACGGGCTGCCCCAGGGCAACGGCAAGGGCAATTCGTGAATGGCATCGTATTCGACGGCCGTGAGGTACAAGCCATCGGGGGGAGCCGTCACGCCAGCTTGTCGCCGATCCTGCGTGTTGAGGACATCCGCCGCCCAGTGAACCGGACGCGCCCCTTCGCCAATGGCTAACAGCACCCCCATGATGTTGCGGACCATGTGATGCAAAAACGCATTTGCTTCAATATCGAGCCACACCCAATCGCCCTCGCGCCGCACCGACAACCGAAAAATCTCCCGAATCGCATGACGCGCCTGACATTCGGCAGCCCGAAAGGCACTAAAATCGCGTTCTCCTACTAGGGCTTGTCCGGCGGCGTGCATGAGTTCGGCTTGCAACGGCATTCGCCACCACGTCGCCCGTCGATGCCACAGCGCCGACCGATGGCGACGATTTAACACGAGATACCGATATCGTCGCCGTCGCGCCGAAAACCGTGCGTGAAATTGCTTTGTGACGGGCTGAACCCACTGAACACTCACCGCATCGGGGAGATGGCGATTGGTGCCCATCAACCACGCATGGGCCAATCGCACGGCTGTCGTCTCAAAATGAATCACCTGTCCGACGGCATGAACGCCCGTATCCGTGCGCCCCGCCACCTGCACCGTCACGGGTTCAGCCGCCACCTGACTCAACGCCCCTTCGACCGCCGCTTGAAGCGTGGGGATGTGCGGTTGTTGGTGTTGCCAACCCCGAAAGGACTGTCCGTCATATTCAATCCCTGCTGCCCAGCGGGTGTGTAAAACTGCGTTCAATTCGACGACTCGCTCAACTGCAAAAACTTCGATTATAGCGTTTTCAACACTGACGATTTTAAACAGACGGCGTTATGCTACGGACTCCGCACTTCGCGGTCTTTCCCACCAAAAAACGAGGTCGATCATGGAAAATGTCGTTATTGTCGGTGCACGGCGCACTGCCGTTGGCAACTTCAGCGGTTCGTTGGCCAATATCCCCGGCCACCAGCTCGGTGCGACGGTCATTAAGGCGCTCCTTGAAGACGCCAAGCTCGATCCTGCTAAAGTCGATGAAGTCATTTTGGGGCAAGTCCTGACCACGGCGACCGGACAAAACCCTGCACGTCAAGCCTCGATTGCGGCGGGCGTTCCGAAAGAAGTGCCCGCGATCACCATCAATCAGGTGTGCGGAAGCGGTTTACGGGCACTGCATCTCGCCGCACAAGCCATTAAGTGTGGCGATGCCAAAATCATCATTGCAGGGGGCCAGGAGAACATGAGCCTGTCGCCCCACGCACTGGTGGGTTCGCGCAATGGCGTGAAAATGGGCGATTGGAAAATGGTCGATACCATGATTCAAGATGGCCTGTGGGATGCGTTTAACGGCTATCACATGGGGATTACGGCGGAGAATGTCGCGGCGCAATACGAAATCACTCGCGCTGAACAAGACCAATTCGCTGCCCAATCTCAACAGAAAGCCGCTGCGGCCCAGGAAGCGGGGAAATTTAAAGCCCAGATCGTACCGGTCATCATTCCTCAGCGGAAAGGCGATCCGGTGGTCTTTGAGAAAGATGAGTTTATTCGTGGAGTCACCACTTTCGAGAGTCTTAGCAAGCTAAAACCCGCCTTCAAACCGAGTGAAGGCACCGTGACGGCGGGTAATGCGTCGGGGCTGAATGATGGCGCGGCGGCGTGTTTAGTGATGGCGGAAAGCACGGCGAACGAACTGGGCTTGCCGATTTTGGCCCGTATCGCCAGCTATGCCTGTGCGGGCGTTGACCCGGCCATCATGGGGACAGGGCCAATTCCAGCCACCCAAAAATGTCTCGAAAAAGCGGGTTGGACTATCGACGATCTGGATTTAGTCGAAGCCAACGAAGCCTTTGCCGCCCAAGCGATTTCGGTGAATAAGGGCTTAGGTTGGGATGTGAGCAAGGTCAATGTGAACGGGGGCGCGATTGCGATTGGTCACCCCATCGGGGCGTCGGGCTGCCGCGTCCTGGTCGATCTCATTCACGAAATGATTCGTCGCGATGCCAAAAAGGGGTTAGCCACCCTGTGTATTGGGGGCGGTCAAGGGGTAGCGCTGGCGGTTGAACGCTAGACGGTTACCCGTGCGTTCGCGAATCCTCCCTCCACTTTACGAATAACCCTTAAATTCACAGGTGAGGCGGGCGTCAAACCCGCCTTTTTTCATTGATGACAGCACAACAACTTGCATTTCGGGCCTACGGTACAGAAGGGCCACCACTCATTATCTTGCACGGGTTATTTGGTTCGGCGCGGAATTGGCACACCCTCGCGCAAAAGTTAGCCGAGCGTTATCGGGTATGGGCGGTGGATCTACGCAATCATGGCCAATCGTTTTGGTCACCGCAGATGGAGTATGAAGTGTTAGCGGCGGATGTGGCGGCGCTGATGGACGCTCAGGAATTGGCCCACGCGATGGTGATGGGTCACAGCATGGGTGGCAAGACGGCGATGGTGTTGGCGTTACAACAACCCGAGCGCGTTGACAAACTTGTGGTATTGGACATTGCGCCCATCAGTTACGGTTCGCGCTTTGAGGACTATATCCAAGCGATGCAAAACCTCGATTTAGGGGTCGTGAACCAACGAACCGTCGCCGATCAGTGGTTGAGCCAATTTATTCCTGAGGCGGGGATTCGGGCTTTCTTGCTACAAAACCTCGTCGTGAAGGATGGCCGCTTTGATTGGCGCATTAATCTTTCGGCGTTGAGCACTCAGCTACCGCACATTTTAGATTTCCCGACGACGGCGTTGGGGCAGCGACAGTACGACGGCCCGACCTTATTTGTAGCGGGGGAGCTGTCGAACTATATCGGTCCTAACGATCACGACACCATCAAGGGCTATTTTCCCAACGCCCTAATCGACACGCTCCCGCAGGCAGGTCATTGGTTACACGCCGATCAACCGACGGCTTTGCTCAATCGGCTACATCAATTTTTAGCGTGAGTTACCAAGGCAATACCTCGCCGCTGTAATCGAAAAATTTGCCTGAATCTTCAGGGGTGAGCTTTTCAATCACCGTAAAGAGTTGAGCGGCGGCCTGATCGGGGGTGAACACTTGATGGGCAATACGCCCTTGAAAAGGCCGCGATAAATCGGTGTCCACACTGCCCGGATGGAGTCCAATGGCGATGAATTGCTTTGATTTACGGCGCAACTCGATGCTGATATTCCGCGTGAACATATTTTGGGCGACTTTGGCAGCGCGATAGGCGTACCACCCCCCAAGCTGATTATCCCCAATACTCCCCACCCGAGCTGAAATGCTGGCGAACACGGCCCGTTCTTTATGTGTTAACTGACGGGCGAAATGTTTAGCCATGAGAAGGGGCCCCACGGCATTGACTTGGTAGCTTGCGAGCAGATTCTCGCTGTTCACATCATCAAGACGCTTTTCAGGCTGAATGCGGGGGCCGTTGTGCAGCATCCCAGCGGCATTGAGTAACAAATCTAGGGGTTCATCGACTTGTGCAGCGACGCGCTCGATGGAGGCTTCATCGGTCACATCGAGGGGGAATACCCGCAGTAAATCTGGGAATTGTTCGTGAAGTGAGAGAAGTTCGTGAGCCATTGCAGGCTGCCGACAGGTCGCAATGACGGGGTGTTGGCGCTGTAACAGCAGCTTCACAAAACCCAACCCAATCCCTCGATTTGCGCCCTGAATGAGAGTCCACTTGGTTTTATCATTCATCATCTTAACTCTTGGGTGTGATTAGCGAATTACGCTTAGTTTTGTCACCAAAAAAGAATTGAAGTGCATTGACTTACGAGGCTTGCAAAACACCCTATAAGCGATTAAGAATGACCGCTGAGTGAGATGTCTCATTTCACCGTTAGTAGTAGGGAATCTGATAAGGGCAAAATCGCTGAAAGGCGATGACGCAAAGCCTCCGGTCTAAAGCATCGATGTGATGCCACGATAGCGGGGTTGCCGGAGTCCAGCCCGATGTGGGCGCACTCCCCTTTGTCACTCCCTCCCGATTTTGTATCTCTGGAGGCCGGACATGAACACTGCTTGAAAGGCCAATTGGCCCGTTGATCCGCGATCACTTTACGGTCGTCACGCTCATTCAATCGCCCACTCTTTTAATCGCGTTTTTCTGCGCGTGAGTGGTTTTGTGTTTATCTAAATTTTTGGGGTAAAGTGTTGTGAAAACGGTTTATGAATTATCCATTTTATGTCTAGGTTTTTCGGAATACGAGAAACGGTTGCTCAAAAGCATCTTGATTATTGGAGCGAGTTACGAGCACCGCTACCAGCTCTGCGACATCACCAGTCTCATGCCCATCAATGCGGCCATCATCAACGCCGACGATCCGCGCGCCATCAATCAGTGGAAAACTTATTGTGTTGGGATGAAATCCATTCCCGCCATCATGGTGTCGCGCACCCCCTCTCGGCAACACGGCGTGTACCGTGCGCATTGGCCCCTCGATGCCAAAGAGTTGCTGGGGATGTTGAACCGCATCGCTATTCTCCAAAACGCGCCCCATTCCCCACAAAACGGTTGGCGCGAAAAGTTTTCGGCGATGCAAAAGTGGTTTGTCAGTCGCGCTGCGGCTTTGTAAATCCTCTATCACTCTGCAATAGCTTTTCCTTATGGCTGACCAGCGACCGCTAACCGACGGTCGTCTGGGAGCCCATTGGGACGGTCACAACGCCCATTTTTCCCTATTCTCGGCCCATGCGACGGGGGTCACGCTCTGCCTGTTCGATGCCTCGGGTCAACGGGAGATTGCCCGCTATCCCTTATCAAGAGACGGTGACTTTTGGCAGCGATCCGTCAAAAATCTCCGCCCCCACCAGTGTTATGGCTACCGCGTCGAGGGGCCGTTTGACCCGACAGCAGGGTACTACTTCAATCCCCATCAACTGCTCCTGGATCCCTACGCTCGGGCCGTAGTTGGGCAATTTCGTTGGCACCCGAGCCATTATTGTCGCCATTCGGACCGTTTGGATCGCTTGCAAACCTTGGACAGCGCCCCCTTTAGCGCGAAAAGTCAACTCATCGACGAACGGTTTAATTGGGAGGAGGACACCCCCCCCCGAACCCCGTGGACGGAGACCGTAATTTACGAAGTCCACTTGCGCGGCTTCACAATGCAACATCCCCACATTCCCGAAGCGTTACGGGGCACCTGTGCGGGGTTTTCCCATCCCGAAATTGTCCGTTACCTCAAAAATTTAGGCGTGACGGCCGTGGAGTTTTTACCGCTGCAATACTTTATCGACGAGCCTTTTCTGACGCAGAAAGGGTTAACCAATTACTGGGGGTACAGTCCACTCAACTATTTCGCGCTCCAACCCCGTTATCTAGCGACCCAACACCCCAATGAATTCAAGCGCCTCGTCAAGACCCTGCATCGTGCCGGAATCGAAGTCATTGTAGATGTTGTGTTTAATCATACGGCCGAAGGGGGAGAGACGGGGCCAAATCTCTGTTTTCGCGGAATTGATAACGCCACTTATTACCGTTTGGCCCCCCATCGCGGTCACTATCAAGACTTCTCCGGCTGTGGAAATACCTTCGATTTGAGACATCCCGCAGTGTTGCGGATGGTGATGGACAGTCTGCGTTACTGGGTGACCGAACTTCACGTCGATGGATTCCGCTTCGATCTCGCTCCCGCTTTAGCCCGCGATCCCGATCATTTTCACGCTCACGCCCCCTTTTTGGCCGCGATTTATCAAGATCCCATTCTCAATCAGTGCAAACTCATCGCCGAACCCTGGGATTTAGGTCCCGATGGCTACTGTATTGGACGATTTCCGTGGCCGTGGCGCGAGTGGAACGGGGCCTTTCGCGACACTGTACGAGACTTTTGGCGCGGTGAGTCTCATCAACTCCCTCAACTGGCCCACCGTTTAAGTGGCTCTTCAGACTTCTACGGACATCGTCAACAAGCGACCGTCAGTCTTAATTTTGTGACGGCGCACGACGGTTTTACCCTCCACGATCTCGTCAGTTACAACGAAAAGCACAATGAAAACAATGGAGAAGCTAACCGCGATGGCGAATCCCACAATCGTAGCGATAACTGCGGTTGTGAAGGGCCGACTTCAGATGAACTGATTCTTACCCGCCGTCAACGCCGTCAACGGAATCTGTTAACGACTTTATTTCTGGCTCAAGGCGTCCCCATGCTGCTGTTTGGAGATGAACTCAGTCGTAGCCAACAAGGCAACAACAATGCGTACTGTCAAGATCAACCCTTGGGCTGGATGCCGTGGTCGTTTACACCCGAACAACGCACCCTCCTCGAATTCACCCAACAACTCATTCAGTTGCGACATCAACATGCCGTTTTTCGCCAAACTCATTTTTTTAAGGGCCAAAAAAACGCCAAAGGGTACAAAGATTTAGCGTGGATGACCCCCGATGGCCGCGAAATGACCCCCGATGATTGGCACGAGGGTGAGCGACAGTGGGTAGCTCTGTGGTTTAACGGTCAGGTGCTCGACGACGACGACTGGTTTTGGATGGTCAATGCGTCGATGACAACCCTTGAAATGACCTTGCCCTGTGTTCTTAAAGGTCAACCTCAGTGGCGACGCATCCTCGATACGGCCCAAAGCGATTCTATCGACTTGACCGGCGTCACCCGAATTTCCACGCCCAATTACCGCCTACTGCCCGAATCAACTGTCCTTCTGCGTCGAAGTCACAAAGCGGTCTCACGCCTGAGTTATCAGGGATTTAAAGGGTTATTCAAACCCTGATAGATTGATGCTGGTGGGTCATTTCACGCTTGGATGAATTAGCTTCAGAAGCGTCTCAAGCGAATATTCAGAATCTGAATGCGATAAGCGATTTGACGTGGGGTCATGTTGAGCAGTCTCGCCGCTTTGGCCTGCACCCAACCACTCTGCTCCAACGCGGCAATCACTCGCTCCCGTTCGTCTAAATTGGGGTCGTTGAGATCGACTTTACTGGCAGCCGTGGCAGGACCGGGTTCTCGATTGACCACCTTGTCCTCTAGTCCCGTCAGGGCCAGTAGCTCCCGATCAATGCGTCCGCTGTCGCTCATCACCGCCGCCCGCTCTAAGGTATTTTCCAGTTCTCGCACGTTGCCCGGCCAGTCATGCCGCATCAACAAACGGACTGCACTGTCGCTAATTTCCAGGGGCCGTTGCTGTTGTTTAGCGATTTTGGTGACCAGAAACCGCGCCAAATCGTTAATGTCATCCACGCGCTCGCGCAATGGCGGCATGTAAATGGGCATCACGTTGAGGCGATAGTACAAATCTTCCCGAAATTCATTGAGTTCCACGGCGGTTTCGAGATCGCGATTGGTCGCGGCGATAATCCGCACATCGACTTTTAAGGTCTGTGAACCGCCAATCCGTTCAAACTCCCCCTCCTGCAAAACCCGCAAGAGCTTGGCTTGAAAGGCTGGTGAAATTTCGCCCAATTCGTCGAGGAAAAGCGTACCGCCGTGCGCCTGCTCAAATCGGCCTTTGCGCTGATTCATGGCCCCCGTGAAGGCCCCTTTTTCGTGACCAAACAGCTCGGATTCCAAGAGATTGTCCGACAAAACAGCACAGTTCAGTTTCACGAAGGGGGCATTGGCCCGTGGCGACGAGTAGTGAATGCCATTCGCTACTAACTCCTTCCCCGTCCCGGATTCGCCCCGAATCAACACGGTCGTATTCCACTTTGCTACCTGCCGCATCTGCTCAAACACGCGCATCATCTGGGGGGTACGACCAATAATGTGTTCAAAACCAAAGCGGCCGCGAACTTCACGACGACTTCGATCGACATTTGGCATCGCTGGGTTCGCGGCTAACAGCGGTTGGTGAACGACGAGCTGTACAATCCAGTCAGCCAGCAATTCGAGAACACGGCGGTCGTCGTCGAGGCGGGCTTCGTCGTCAATGGGTTGGGCAGCCAACACGCCCCGCACGACCTGATCATCGCGAATCGGAACGGCAATGAAGGGTTTTAACGGATCGTATAAGCCCAAACGATTCAGAAATTGGGGGGCATCGGCAATTCGTCGGAGCACCACCGTACTCCCGCGCTCCAGGACTTCGCCCAAAATTCCTTCGCCTAGACGGTAACGAATATCGGCTTTTGGGGGTAAATCTCGGCCTTGAATCGCGACTATTTGCAATGCGCCGTGTTGCGGATCGACCAAGGCAATGAGGCTACGTTCGAGTTGGATTCGTAGATTTAATAGGTGGAGCAGGGTTTGGAGCCGCCGCTCAAATTGCCCGTCGCTACGCAGACATTTTCCGATTTCTGCAAGGACGTCGAGTTGTGCATCCAGATAGTGAATGCGTAAATTTTCAGAGGTGGTCATCGAGTTAAGCAGACCTTAAAGCGACTTCAATAGAAGCACCACACGCACGCAACACCCCTCGGTATAGTCGGTCACAATCGCCAGGGTTCCGCCGTGTTCGTTAACGATTTCACGCGCCATCGCCAATCCCATCCCCGACTGGCGATTACCGCTTTTGGTGGTAAAAAAAGGTTCAAATACCCGTAAACGCAAATGTTCTGGCACCCCCGGCCCTGTATCCGCCACATTGACGACGAGATGTCCGTCATCTAGGGCCGTGGTAATCCGCAATTCGCGACGCCGACAGGTGCGCATCGCATCAATCGCGTTGTCGATGAGCTGCTTAAATAGACTGCGCAACCGCTGTCCCCGTCCGATGAGGGCAGGCAGCACGGGGGTCGGTCGCCAATCGACTTCGATGCCCTCCGCTAACAGACGTGGCGTTGCCACAGATAAGACGTCTCGTAACAGCTCATTGAGATTGAAGGCCGTAAAATGTTCGGGCGGCAGTTGGGGCATGGCATCGTTCAGCACACTTAATGCCGTTTGCCCCGCATCGACGGCCTGTCGCAACGCCAATCTCAATGCCCCGTTGTTCTGCCCGGGTTCATCCCCTCGCCGTTCCAACAGATTGAGGGCGGCTTGAATTAGGTTAATGGGTCCCTGGAGCTGATAAATCGCCCCTTCAAGGGTTTCCTGTAGCCCTTGAATCATCTCCTGTTCGACTAAAGTGGCTCGCAGGGCATTGGTCGCCACGGCTTCTTGTTGTCGTTTAAGCGTGGTGACATCGCTGGCTGCGAGTAGCAAATAGGTGTGTTGTTGAGGTTCAAAGAAGTAATCCGGATTGGCGTCCCCCTGATGAAACCACACCCCCGAACAGTTCAACCAACGAGGCGTTCCTCGCGCCAACGCTACGCTCACCTCGTAATGATCGAAATTACGGCGCGTTTTGCGGATGGTGTCCCAATCCCACCCGGGCGTTTCGGATAGACATTGCAGCATGACATTAACGGGTTCGTTGCCCAGCTCCGTTGCCAATCGACGATACGCACCGTTCGTCAAAATCACCTGACCCTGATCGTCGAGGAGCGCTGTCACGATGGGACTGGCTTCGACGACGGATTCGATGAGGGCTTTTTGGTTACTCACCTTTTGTTGGAGCTGATGAACTTGGGTAACGTCGCGGTGCATCCCGAGATAAAAGAATTGGTCGCCAAAAACGACGGGGGCGATCGTGACTTCCGCCACATATAACGCGCCGTCTTTACGGGCATTCAGCAACAATCCAGACCATGGTTTACGTTGCTCAAGGCGTCCCCACAGCGTTTGGTAAACCAGGTTGGGCGTCCGTTTGCTCGACAATATGGACTCGTTTTGCCCAATGACCTCGTGAGGTTCGTAGCCCGTCACTTGGTGAAACGCGCCATTGGCATACAAGATTTTACCCCGACGGTCGGCAATCGAAATCGCAACGGCGGACTGCTCGACGGCTTCAACAAACACTTGGGCCGGCAGTCCCTTTTGTTGAAGATCTAGGCTATCGCGCAACGCCGCCAGGACGACGGGAGGCATATCGACAGGCGCTGCCGCTAAAAAATCGGAAAGGGCAGAAGTAGCATCGCGGGAAGTCATCGTTCTCTACATCGCGGTCAAGTTTAAGTGTCTGAGTTAAGCAATTTTTACTCCACTTTTATCCCCTTCGTTTAACAGGGACAGCTCGGGAAAATGCCTAGGGGGATTCCCCACAAGTCTTTAGAAATCGCTTGTCGCAAATGCAACAAGTCGCCATTTCATTGGCTTTGATGGCCTCTAAGAAATCCATGGCATAGTTGGTGCAGCCCGTCTTCTCAACATTTTGGAGGCGGCATGAGCGACTATTTTTTGTTGTTACTAACCACCGCCCTCGTGAACAACGTGGTGCTGGTGTACTTCTTGGGGTTATGCCCATTTATTGGGGTGTCCAATAAAATCGACACTGCGCTTTCAATGGGACTCGCCACGGCCTTTGTGCTGACATTAGCGAGTACGGTCAGTTGGATATTGGAATTTTATCTACTGCGCCCGTTAGAAATCGAGTTTTTAAGAATTCTGATGTTCATTCTGGTCATCGCGGCGGTGGTGCAATTCACCGAGATGGTGATTAAGAAAATGAGCAGCACGCTTTATCAATTACTAGGCATTTTCCTCCCGCTAATTACGACGAACTGCGCCGTACTAGGCGTGGCGTTACTGGTAGTTCGCGAAGACCAGGGCGGCTTTATCGGCAGCGTGTTGTTTGGGTTGGGCGCAAGTTTAGGGTTTACGTTGGTGATGGTGCTCTTTGCGGGTATTCGGGAACGGCTTGCTCTCGCACAAGTCCCCGCAGCTTTCAAGGGAATGCCCATCGCATTCATCACGGCAGGCCTGTTATCACTCGCCTTTATGGGCTTTGCCGGTCTCGGCAAATAATTCGGAGAATCCACATGTTAAGTGCCATTTTAAGTTTGACCCTTTTGGGCGTATTTCTGGGGATTCTCCTGGCCATTGCGGGGATTTACTTTCGCGTAGAAGGGGATCCGCTCGTCACCGAACTTGAATCCCTCATGCCCGGTACCCATTGCGGCCAATGCGGTTATCCCGGTTGTGCCGGTGCCGCTCAAGCGCTCGCCGAAGGCAACGCCCCCATCACGCTGTGTCCCCCTGGCGGCAAAGCCCTTGCCGAAGCCCTCGCCACAAAATTAGGCGTAAGTGTGGACTTATCGGGAATGGTGGATAAGCCCCCCCAAATTGCCCTGGTCAGCGAAGACACCTGCACTGGTTGTGCGCGGTGTTACAAAGTCTGCCCCACGGACGCCATTGTGGGATCAGTTAAGCAAATCCACACCGTGATTCGCGACGCCTGCACAGGTTGTGAAAAGTGCGTCGATGTGTGTCCGACGGGCTGTATGCAGATGCACGAAATTAAACCCACTCTACAAACCTGGCATTGGGATCGTCCCCAACAAGTCGCTTAGGAATCCCTGTCCATGAAACTATTTTCGCTTCGGGGCGGCATTCACCCCCATGACTACAAAGAACTCACGGCGCATCAGCCCATCACGCAACTTCCCTTGCCTCAACGGCTTTTTATTCCGCTCCAACAACACATCGGTGCCCCTGCCGCAGCGGAGGTTTCGGTTGGGGAACGAGTGTTGAAGGGACAACGCCTCGCCCGTAGCCAAGGGATGGTTTCGGCTCCGATCCATGCGCCCACTTCGGGCAAAATTGCAGATATTACGGATTATGTGGGGCATCATCCGTCGGGATTGCGCGTCCGTACCCTGGTGCTCGAACCCGATGGCCTAGACGAATGGCGCGAACGACATCCCATCGAAGCCCCCTTCTCCCTCGAACCCACCGAAATTGCGCTGCGTGTTGGGGCGGCGGGCATTGTGGGGATGGGAGGCGCTACCTTTCCCTCGGCAGTAAAGCTCAATTTGCGCAATCGTCACCCCATCCACACCCTCATCATCAACGGTGCCGAATGCGAACCCTACCTCACCTGTGACGACCGCCTAATGCGCGAACGAACTGCTGATGTGATCGCAGGGGTGCGACTGATGGGACATGCCCTCGGCGTACAACAGATTTGGTTTGCCATTGAAGCCAATAAACCCGACGCATTAAAAGCGATTACGAGTCAGGTGAATGCGCCGAACTTACCCGCAGGAACAGCGCCAATCACCGTGATTAAGGTACCCACCCGCTATCCGATGGGGTCGGAAAAACATCTCGTCCAAGCGCTCACGGGGAAAGAAACCCCCGCCCGTGCCCTCACCGCCGATTTAGGGTTAGTGGTTCACAATATCGCGACTGCGTATGCCGTTTGGCGTGCCGTTGCCCACGATGAACCTTTGATTTCGCGCATCGTGACTGTGAGTGGCGGAGCCATCGAACAACCGCAAAATCTCGAAGTTCCCTTGGGCACGACGGTCGAAACTCTCATTGATTTTTGTGGTGGGATTAAGGTGCGTCCCGCATTGGCCCGATTGTTGAGCGGAGGCCCCATGATGGGACAAATGATCCCCGATACGGCGGTTCCTATCGTGAAGGGTAGCGGGGGAATTTTGGCCCTTAGCGCCGAAGAAACCCCAGAGTCCCAAGCCGGCCCTTGCATTCGGTGTGCGAGCTGTGTGGACGCATGTCCTTGTGGACTGTTGCCCCTGGAGATGGCCATTCGTGCCCGTGCGGAAGATTTCCAAGGCGCAAATCAGTTGGGGTTACTGGATTGCGTGTCCTGTGGCAGTTGTTCGTATGTTTGCCCGTCCCACATTCCTTTAGTGCAGTATTTTAACTATGCCAAAGGGGCGTTAGCGGCCCAACAGCGTCAAGCCCACCGCGCCGAGGAAACCAAGAAACTCGCCGCCGAAAAAATTCAACGGCTCGAACGAGAAAAACAAGCCAAAGCCGCCAAAAGCAAAGCACGGGCAGCGGAGACCGTCGAATGAAATTAAAACCCGTCGGGGGCCCTCACATTCATTCCCAAAACAGCGTGTCACGCACCATGTTTTTGGTGATCGTGGCCCTGTTACCCGCCACATTATGGGGACTTTATCTCTTTGGTTGGCCGGCGATTAATGTCTTGTTGCTCTGTTGCGTGACGGCGGTAGTTGCCGAATCGCTGTGTCTGCGATTGCAACAGAAACCTCAGCAATTTTACTTATTGGACGGCTCGGCGTTGCTCACGGGATGGTTAGTGGCAATGACCATGCCTCCCTGGTCGCCCTTTTGGTTAGCGATCTTGGCGAGTGCATTTGCAATTGTGATTGGCAAACAAATCTACGGGGGATTAGGCCAAAATCCCTTTAACCCCGCGATGGTTGCCCGAATTGCATTACTGATTTCGTTCCCAATGGAAATGACAACCTGGATTCAACCCACGCCACTATTTGCGGAAAACGCACCGAATTTCTTTGAAGGGTTGCAAATCACCTTTGGCGGTTGGCAAGGACAAATCGATCAGTACACCGGCGCGACGGCGTTGAGTCATGTGCAAACAGAACTCGGGCGCGGCATTGATTTACGGTCGCTGGGCGATGGACCCAACAATACGTGGCAACTCTTTACGGGCTACACCCTAGGGAGCTTGGGGGAAACTTCCGCAATGTTGTTGTTATTGGGGGGGCTATTTTTGTGGGGGATGGGCGTCATTTCGTGGGCGATTCCCACCGCCATGTTAGGAACGGTTTTTGTGCTCTCTACCCTCTTCAGTCTCTACGATCCGCTCCACTACGCAGGCCCGATTTACCATTTATTTGCGGGGTCGCTGATGATGGGGGCGATTTTCATTGCCACCGATCTGGTCACTTCACCCATCACTCGACGGGGCCAAATTCTCTTTGGCATAGGATGTGGGGGATTGGCGTTTGTGATTCGCACCTGGGGCAATTATCCAGAAGGGGTGGGCTTTGCGGTGTTGCTGATGAACGCTTGTACCCCACTCATCGACCACTACTTCAAACCCCGCGTGTTTGGGCGCGATGTGAAAGGGGCACCCTTAAATATAGAGGGACAATCGTGAGTTTGGATAAAAATTCAGTTCGTTACCAAGTGGGTCTGTTAGGCGTAGCCACCTTTATTGCCAGTGCGCTGTTAGCCCTGACCAATGGGATCACGGCGCCCCACATCGCCGAACGTCAGGCAGAAAATTTACGTCGCTCCCTCACTGCCGTGTTGCCCGCCCACCTTCACGACAACGATTTATTAGCGGATGTGACCGAATGGCGCGTAGGAACCCAGGTACACAAGGTGTATCAGGCCACCCAAGCGGGGGTACCGACGGCGGTGGCGTTTGAAGTGAGCGAAAGTGGGTATTCTGGGCCGATTCGGTTGCTTATGGCCGTCGATTATCAAGGCAAAATTTTAGGCGTTCGTACCCTGTCGCACACCGAAACGCCAGGACTTGGCGACAAAATCGAGATTGCAAAAGACGATTGGATTTTGTCGTTTGACGGCAGAAGTTTAGAGGACACCCGATTTGCCGTGCGCAAAGAAAGCGGTGATTTTGATCAATTTACCGGCGCGACGATCACCCCGCGTACCGTGGTAGCGGCTGTGAAGGGGGGTTTAGAGTTCTTCGCGGCGAAAAAAACCGAATTAATGGGAGAATCAACCGATGGCGAATAACTATCAACAAATCATTCGCGATGGCTTGTGGGACAATAATGTCGCTTTTAATCAAGGGCTTGCGTTATGTCCGTTGCTGGCCGTAACCAGTACCGCGACCAATGGACTTGGCATGGGAATCGCCACGCTGGTGGTGTTGACATCGGCCTGTGCGCTGGCCTCGGCGATTCGGCAATTCATTTCGCCGGGCGTGCGGATACCGGTATTTGTGCTGCTGATTGCCGTGCTCGTGACGATTGTCGATCTCTCAATGAATGCGTGGCTCCACGAGCTACACAAGGTTTTGGGGCTATTTATTGCGTTAATCGTGACCAACTGCGCGATTTTAGCGCGTGTAGAAGCCTTTGCTTCAAAAAACGACCTCGCCGCCTCTACGCTAGATGGTTTCATGATGGGAATTGGTTTCACGCTGGCGCTTGTGATAATCGGCGCTGTCAGAGAGATTTTTGGCAGTGGCACCTTATTTATGGGGGCATCAAACTTGTTGGGAAGCAGCTTTACCTGGATGGAATTGACGATCATTCCCGAATATCGCGGCTTTTTGCTGATGATTTTGCCCCCCGGCGGATTTATTGCTATGGGCCTTTTACTGGCGGCTAAACGCTTGATTGACCAACGTCTTGCCACACGTCAAATCGC
The DNA here is from genome assembly GCA_964613675.1 of uncultured Candidatus Competibacteraceae bacterium. Taxonomy (GTDB): domain Bacteria; phylum Pseudomonadota; class Gammaproteobacteria; order Competibacterales; family Competibacteraceae; genus DAIUCA01. The sequence goes on from CAZTIH010000026.1 coordinate 24,604, forward strand.
GATGGCAACAGCAACCGCTTAGGAGAAAATTCGATGAACGTAGGTATTGCTTATGCGAAAGCGGATCGCCAGGTGTGGTTAAAAATTGATGTACCTGAGGGAAGCACCATCCGCGAAGTGATCGAAAAATCGGGGATTTTAAATCAATTCCCCGAAATCGACCTAAAAAAGAACAAAGTAGGAATTTTTGGCAAGACGGCAAAATTAGAGACGAAAGTTGAGGAAGGTCAGCGGGTAGAGATTTACCGTAGCATTACTTGTGACCCGAAAACGGTTCAACGGCGAAAAATGGCCGATGACGACGACGATGACGATTAATCTTTACTTTTGCTCGTAAATCTTACTATATTGTCAATTCCCCTATAGAACTAACTAGCCTTTGAACACTCTGGTTGACGCCTTGTTTGCACGATTCGCAGCAAGGCGTTTTTTGTTTCTTCACCTCACTGAAATCACACGCCTATCGAAACTCACTGCATCCCATTTTAAGAGAGGGCTATCCTATGAATTACGAAGAGATCCGTTTTACCCTCAAAGCCTTGCTGGCTCAGCCCGATCCCGATACTTACGCCTTACTTTTGAGACGTTCCCATTTTGCAGATCTCTCGGTTGCTCTCGACTCTTTCCCTTTAGAGAACGCGGCTAAAATCTTGGAATATGCGCCGACTGAAACGCTTGGCGATTTGTTTGGCTACTTACGCCTTGAATTACAATGGAAAATTGTCGAAACCTTTACCCCAAAAGCTCTGGCGACCCTGCTTGTTCACCTCCCTACCGACGAACGCGCCGACCTTTTCAAAAGTCTCCCCGAGGAAACCCGAGACAAATTACTTCCCGCCCTTGCCCAAGCCGAACGAGAAGATATTCGTCGGTTAACTAGCTACGAAGAGGGCACCGTGGGATCGGTCATGACTTCCGATTACGCGACACTTCGTGGTGCTATGTCTCTTCACGAAGCAATTCATTTCCTGCGCAAAGTGGCTTCTGACATGGAAACCATTAACCAGATGTATGTCGTTGACGATCAACACAAATTAATGGGGTCGGTTGCCCTTCACGAACTCATTTTGTCGCCCCCCGAAACATTGGTGAGTGCGCTAGTCAAGCGCGATCCCATCGCTATTCAAGCGGATGCCCCTCGTTCAGAGGCCGTGAATATGATCGCCAAATACGATTTTTTAGCGCTCCCCGTCGTGGACAAAGACAATACCCTGGTGGGAATTGTGACGGTTGATGACGCCTTGGATGTCGCTGAAGCCGAGGCAACGGAGGACTTTCACAAAGTGGGGGGGATGCGGGGACTGTCCGTGGATATGAAAACCGCTGCCGTCAGCGTGTTGTATCGCAAACGGGTGTTTTGGCTGGTGGTTCTCGTCTTTGGCAACATTTTTTCAGGGGCAGGGATTGCCTATTTTGAAGACATCATTGCGGCCCATGTGGCTCTCGTCTTTTTCCTACCACTGCTCATCGACAGCGGTGGTAATGCTGGTGCTCAGGCCTCAACCCTTATGGTGCGTGCATTGGCGACAGGAGATGTACATTTGCGCGACTGGGCCGGCATGTTGGGGCGTGAATTACTCGTCGCCGGCTTGTTAGGGGCAACGATGGCCATCGCGGTCGCCACTCTGGGAATTTTGCGTGGGGGAATCATGATTGCCTTCATTGTGGCCCTCACGATGCAGCTCGTGGTGATTGTGGGAAGCCTTGTAGGGATGTCGTTACCGTTTTTGTTGAGCCGCTTCAAGCTCGACCCCGCAACGGCCAGCGCCCCCCTCATTACCTCGATTGCCGATGCGAGTGGCGTCGTCATTTACTTTGCAATCGCCTCCGCGTTACTAACCCTGGACGCTTGACCTAAATGCGCGATAAGCCCCGTCCTTCAGGGCGGGGAGGTTCCTCAGCAGTTGTCGTAGGATAAAATCTTGACATCCTCCCCGCCCGTCAGTCTGGGGATTTCGGCGAGGTTTAAGCTGTCCTTGCGGACTTTGCAAAAACCGTTCGGCGGGTTCCTG
>CAZTIH010000027.1:0-26252 GCA_964613675.1 uncultured Candidatus Competibacteraceae bacterium
TGGTTTTGCCCACGCCGCCTTTGCCGGATGTGACGACGATAATTCTAGCCAACGGTGTTACCTCCGCTCTGTGCCGCTAACGTTGTAAGAGATCAATTTGAAGACGATCACCCGTGAGATAAATCTGCACAGGTTTTTGCCAGTATTCGTTGTTTTTAGACGGATTTTTAAGATTGTCTTCAAACAAGCGGTACACCCCAGCGATGGAAATTAGTTCAGCTTCAAGGCTTTGGCAGAAAATTCTGGCGGTGCTGTCGTTTTTCGCCCCTGCTAAGGCGCGTCCTCGCAACACTCCGTAAATGTGAATGTTGCCATCCGCCACCACCTCAGCGCCGTTTCCCACCGTATTGGTCACAATTAGATCGCCCGGAGAGTACACCTGTTGCCCCGAACGAATGGGTGCCGTAACCAGTTTGGTGGGGGAGGGAGGGGGAGGGGGAGGCTTAGGTGCCGCGTCACTGGTGGGTCTTGCTGACGGCGGACGAACATCGGGCAGGGTTGCGAGGCCAGCCAATCGGGCATCATTGAGCATCGCTAAAGGGCCGCTACGTACGCCAACGGGAATTAACCCCCGCCGCCACAACAGTTCTCGCAAACGAGTGAAGTCGAGAGCAGTTGCGTTGCTCATGAAACTACTCAAGTCAATGACAACGGGGTTATTGCGGAAGAATCCGGGGGCCTGTTCGGATTTCTGCAACAGATGTTGGTCGATTAGTTCGTAATCTGCCGTGCGCAAATGCAGCACCGTTAAGGTGAACAGCCCCCCTTTTAACTCGATGGGAGCAGGTACAGAGTTGGCAAGGTCAGATCCAGAGGCGGCCATAGCGGTTTAGTGTCGATTCCCGCTCGCAGCGGTTGCGAGTCGTTGAGCTTGAAGAAGAGTGCGTGATGGGTGAGTCGAGTAGTCATCGTCAATCACAATAACCAAAAGTTGCGTTATTTAATCTGATGACTGATTTTTTGAAATCAATTGTTGATGTATTCGCGTAAGGCTTCTACATCCGCCGTTGTACGAGCTAGTTTTGCTTTTACCAAGTCCCCAATGGAGATGACCCCAATAAGTTGACCATTTTCTAACACTGGCATGTGACGGAAACGTCGCTCGGTCATGATGGCCAATACATCATCTAAGTTATTGGTCGGGGCACCCACAATGAGCTGTTTCGTCATGCAAGTCCCGATTTTTTCATGGGCAAAATCCTGGTGTCCCTCTGCGTACAGCCTTAACACATCGCGCTCGGTGAAAATACCGACTGGGTGCGTTTCATCGCCCGTTTCCGCCACGATGACCGCCCCGACGCGGTGTAGATACATCGTCTCAATCGCCGAACCAACGGTCGCATCAGGGGGAACAGTAATCGCGCCGAGCGTTTTATTTTTGAGTAAATCGGCGATGGTCAGCATGGGGTTTCTCCTCTTTGGGGACTTTGTGGGTGGCAGATATGAGCCTTATTTAACAACTTTAGCGTGAGGATTTGACCCCCGCATAGACCCTTATCCGCCCCCCACCAACTTTATTTTACGCGCTCAGTTCGAGCAGGAGCTTATTGAGTCGCTGAACGAAGTGGGCGGGATTTTCCAACGCACCACCTTCCGCTAACAACGCTTGATCGAAGAGAACATGAACTAGATCGTTAAAGCGGTCATTGTCCTGTTCTTGATTTAATCGGCGAATTAATGCGTGTTGGGGATTGATTTCGAGGTGGGGTTTATTGGGGGTAAAGGCTTGTCCAGCCTCCTTCAGCAGGCGTTGTAGATGGGCACTCATGGCATGTTCATCGACGACCAAACAGGCCGGTGAATCGGTCAAGCGATTGGAGAGCCGCGCTTCTCCGATGCGATCTTCCAACGCCGTCTTAATGCGGGGAAGGAGGGCACTTAGCTCGGTTTCGGCTTGTTGTTGTTGGGCTTTCTCTTCTTCGCTGGCGAAGTTAGAGATGTCCACTGCCCCCTTCGCTACCGATTGCAGCGATTTACCTTCAAACTCGGGGAGATGGGCTACCAACCACTCGTCGATCCGATCCGTTAGCAACAGTACTTCTACGCCTTTCTTGCGGAACAGTTCGAGATGCGGACTGTTTTTGGCTGCCGCGAAACTGTCGGCGGTGAGGTAATAGATTTTGTCCTGCCCCTCCTTAAGACGACTGACATAATCCGCTAACGAGACTTTTTGTGTCGGTTGATCGTCGTGCGTGCTGCTGAAACGCAACAACTTCGCGAGGGCGTCCTTGTTGGCATAATCTTCGCCGAGACCCTCTTTGAGCACGAGACCAAACTGTTTCCAGAAATCCGCATATTTTTCGGATTCGTCTTTCGCGAGGGTGTCGAGGAGAGACAACACTTTTTTCGTCGCACCGGCGCGGATTTTTTCGATGACTTTGTTGTTTTGAAGCAGTTCGCGGGAAACATTTAACGGTAAATCGTTGGAGTCGATGATTCCCCGTACAAATCGCAGGTAACGCGGGAGCAATTGGTCCGCATTTTCCATAATGAATACGCGCTTAACGTAGAGCTTTAGACCGCTTTTGCTATCGCGTTCCCAGAGATCGAAGGGCGCACGTTTAGGGAGGTACAGCAGCGCGGTGTATTCCAGATTGCCCTCGACTTTGTGGTGGCTCCACATCAGGGGCGGTTCAAAGTCGTGGCTGATGTGCTGGTAAAAGCTGTGATAATCGCTTTCGGAGAGTTCGGTTTTGGGGCGCGTCCACAAGGCCGAGGCTTTGTTGATGGTTTCCCACTCAATAGATGCGGCGCGTTCGGCTTTGATGTGGTCGGGTAAAACCAGGTCGTCTTTTGACGATTCTTCCTCGGTTTTAGGGGGTTTAGCCAGTTGGACGGGCCAATTGATGTGATCGGCGTACTTCGTGATGAGGCTTCGCAAACGCCATTCGTCGAGGAACTCAAGGTCGTCCGATTTGAGATGCAAAATGATGTCAGTCCCTCGTTCGGCTTTGGAAATGGATTCGATGCTGTACTCCCCTTCGCCTTTAGAAGTCCATAACACACCGTCCTCGGCGGATTGGCCTGCACGACGGGTTTTAACGACGACTTGGTCGGCTACGATGAAGCTCGAATAAAACCCAACGCCAAATTGCCCAATGAGTTGTGCATCTTTGGCTTGATCGCCGGTGAGGCGTTCGAGGAACTGTTTGGTGCCAGAGTGGGCGATGGTCCCGAGGTTGGTCACGACTTCCTCACGGCTCATCCCAATGCCGTTATCGCGGAGGGTAAGGGTGTGGTTGTCCTTGTCCACAATGAGACGAATGGTTAATTCGCCATCGTTTTCGTAGAGAGCGCTGTCGGCGAGGGCGAGAAACCGCAATTTGTCACAGGCATCGGCGGCGTTTGAGATGAGTTCCCGTAGAAAAATCTCTTTATTGGAGTACAGGGAGTTGATGACGAGACGAAGCACTTGAGTGACTTCGGCCTGGAAGCCAAGCGTTTCCTTCAGGGTGTCGGTCATGGGGAACCTCTTTGGGGTGGGGAGAGAGTGACTGCCCAATTGGTGACGATTTGACTCAAATTCAACTCGAACCTCGCCGCAGGAAGCGCTGTGAAGCGAACCGAGGTTGTCGGTCGGCACTCGATAAGTGATCTAACCCTTTCCAATACGCGATGCTATGACCCCCGAATTTCCCAAACTCGATCACGGTTTAATTGGCAATGGGCGCATTCTTGGGCTGATTGCCCCGACGAGTGCTGCTGAATGGTTGTGTTTACCGCGGTTTGATTCACCGTCGGTATTTGCACGACTGCTCGATCATGAGCACGGAGGCACATTCCGCATTTTGTATGACGGCCACGAAGTGACGGGACGCATGGATTATGTCCGCAATACCAATGTGTTACGGACCCTGTTTGAGCGCGACGGCCACAGTTGGGAAGTCATTGACTTTGCGCCGCGACTTTCATTAGGCCATCGAGTGCAGTCCCCGGCGTCATTCATTCGGCTAGTACGGCCATTAAGTGGAGCACCGCGTTTGACGGTCGATTTTGATCCTCGCCCCGACTATGCCCAACGCCAACCCCGTTTAATCGTAGGGGCAGACTGGCTAGAGATTGAGGGGGCTTCTAATTTACTGCGTTTGTATTCCAATTTGCCCCTCGCCTTCATCGCGAACCATCAGCCGTTCACCTTGCGACAGCCGCTCTATTTCTTGTTGTCGGCGGGGGTGAGCCACTTTGCGCCGCGCCTCACCGAGATTGTCCAGCAGCTCGACGATACGATTGAAGGATGGCGTAGTTGGTCGAAAACCTGTGCGTTACCCCATTTTTCGGGGGAGTTGGTATTGCGTTCGGCGCTGTGTTTGAAATTACACGCCTACATCGACACCGGCGCCATTATCGCGGCAACGACGACCAGTATCCCCGAAGCGATGGGGACGGAGCGTACATGGGACTATCGCTACTGTTGGTTGCGCGATGCGGCGTTTGTGGTGGAGGCGTTGCGGCGACTGGGTCATCTTCATGAAGGAGAACAGTTTATTGGATTTTTACGGGATATTGCCGAGTCTGGCCCTTTGCAACCGCTTTACGGAGTTGGTGGTGAACGGGAGTTGCCCGAACGGTTTTTGGAGCACTTAGCGGGGTTTGGCGGGAACGGCTTTGTGCGGGTGGGGAATGCGGCGGCGCTCCAGCAGCAAAATGACCTTAATGGCGAACTAATTTTGTGTTTGGAGACGCTGTTGACCGATCCCCGCGTTGTGATTGACGACCCGCTTTCTTATTTTCCGTTGGTGGAACGGTTGGTCGAACAGGCGATTGAGTTAGCACCGCAACCCGATACTAGCATTTGGGAATTTCGCAGCTTATTGCGGCCCTACAGCTTTTCGCGGGCGATGTGTTGGGTGGCGATTGAGCGGGGGGCAAAGTTAGCCCGACGGTTTGGTCAATTAGTCCACGCGGATCGGTGGGAGCGGATTGCAGCGGCGGAAAAACGCGAGGTGTTGGCGCGTAGCTACAACGTCCAAAAGGGTTATTTTGCGCAAACGCTGGACGGGGAACACGGCGATGCGTCGTGTTTATTGTTGCCGACATTGGGGCTGGTGGATGGCCGTGACGAACGGTTTGTCAACACGCTTAAAGCCTACGAAACCCTATTGGTGCGCAACGGACTCATGCAGCGTTATATCAATGACGATGATTTTGGCGAGACGACTAATGCGTTCACGATCTGCTCGTTTTGGTGGGCAGAGGCGCTGGCCTTGGCGGGACAATTAGACGAAGCCGTCACCGTGTTTCAGCGGGTGGCCTCGCACGCCAACCCGTTGGGATTATTTTCGGAAGATATTGAACCGTTGAGTGGTGCGTTATTGGGCAACTTTCCGCAGGCGTACACTCATGTGGGGTTAATTCACGCCGCCATGACCATTAACGAGTTGCTGGAGGCGCGAGAGGGGCGAGTCCGCGCTTGGACTTGATCTGACCCGTTAAAGCATGACGGTGATTTCTTCGCGACGCACCAAATCCTGTTCAAATTGTACGGCGTCCATGGCGAGGGCATCGCGTGCAGACAACATTCCCACCGGGCGACCCTCTTGATCCACCACGGGCATGTGACGAAAACCGCCTTCGTACATCATGTGAAGGGCGTGACAAAACGGTTTATCGGGAGTGACGGTTTGCGGATGGCGCGTCATGACCGATTCAACGGCAGTCCGTTTGGGATCGCGTTCCGCTGCGATGACGCCAAATACCAAATCGCGTTCCGTGCAGATTCCCTGCAAGCGGCCTTGACGATCGACGACTAACACGGCGCTGGTGTGATGTTGTTTCATCAGTTGCGAGGCCTCGAAAACATTGGCTTGGGCGGGCAACGCGATGTGATTTTGGTGGCGGAGTACGGTGCTAACAGTACGACTTGGCATGGAGGTTTCTCCTCTCGTGATGGGTCTCGTCGTAAACAACGAGGTGGTTGCAAAACACAGCTTAGTTCGCAAAAGCAATGGACGCCAAAAACTTGTGGAAATTGTCAAGCATCAATACGTTATAACAACGCCCTGTCTTCTAATTTTATGGTTCGTGTGGAGAGTTTGATGCGATTGCTTGTTTTATTACTGTGCGGGGCTAGTTTTTCCTTATTTGCACGGGACTTAACGATTGGCATTAACCAATTTCCAGCAAATCTACACCCCGCCATTGATCCCATGATGGCCAAAACTTATGTGCTGTCGATGGCAACGCGCCCCATCACCGCTTATGACGAAGCATGGCAACCCATTTGTCTGTTATGTGTGACTTTTCCAAGTCTGGACAATGGGTTAGCCGAAAAAATTACGACGCCAGAAGGTCAAGTGGGATTGGCGTTAACCTATGAACTGTTGCCCGACTTATTTTGGGGCGATGGTACGCCATTAACCACAAAAGACGTCGAATTAGCGTGGGAAATTGGGCGTCACCCCTTATCGGGCGTAGGTTCTCCCGAGGCGTATCGGCGGTTGTATCGCTTTGAAATTCTCGATGAACGGCGGTTTACGGTCTTTGTCGATCGCATTCTGTTTGACTATGGCAACCTCGCGATTCACCCGCTTCCCAATCACTTGGAACGCGCCGTTTTTGAGGCCGATCCGAATCTTTACCGACGCAATACAGGGTATGTCACACATAGCACGCAGGCGGGGTTGTACTTTGGGCCGTATCGGTTGAGTCAGGTAACTCGCGGCACAGAGATTGTCCTCACTCCTAACCCGTTCTGGCATAAACAGCCCCCTGCATTCTCGAAAATCACCGTCAAAACTATTGAAAACACTAATGCGTTGGAGGCCCAACTGTTGGCGGGACAACTCGACATGATTGCGGGGGAAGTGGGGTTGAGTCTCGATCAGGCGTTGGGACTGGAGGTGCGTTTTGGGGAACGGTTTCAATTTTACTACCGTCCCGGCCTCATTTACGAACACATCGACCTACGATTAGACCATCCCGTATTGCGCGATCGACGGGTACGGCAAGCCCTTCTGCGAGGCATTGACCGCGAAGCCATCAGTCAACAACTTTTTGGAAGCCGCCAGCCAGTTGCACATGGGTCAGTGCATCCCCTCGATCCTGCTTACGCCGAACATCTGCCTACGGTGAGTTTTGATCCACAGGCCGCAAACGATCTCCTCGACGAAGCGGGTTGGACGGTGCGACGTCAGGGGATTCGCCATAATGCGGCTGGGGAACGCCTATCGTTGGAGCTGATGACGACGGCGGGGAATCGGGTGCGGGAGCTGGTGCAGCAGGCATTGCAGAGCCAATGGCGTCAGTTGGGGATTGAAATTCGCTTGCGCAACGAACCCCCGCGCATATTTTTTGGCGAGACGCTACCCCAACGGCGGTTTAGCGGGATGGCCCTATTTGCTTGGATTTCGTCGCCTCAATCCGTCCCCCGTACCGTGCTCCATTCATCGGAGATTCCGCATGCTGGAAATGGGTTTTCGGGACAGAATTACACGGGGTTTCAACATGAACGGGTAGATGCGCTCCTCGACGCCATTGAAATCGAACTCGACGAAACACAACGAAAAGAATTATGGCGAGAGTTGCAGGTGATTTACCGCGAGGAACTGCCGGCGTTACCCCTATATTTTCGCGCCGACCCACACATTTGGCCACTCGGATTGGAGGGGATCATGCCAACGGGGCATCAATTTCCCAGCAGTCTTTGGGTGGAACATTGGCGCATTGAGGCGTCGCCATGATGGGCTTTCTGCTCAAGCGAATTTTACAGATGGCCGTCGTGTTGGCGGTGATGTCGGGGGTGATTTACGGGCTACTGGGCTTGATGCCGGGGGATCCGATTGTATTGGCACAAATGGAAAACCCGCATTTAACGGCGGAGGACATCGCTCGTCTCAAGGCGCTTCACGGTTTAGATCAGCCCTTGTGGATGCGTTGGCAAACATGGCTGTGGCGGGCATTGCAGGGAGATTTTGGGGATTCGCGGCTTTACCAACGGCCCGTGAGTGAGCTGATCCCGGGGGCGTTGTGGAACAGTTTGCAATTGCTGTTGACGAGTCTGCTATTGGCGTTACTGATTGCGTTGCCTTGCGGGACTTTGGCGGCGTTATTTCCCCGAAGCGCGGTGGATTACGCCGTGAGTACATTGAGCGTTATTGGGGTATCTACGCCGAATTTTTGGCTGAGTTTATTGCTGATCACGGTATTTGCGGTGATGTTGGGACAGCTACCGGCGGGGGGCCAAGGGGATTGGCGGCATTTAGTTCTGCCCGTGATGGCGCTGACACTTTCCAGTGTGGGGGCGTATTTGCGGTTTGTGCGCAACGGGTTAAGCGAGGTGATGCAACGGGATTTTATTCGGACGGCGCGGGCTAAGGGACTGTCGCGACCGCAGGTGGTATGGCGTCATGCGGCCCGTAACGCATTGATTTCGTTCATTACATTGCTGTGTTTGGATTTAGGCTCGTTGGTCTCGGGGGCGTTGATTGTGGAGACGCTGTTTGTGTGGCCAGGCATGGGCAAACTCACTTACGACGCGGTGATGGCAAGCGATTACAACTTAGCGATGGCTTGTTTGATGCTGGTCACGCTCATGACATTATTGGGCAACTTGGTGGCGGACGGGGTGCAATATCTTCTCGATCCTCGGCTACACCATCTCAGGAGGGCATGAAGTGTTGCCTCGTTTATTTCGCCCGATTTCTGCCGTCTCGCGCCGAGAAACCCCTACGACCTTACTGGCGAGTCATCGGTTACGACTGCATTTAGCGCCTTCACCGCGCAGTTGGCAGCGATTTTGCCGACACCGACTGGCGGTTATTGCGCTTATTTTCCTTACTTTACTGATTTTGCTTTGCAGCAGTGCCTATTTTTGGCAACAGCGGTTGGGGGTAGATCCGACCATTGTGGATTTATTCCATCGGCTACAACCGGCCAATTCGCGGAATTTGCTGGGAACCGATGAATTAGGGCGGGATATTGCGCTAAGATTGTTGTATGGCGGCCAAATTTCCTTACTGGTTGGGATTGTGGGCGCTATTTTAGCGACGACCGTGGGAACATTTTTGGGATTACTCGCCGGCTATCGAGGGGGATGGGTAGAGATTTTGGTGATGCGGCTTGCGGACGGGCTACTTTCATTACCAATATTACCTTTGCTCATTGTGTTGGCATCCTTGGACGGAACGGTGATGCTGACTTTGTTGCTTCAAGCCCTTCAGCTCGAAAATCATCCATTTGCGGAATATGTGCTGTTCCCATTTCAGAGTGACTGGGGGAGCGTATTGGGACTGATTGCACTGATTGCGTGCTTGGGATGGCCGTTAGCGGCCCGCCTGGTGTACACCGCGACGCGCAATATTTGTTGTCGTCCGTTTATAAAGGGAGCAGAGGCGATTGGTGCGACGCCAACGCGGATTTTGTGGCGTCATGTCCTCCCCCATGTGCTGAGTGCGTCGGTAATTGCCGCGACGTTGGGGATGGGAAACATCATTTTATTGGAATCGGTTTTGAGTTTTTTGGGCCTGGGCATTCGACCCCCGTTGGCAAGTTGGGGAAGTCTGTTGACCAATGCACAGGAGCTGACCTACACCGCTCCCTACTTAGCCATATTTCCGGGGGGGCTAATTTTGCTGACGGCGCTGAGTTGCAATTTAATCGGGGATGGCTTAGCAGATGCGCTCAATCCCGAACAAGTGTGATTTAACGCCTTAAAATTCAGGGTTTTTTGGAACTTATCGGGGGCAGTGAGGGTTCTATGCGCAACTGTCACTTGTGAGCGTAACCATGTCCCCCGAACCCCCTGAGATATTCCATGTGATTGATCCGCGTCAGTTTAGTCGGGTGCAACTCGACGAATTGTGCCAACTCACCGACGCGGTACGTTATCTCGCTAAAACCCGACACGGTGCGTTATTTCTGCAAAATCTCTTACCGCACAAACGCGCGATGTTGTACTTCACGCAGCCGTCAACGCGGACATTTTTATCTTTCAACAATGCGTGTCACATTTTAGGAATCCGAACGAGTGAAATCCGTGATCCGTCGATTTCGTCGGAAATTAAGGGAGAAAGTCAGGAAGATAGCTTACGAACCTTCAGCGCTTATGCAGATGTGATCGTGATGCGGACTTGGGAGGAGGGATTAGCAAACCGTACCGCGACCATGATGGATGCTTTTCCGCGACGGGTGCCAGTCATTAATGCGGGGAGTGGTAAGGATTTGCACCCTACGCAGGCGTTACTCGATGTTTACACCTTGCAAAACAGCTTTAGTTATCGGGGTGGCTTTGCTCACAAGGTGGTGGGGTTAATGGGGGACTTAAAGCGGGGGCGCACGGTTCGCTCGTTGTGTTACTTAATGCGACTCTATGCGGGTGTGCGATTGGTGTTGATTTCTCCGCCCGAGTATGCGCTTGGGGAAGATGTCAAGGCGTATCTACGAGAACACCAAGTGGAATTTGAAGAAGTCACGGATTTACATAGCGTTTTGCCCCAGCTTGATGCGATTTACGTCACGCGCTTGCAATCTGAACACGATAAGCGAGAGGGAACGGCTGCGGTGTTCGAGTATGCGCGGTACAGCTTGGGGACGGACGAAATGACGCGCTTGAAGGCCGATGCCATCGTCATGCACCCCTTGCCTCGTGGCCCGGAACTTTCGATGTCGGTTGATAACGATCCACGGGCAACTTACTGGCGTCAGGAGCGCAATGGCATGTGGATGCGGGTGGCGTTGTTGCTGAAAATTTTCAAAGTAGAGACGGCGGTGATGGAGGCGATGGGGCCTGTATCTCCCATACCGCGCCACTAAGCCGACCCATAATTGGCTAACCGACTAGCGCTTCATCGAATCGAAAAAGTCGTTATTCGTTTTCGTTCCCTTCAGACGTTCTAATAAAAACTCCATGGCCTGCGTTTCTTCCATCGGATGGAGGATTTTCCGCAAAATCCAAACCCGTTGCAGATTATCTTGATCGACGAGCAACTCTTCGCGGCGCGTCCCTGAGCGATTGATATTGATTGCGGGATAAATGCGTTTTTCTGAAATCGTGCGCGACAAATGAATTTCCTGATTGCCTGTGCCTTTGAATTCCTCGTAGATCACGTCGTCCATGCGCGAACCCGTGTCGATAAGGGCGGTGGCGATGATTGTCAAACTGCCGCCTTCCTCGATATTGCGGGCGGCCCCAAAGAAGCGTTTAGGGCGATGTAGGGCGTTGGCGTCAACCCCCCCTGTGAGCACTTTCCCCGAGGACGGCACAACCATGTTGTAGGCGCGAGCAAGGCGTGTAATGGAATCGAGGAGGATCACGACATCTCGTTTATGTTCGACGAGCCGTTTGGCTTTTTCGATGACCATTTCAGCCACCTGTACATGACGACTGGCGGGTTCGTCGAAGGTGCTGGAGACCACTTCGCCCCTTACAGAACGCTGCATTTCGGTGACTTCTTCGGGCCGTTCGTCGATGAGCAGAACGATCAGATAACATTCGGGGTGGTTAGCGGCGATGGACTGCGCAATGTTCTGCAACATCATCGTTTTCCCCGACTTTGGTGGCGAGACAATGAGGCCCCGCTGGCCTTTCCCGATGGGCGCGACTAAGTCGATGGTGCGGGCGGTAATATCTTCGGTACTGCCATTACCACGTTCTAAACAGAATCGTTTAAGGGCATGTAACGGCGTTAAATTTTCAAAGAGAACCTTGCTTTTCGCATTTTCGGGGGGTTCAAAATTGATGGTTTTAACCTTCAGCAAAGCGAAATAACGTTCGTTGTCCTTAGGGGGACGAATTCGACCACTAACCGCATCTCCCGTGCGCAAGTTGAAGCGTTTAATTTGACTTGGCGCCACGTAAACATCGTCTGTACACGCCATATACGAGCTATCCGCCGAACGTAAAAAACCAAAGCCATCAGACATGATTTCGAGGACGCCATCGCCATAAATTTCGTCCCCGTTGCGGGCGTGAGCTTTCAGAATCGTGAAAATCACGTCCTGTTTGCGGGCGCGAGAAATGCCATCTAATTTTAACTGTTGAGCAGCATTAAATAGCTCTGTCGCCGACTTTTGCTTTAATTCGGTCAGATTCATTTTCAGAGATTACGGGTGACTTTATTAGAAAGAGGAGGACGGTGCATCGTGCGGGGTAAGCGAGAAATTGTCGCTTTAAGTTATTCAAATGACCGTATCATGGTCTTAATTAGACTGTCTAGTTATGCTGTAGATCAACGAATATTCTGGTTTTTAGAGTCATTTTATGCAACATCTTACCCCCCTTTCTTTCCAAGCATTGGCGTTGGAAGACTGCTTAAAACAAGCCCTTAGCGACAGTGGTATTCACTTTTGTACCCCCATTCAAGCCGCAACCTTATGTCTTACGCGGGGCAATCTGAACGTAGCCGGTCAGGCGCAAACCGGGACGGGAAAAACACTCGCTTTTCTGCTAACGACGATGGATTTTCTCTTAAAACACCCCGTGGAGGAAAATAAGAAAGGTCCTTGGGCGGTGATTTTTCTCCCCACGCGGGAACTCGCCATGCAAGTTTTTCGGGAGGCCCAAATAGTTGGCAAATACAGTGGCCTGAAAAGCGTGTTGATTTACGGCGGGTTGGATTACGAAAAGCAGCGCAGTGCCGTCCAAAAGCCGTTTGATATTTTAATTTGTACGCCCGGACGCACCATTGATTATTACAAACAGGGGGCAATGAATTTCGATAATGTCGAGGTTGTGGTTATTGACGAGGCCGATCGGATGTTCGATTTGGGGTTTATTTCGGATCTACGCTATCTGCTACGCAAAATGCCCCCGCCCGAACAGCGGCTGAATCTGCTGTTTTCAGCTACGCTTTCTGCAAGAGTGACGGAATTGGCATACGAATATCTGGGGGATCCGCAAATCATCCGAATTAACCCCCATGCGATGACCACAAATAATGTGGTGCAGCAGCTTTGTCATGTTGCAGAAGCCGAAAAACCCGAAGTGCTAAAAGCGCTGTTAAAACACCAGATTCAGTCCCAAAAAACCGTGATTTTCGTCAATACCAAACGTACTGGTGAGACTTTGTGTCGGGAGTTGCGTCAAGAGGGCATTAATGCGACCCACCTTTCCGGCGATGTTCCCCAAAACACTCGCGAAAAGATGTTGAGTGACTTTAAGCAGGGAATTTGTAATTTACTAATCGCGACGGATGTGGCAGCAAGAGGTTTGCACATCGACGACGTAGAGTTTGTGGTGAATTATGACCTACCCCAGGATGCCGCAAATTATGTTCATCGGATTGGGCGAACAGCGCGAATTGGTAAGGCGGGGCGTGCTATTAGTCTTGCGTGTGAACGTTATGTTTATTCGCTTGAAGAAATCGAACAATATCTGGGACATCCTATCGAAGCAGTGTTGGCAGATGAATTTTTGACAAGCCGTAAAAACGACGATCAAAATCCACCTGCATTCAATAACGAACCCGCTCTCTTTTAATTCCTTACTCATCGCATTTTCTCAATCATGCTGCTCGTCAAAGACATCCGAGGTTTGAATTACACAGCAAAAAGTCGTTGGGCGGGGAAGCATCACCGTGCCGAATACTTTTCCAAGTTCAAATGGGCGGTTGTCGATCATGCACATACCGAATGGGAAACCGTTTTAGCGTGTTTTTTTGAGTATGAGGATGCTAAACACTACACCCGCGCCATGCACGAACTCTCCGCTCCCCAACTCGACCTCATTCGCCAAGCCTATCAACGCTACGGCGATACCCATCGCTGGACAACCTTTCAAGGGGAAGCCATCCCTCGCTGGGAAGAGTTGCCAGAAGCCGAAAAACTCGCCTGGGTTCGGGCGATTCTCCCACTCCTTTCCTCCGCACCAAACTCGCCGTAACGCATTGAGCAGTCACGGGTTTTCTTATCCACAAAATACTTAATGAGGAGTTAATGCTATGAAAATGGTCAGTGCCATCATCAAACCCTTCAAACTCGATGAAGTTCGAGAAGCGCTTTCAGACATCGGTGTTCAAGGAATGACCGTCACTGAAATTAAGGGATTTGGTCGTCAGAAAGGTCATACAGAACTGTATCGCGGTACAGAATATGTGGTCGATTTTCTGCCCAAAGTGAAGCTCGAAATCGCTGTGGACGATGCGATTGTCGATCAAGTCATTGAATTGATTAGCCGCACAGCCAATACCGGTAAAATTGGCGATGGCAAAATCTTTATCTACTCGCTTGAGAATGTCGTTCGTATCCGAACGGGTGAGACGGGTTCACAAGCGCTGTAACCCATTTTTTTAGGCGTTACATTTAATAAGAGCGGTGAGTAACTCTCGCCGTTTTTAGTTGGTGCGACGCGGAATTTTGAACGCCCAAACCCCCTAAATGTTCTCAGATGACGCTTTAGCGACCTTTGTACGCTAAAGATCTGCATCTATTTTGAGGAACACCAAATGAAGCCGTTTATCTGGGGCCTGTTTATGACTGTTTGCGCGACGACCGCGACCGCGTGGCAAACTAACATGACGCAAGGGGTAACGCCGATTAGTCAAGACGTTTACCATCTTCACATGACAATTTTCTGGATTTGCGTAGCCATCGCCGTTGTAGTGTTTGGGGTAATGATTTACTCCATTATTCACCACCGTAAATCTTGTCATCCGAATGCGGCGCAGTTCCACGAAAGCACTACAGTAGAAATCATTTGGACGGTAATTCCCTTTATTATTCTGATCGCTATGGCCTTTCCCGCGACAAAAACCTTAATTGCAATGGAAAGTACGCAATATCCTTACCTCACGGTAAAAGTCACGGGGTATCAATGGCGTTGGGAATACGAGTATTTGGGGGAGGATATACGGTTTGTCAGTGCGCTGAGTACTCCGCCTGAACAGATGCTGAATCAAGAACCTAAAGATGAGCATTATCTGCTCGATGTCGATAAGCCGCTTGTACTGCCCGTAGGGAGAAAAATCCGCTTTTTAATTACGGCAGCCGATGTCAATCATGCGTGGTGGGTGCCCGCTTTGGGGTTCAAGCGCGACGCCATTCCAGGCTATGTCAATGATAGTTGGGCCATTATCGAGAAACCGGGGATTTATCGCGGCCAATGTGCCGAACTCTGCGGACGGTTTCATGGATTTATGCCCATTGTCGTCGTCGCAAAACCCTTAGCCGAATACGAGCAATGGTTAGCCGAAAATAAATCGGAAAATCAGTCAGTTAACCCACAAGTTGCCACCGTTACGACCGGAGTAAACGCACTATGAGTTACGCGTCTTCCACAGCGATTGATCATCACGAGCTACCCATGACGGGGTGGCGCCGATGGGCCTACAGCACAAACCACAAAGACATCGGGACGATGTATCTGATTTGGTCACTTTTAATGTTCTTTATCGGCGGCTTCATGGCGCTGATTATTCGGGCAGAACTCTTTCAGCCGGGTTTACAACTGGTCGATCCCTACTTTTTCAACCAAATGACCACGATGCACGCGCTGATTATGATTTTTGGTGCGGTGATGCCTGCTTTTACCGGTCTCGCTAACTGGATGATTCCCTTGCAAATTGGGGCTCCAGATATGGCATTGCCACGAATGAATAATTGGAGCTTTTGGATTCTGCCCTTTGCTTTCACCATGCTATTGGCCACGTTGTTTATGCCAGGCGGTGGCCCTGCGGGAGGGTGGACACTTTATCCGCCATTGGTTCTGCAAACGGGGATGGCATTTCCGTTCGTCATCCTTTCTATTCATCTGATGGGAATGTCGTCGATTATGGGGGCGATTAATGTCATTGCCACCATTCTGAACATGCGTGCTCCTGGCATGACGATGATGAAGTTACCGATGTTCTGCTGGACTTGGTTGATTACCGCTTTCCTACTTATCGCGGTGATGCCGGTGTTGGCCGGGGCAGTGACGATGCTGTTGACCGATAAGTACTTCGGAACCAGCTTTTTTAACGCGGCGGGCGGTGGCGATCCCGTGATGTTTCAACACATCTTCTGGTTCTTTGGTCATCCCGAAGTTTACATTCTGATTTTGCCCGCCTTTGGCATCATTTCGACGATCTTGCCGACTTTCTGCCGTAAGCCTCTTTTTGGTTACAGCTCAATGGTTTATGCGACGGCAAGCATTGCATTTCTCTCGTTTATCGTTTGGGCACACCACATGTTTACGGTGGGAATGCCGTTGGCGGGCGAACTCTTCTTTATGTACTCGACCATGTTGATCGCCGTGCCGACGGGGGTGAAGGTGTTTAACTGGATTGCGACGATGTGGAAGGGGGCGATGACGTTTGAAACACCAATGTTATTTGCGACCGCTTTCGTGATTCTGTTCACCATTGGCGGCCTTTCCGGGGTCATGCTCGCCATTGCCCCCGCCGATTTCCAATACCACGACACTTATTTTGTCGTTGCGCACTTCCACTATGTTCTGGTGCCGGGGGCGGTGTTCTCGATTATGGCGGCAGTCTATTACTGGTTGCCGAAATGGACGGGGTACATGTACGACGAAAAGTGGGGACAGATTCATTTTTGGTGTTCAGTCATCAGCGTTAACGTGTTGTTTTTCCCGCAACATTTTCTGGGACTAGCGGGGATGCCGCGTCGAATTCCAGACTACAACTTGATGTTTGCCGAATGGAACATGATTTCGTCGATTGGCGCATTTGCCTTTGGATTTTCGCAGCTCATTTTCGTGTACACCGTGGTGAAATGTATCTACGGCGGCGAAAAGGCGTCTGATCGCGTATGGGAGAATGCCGAGGGCTTGGAGTGGACGGTGCCCTCCCCCGCCCCTCATCACACGTTTGAAAAACCCCCTGTGGTGGCATAATGCCATGAATGAAAACATGTTTTCCCAGCAACAACGAGCCGCAAAAACCCTGGCACTAAAGCTCACGGTCATTCCCCTGCTGATGTTTGGATTCGGATTTGCCTTGGTGCCCCTTTACGATTTGTTGTGCCAAATCACGGGGTTAGGCGGTCGCACAAGCGGTACTCCTGTGGCCCTAGCCGATGCAATGGCGATTGATCCAAATCGCGTGGTGACCGTGGAATTTGTGACGAGTGTGCCGAATGCTGCGTGGGAACTGACCCCTGAAGTCGTCAGAATGACCGTGGTGCCCGGTGAATTTTACCGTGTGAACTATGTGGCGCGTAACCGCAAAAATTATGCAACGGCAGGACAAGCGATTCCGAGTGTCGCGCCCGGGTTGGCTGCGCGGCATTTTCAGAAAATCGAGTGTTTCTGCTTTGCGCGCCAAGAATTTGGGCCACAGGAAGAGAAGGTGATGCCGTTAGCCTTTCGCGTAGATCCCAAACTCGATCCAAAAACTCAAGTGATTACTTTGGGTTACACCTTTTTTGAACTCACTGATTATTAGGCGAGAGACGAAATAACATGCACAACCACGATCAGTATTATGTCCCTCACGGTAGCCCGTGGCCGATTATCGGTTCAGTCGGGCTATTCGTGATGGCGGTGGGATTCGCGCTATATCTGAACGGCAGTGTTGGGCCATGGATAGGGTTTTTGGGGATGGGGATTTTGGCGTACACGCTGTTCGGATGGTGGGGCGATGTGATTCGGGAGGGCCAACAGAACCTCTATAACGATCAAGTGGATCGGTCATTTCGTTGGGGAATGGGCTGGTTTATTTTCTCGGAAGTGATGTTTTTCGCGGCTTTTTTCGGAGCGCTGTACTACGCAAGGGTGTTTTCGCTGCCGTGGCTGGGGGATGGGTACACCGAAAAAAGTATGACGCATTATCTGCTGTGGCCCCACTTTGAAACGCATTGGCCAACGAATGGCCCGGGCGCGTTAGGGGGACACTTTGAGGCTATGTCACCCTTAGGTCTGCCTTTCATTAACACATTGATTTTATTGACAAGTGGGGCAACTATCACCTGGGCGCATTGGGGATTAATCAACGAGAATCGACAGCAATTAATTCTCGGATTATTCGCAACGGTGATGTTGGGCATGATTTTCGTGGTGTTTCAGGTAATGGAATACAGCCATGCCTACAGCGAACTCAATCTGACGCTTCAGACAGGCATTTACGGTTCGACCTTTTTCATGCTTACGGGCTTTCATGGGTTACATGTCACGATTGGCGCGATCATGTTGTTAGTGGTGCTAATCCGTTGTTTACGTGGACATTTTTCGGCACATCGCCATTTCACTTTTGAGGCGGCGGCGTGGTACTGGCACTTTGTCGATGTGGTATGGCTAGGGTTATTCATCTTTGTTTACTGGCTATAAGTCGTTATCGCTAAGTTTCTGAAGTGTTATTACAGATCATCAGTGACTATTTTGTAGCGCTCCGATTTTTTTCTCGGTTGCCCTTGCCATCCTTACCTTGTGAGCAAAATCCACATGGGCCGCCTAATTTTGAGAAAGTAGCCATTTATGTTCCCCTAGTGGGACTGACATTGGGAAGTTTTCTAGGGGGGATTTTATGGCTTGCAACCGTAATAGGGTTGTCCTCCTTACTGGGGGCGGTGATTACGGTTGGAGTAGGATTAGTCTTGACGGGGTGTTTTCATGAGGATGGCCTTGCTGATACGGCAGATGGTTTTGGAGGAGGTGCAACGCCTACTCGCCGTTTAGAAATCATGAAAGATAGCAGAATTGGGACCTATGGGGGATCTGCATTACTGATAACCCTACTCTTGAGAATAGTGGCGATCTCGGAATTAGTCGATTTATCGGTGATTTACGGGATTTTGGGCGTGATTACCTCGGCAACGGTGTCGCGAACCGCCGCGTTGTGGTTAACCATTGGATTACCGCCTGCTCGCAAGGAAGGCGCCGCTTTTGCCGCAGGTACCCCGCCTGTGAGACTAATTTTATTAGCTACCTTACTTGCCCTAACGGTAACAATTATTGCGCTAGGGCCAAATTCGCCTAATTTATGGCTAGGATACTCACTCGTGTTACTTGTTGTACTGTGGATGAGAAATCAAGCTAAAAGACTGATTGGCGGACAAACTGGCGATGTTGCAGGGGCAGTGCAACAGTTAACGGAAATTGCTTGGCTGATTGCGTTGTTGTGGCGATAACCGAGTCATTGAGTAACGCTTTCCAGTAATTTCATGCGCTTTTCCTGATATTCCGCTTCGGTAATGAGAGAACGCTGCCGTAACCGCGACAAAGTTTCTAAACCCTCCTCTAAATTCTGCCAAACACTGCGAGGAACTATAGTTTTTTCAGTGTCTATGGAAAAAGATGAAATGTCATCAGGGATGGATGGGGTAGTGATAGAAGATCGGGTTACCGTTTCATTCGGGCGATTCGAGTTTTGTAAACGTATACTATCCCGTAAACTTGGTAAAGGAGTAACGCTAAAAGTCACCCAATCTGTTCGATTTCCAACGGATGTCAACCAAGGTTGTGCAACTAATTGTCCGCCATTTAGCCGTGAATGTTGACGTTGTCCTGGATTTGGGAGTTTTAAAGTGGGAGAGCGAAAACTATCAAAAAAAACATCTATATCGCCAAAAATGAGATTAATTTGGCCTTCGCGGAA
Source organism: uncultured Candidatus Competibacteraceae bacterium (assembly GCA_964613675.1). Taxonomy (GTDB): domain Bacteria; phylum Pseudomonadota; class Gammaproteobacteria; order Competibacterales; family Competibacteraceae; genus DAIUCA01. The sequence goes on from CAZTIH010000027.1 coordinate 19,467, forward strand.
AAATAAACGTATTCCCGTTCCGTAACGACGAGTGTTAACAAAACCGCCAACATGGCGAAACACGGATAAGTAAAGGTCTTGTCTAGCATTAACTCGCCCAAACCCTTTAACTAACTCAATACTCAGTTCTTTCGCCTCATTTTCGGTCATCAAGTACACTACCTCATTGTTCTGTATATTTCTTACTTGTAAGGATGAAAGTAGTTGTGCTAAGTCCTCAGCATGTAATTGTTGGACAGGGTGAGCATTTTCATCGCGGGAATCAGCTGCCAAAGTACGCATCTCGATCCTAGAAGATCTGAAAAGTGTAATTGCCTCAGCAGTCATCACTGACATCCATAATAATAAGCCACTCGTACATAAAATAACTTTCATAGCTGACTCCCAGTTAGGATGGTAACAAACTAGTACAAAACCGATAAATGGGGAAATTTTGTACTAGTAAGAATTAACTTGGTAAGTTAGAAGAATAGAATGGCGCCTAAATTGAAGCTAGAAGTACGGTCACTACCGGCGTCTAGGTCACTTTTTTGCAGGTTAAACTCGCTTAAAAGGGTTAAAGCAGGGGTCAGGTTGTGATAAACCCCAAAAGTAAGGCGACGATTATCTATTTTAGTCACACGCCGTTGTTCGCTTTGTGCCCAATGTACACCAAACTTAGTATTGTTTACTGTATAAGTACTTTGTAGGTAGTAGCCTCTTGAGTCTTCTTCCTTACCTGATGTATCAAATCCAGGAAAAATGAGACCACCTAGGGCTAAAGTTGTCATTCCACGACCAGTAAAATAATAACCTGCGAACCCGAAATTTTGGAAATTGGCTTTACCAAAGACATCAAAACCTCTAATACTCGCATTTTCTCCGCCATCAATTTTTACCCGTTGATGTAAAAAAGCGGTAGAAATAGTCCCCGAAACAGGGCCGTCCCAGCTATAACCCAGCCGAGTATGGAAACCAAGGCTAGATTCTCCCCTAGCTTGCCCGCCTCCCGCTACTGCACCATCTAACGGATTAAATACCCCCAATGTTCCTTGAAATCCAGAAAAATTCGGAGAAGTCCAATTAATTTGGGCTAAACGGTCGGTGTACACATAGCCATACCCCAAGCCTCCAAGTGTCGTATGTCCAGGGTCTGCACTGGTAAATGCCGCACCTGCGCCGAGTAGGCTCATATCATTGATAATGGCGTCAAAAGCGAATAAACCGAAATCTCGGCCTAATTTGAAGGTACCGATCTGGTCATTGCCAAAAGTAAGGTAAATCTGACGGGCATCTACCGTACTAAATGACAAAGCATCAGAACCTCCACCGCCTTGACTGGTGATTCCATAGTACACATTGATGTTTGCACTAATGTCGTAGCCGCTTTGATTAGTAACAGCACTAAAATTCAAGGATGCGGGGAGTAGTCCATTATTGACACTCTGTTTGTTGCCTGAAGTCGGACAGGCAAGGCTAGCAAGGGTTGTCCCTCCAGAATTAAGGTCACCGCCACTGCAACGAGTTAGAGTGTAGAAAGCATTGACATTACCGCCGAGTCCCAATGTCCAATCTCCAGTTTGCCATGTTACCGCGTGACTCGTTGAGGTAAAGCTGCAAAGTAAGGTAGTGGCCAGTCCAAACACAATTTACGTACGATTCATTAGAAATTTCCTCTTTTGAGTGGTTTTCACCGCAATATCGTGATTTTTAAGACGGTGAACCTGTATCAGCGTACAGGCATTGTTTTGGGGCACTAACTATACCAATTCCAAAATCAAATCGTTTTTATCTATTAAATCAATAAATTAATGCTATGAATTCAATGTAATTTCAATTTATTTCATGGTATTTATGTTTCTTTTTTGAGACATTTTTGTGACAAATATTGGGAGCGTTGTGTAGCAGCAACGAAACAACGAAGAAATGCCCTACTTCAGTAAATCATCGCCGCAGCAGATCCCCGGTGCCGCTGTATTGCAGCAAATAATGGTAGGCGGGCGCGATGCTATCGGGGAGCGGCCAGTCTGTCGGCGAAATGCCGGGGAATAAACGAATGCGGAGCTGGGTGCGTACCGCGCCGGGATCAATCAAGTTAATTCGGATGCCACGGGTTTCCCATTCGTTCGCCAGTTGTTTTGCCAAACATTCCAGTCCCGCTTTAGCGACCCCATAACTGCCCCAATAGGCCTGTCCATTCGCTGCTTCGTCGGTTGTGAAAATCACGGTCGAATTAGACGATTTTGCCAAGAGCGGAAGCAAGGATTGGGTGAGTAAAAACGGGGCGTTCAAATTAATCTGTTGAAGAACGTACCAGGACTCAATTTTGAAATGCTCAATCGGCGTAAGGCCGTCAATCGCCGCTGCACAATGAATAAGGCCATTCAATTGCCCAATGTCCTGCGTTATGTGCTGGGCAATGTCTGCATAGTTTTTGGGTGTTGCTCCTGTAAAATCAATAGGTTGCAGAATGGGAGGAACACCATTAAGGGCTTTAATCTCATCGTCCAGCTTTTCAAGACCTTTTAATTGGCGATCAAAAGCAATGACTTGCGCTCCCTGTTGGGCACACCATTTGGCGACGGCATAACCAATTCCATTCGCTGCCCCTGTGATTAAAATGACCTGCTCTTTCAAAGCGTTAGCCGTAAATTGCAAATCGTTAGGTAAGGAAATTGATTGGTTCATCGAAAAAAGTCTATCGGTTTGTTTAATCGAGTTTTTCGGCGTACGCGCCAGGCTAGCCACAGCTTGTACAAGGGAGTAAATAATTGTTTTTGCTCTAAAAATCTGAATCCTTCCCGTCGATACTCGCTCAATAGCGCCATTTCTAATCGCAACAAGATCAGCAAGGGTAGCTGTTTCATGCGATCTTCCAAAGCTAATTGAGTGAGGCCATTACGAGCTAACTTTTCAATGCGTTCGGCCTGCTGAGCTAATAATTTTTGTAGTCGCTCATTGCGCTGAATCTGGGTAAAATCACTAATTTGAACGCCTGCATTATGGATTTCATCTTCGGGGATATAAAATCGCCCCTGTTTTGCGTAAAAAGCTAATTCTTTCAAGCGATTCCACAGTAAAAGTGCCGCCCCGATTTCATGCGCAAACGCCATGGTATTGCGAGCGGTGTAACCCGTGGATTCGGCAATTAAAATCGCGGCGGTGCTTCCTAAACGATGGACATATAAAGCGAGTTGTCCGTAACTCGGGTAGGCATCGTAATTCGCGTCCATCTCCATGCCATCGAGTAATTCGTTGAATAATGCAGACTCCCAACGTACCTGTGATAAATGCGGGGCTAAAGCAACTGTCACTGGATGACGCGGCTGTTCGGCGAATAGCGCTGCGATTTCTTCCCGCCAAAATGCCCGTTTACGCGCTGCAATACCTTCATCCTGCACCTCATTGGCAATCGACTGTAACTCGTTGAACAGGGCGTACAATGCCGTTAAACGGGAACGAATGAGAGGTGGCTGGCCCAACAAGCTGTAATGTGCCTCCGAACCCAAAGGTGCTCCCTTTTCTTCGCAATAACGAGCCGCGTTTGCCTGGGTCAACATAAATAGTTTCGCAACTCTAAGGGCGTCTGAATGAGCGGTGCATTCCAGTTATTTAAGTCACTACCATCGCCATAACCATAAGCCGCAATTAGCGGTTTCATGCCCGCCGCTTTAGCACACGAGATGTCGTTCAAAATATCCCCAACATAAAAACAATTTAGCGGATTATATCCTAATTCGTTAGCCGCTTTTAAGAGAGGCGCGGGATGCGGTTTACTATAACGCATTGTGTCTCCACTAATGCAGCAATGGGGTTGCAAATTAAGTCCCTCCACGAGCGGTTGCGTGAGATGATGAGGTTTATTCGTGACGATGCCCCATTTAATTGACCGTTGAACGAGTTCTTCTAATAAATCCGCCATCCCTTCAAATAGTTTTGTCTCGCAATACAGTCGCTCTCGATATAAAGCCAAATAGCGTTGACGTAACGAATGAAATTGGTCGTGATGACGATCAAAGCCCAAAGCCCCCAATAACGCTGGCGTGCCAAATGAAACGCAGGGCCGTAAATCTTGCGTTGGTAGCGGTAAATCTAATTCGCGTGCCAAATCAGCTAATGCGCCAATTAAATCGGGTGCTGTGTCCAGTAAGGTGCCATCTAAATCGAATAAGATCGCGGATTTCATTATTCAGTCGCCCGATAATGTGCGAGATAATTAACGGCCACATTTCCCCCTAATCGGTGTTGCTTAAAAACAGGGTCGTATTGCAAACCACACAAGTTTTGCAATTTTAATTGCGCGTTGCGACACCAAAAATCTAATTCTGCGGGCCGAATGAATTTCCGATGATCGTGTGTCCCTCGGGGGACGAGATTCAACACATATTCTGCAGCGACGACAGCCAACAGAAAAGCGCGGCTCGTACGGTTCAAAGTTGAGAAAAAAACCGATCCACTGGGTTTTATTAATGAATGACACGCCATAACAATGCCTTGCGGATCGGGAACATGCTCTAACATCTCCATGCAAGTAATGACATCAAATCCCGACGGATCCTGTGCGGCCAAATCTTCAGCACTGGTAACGCGATAGTCGATGTTTAATCCCGAAATTTTTAAATGGGATTGGGCGATTTCAATCGCATTCCGACTTAAATCAATCGCCACAACTTGCGCACCCGCTTTAGCTAATGCTTCGCTTAATAATCCCCCACCGCAGCCAATATCTAAAACGCGCTTACCCGTTAATTCGCCTTCCCGTTGAGTGATATAGGCTAAACGCAGGGGATTAATTTCATGCAGCGTCCGAAAATCGCCTTTCTCATCCCACCAGCGAGCCGCTAACCGATCAAATTTGCTTACTTCACTGGCATCGACATTTGCACTGGGAATCTCAGATAAATTATTCACTAAACGGCTCATTGGACGCTCTCTTTGGGAAAGTAATTAGGTGGTTTTTTGTCATTCAGTCTCCCACTAGGGTTTGATTTTAGCTGCCCACATTTGTGCTTCTTCATGTAACGCGGTTATGTCTAAAGTCGTTAATTCGCCGTTTCGCAATACCCATTTGCCCGCTATCCACACCTGTTTTACCTGGCGGCAATTGACGGCATAAGCTAATGCGGAAGCCAGATCGTAATAGGGTTGCGTTTCTAATTCGCGTAAATCGACGGCGATTACATCGGCGCATTTACCGACCTCAAGACTGCCAATTTGATCTCCCAAGCCCAATGCCTTTGCCCCATTCAACGTTGCGCATTCAAGCGCCACCATGGCCGGCATTGCCGATGCTTCTCCGCTGACGCCTTTCGCCAGTAAAGCGGCCGTGCGTAGTTCACCCCACATGTCGAGGTCATTGTTACTCGCACAACCGTCTGTACCAATGGCTAAATTAACCCCAGATTTCAATAACTTAGCTGTTGGACAAAAGCCGCTCGCCAACTTCAAATTAGATTCGGGGCAGTGCAATACGGAGACTTTTGCGGCGGCGAGTTGCGCAATTTCGTCATCTAATAACTGGGTCATGTGAACGGCCATTAAGTGTTCATTCAGTAACCCTAGTTTTGCTAATCTCGCTAGGGGGCGTTGACCAGTTGCTTCAATGCTATTGGCAATTTCTTGTTCCGTTTCATGGACATGAATGTGAACGGGCAACTGATATTGCGCTGATAATTCGGCGATTTGCGCGAGCGGCCCATCACTTACGGTGTAGGGTGCGTGAGGGGCGAGAGTGTTGGTCAATAAGGGATATTCTGCACAAAATTCCCGCAATTCTAGCCCTTTTCTGAGATATTCCGCCGAATCGTGCGCCCAAGCACTCGAAAAATCTAAAACGATCAGGCCAATGCTCGCCCGTATCCCGACATCCAATGCTACCCGTGCAGTGACTTCGGGGAAAAAATACATATCGTTGAAACAGGTGGTGCCGCTGCGCAACATCTCTGCAAACGCTAAGCGACTACCTACCGTCACAAACGCCGTGCCCATGTGCGCCGCTTCCGTGGGCCAAATGTAGTCCTGCAACCACTCCATCAGCGGTAAATCGTCCGCAAACCCCCGTAATAGCGTCATGGGGCTGTGAGTATGAGCATTGACCAGTCCCGGGAGCACGACATGGCCATCAAGTTCACAGACTTCGGCTTCAGGGTAACGCTCAGTCAGTTCACGGCGAGGGCCTATATCGGCAATTTTTCCCTCAGAAATCAGCAAACTATGTTCGTGTAATACTGTTGCGGGATGGATGGGCAGTAACCAAGAAGGGTGGAGCAGTAGAGGATTCATAGAATTTTTCGACGATTGAAGAATAAAGGAAATCGAAAGCGATGAGCTTTAGTTCGCTATAGACAAAAAAAACGCCCCAAACGGGGCGTGGTCGCGTAAAAAATTGCGATTAGACGAGAGATTAACGGACGCGAACCGCATCCACCGTAATGTCCACGCGACGGTTGCGGGCACGCCCTTCGTCGGTTTGGTTGGTGGCAATGGGCTGTAATTTGCCGCGACCTTCCGTCGTGATCAGGCGCGGGTTAACGCCCTGAGTAATTAGATAATTTGCCGCACTTTGCGCACGCCGTTCCGATAGATGCTGGTTGTATTCAATCGTCCCGACGGAATCCGTATGGCCTACCATTTCGATGGAGTTCACCGTTAAGTTTGGCTGGTTCATGTCCATCACTAAGCGATCTAAATTGCGACGACCATCGGGACGTAATTCAGAACGGTCAAAATCGAAGTTCGCATCTGCGCCTAAGCTCGCGAAAATCGGGCCAGATTCGACGATTCGTGCCGGGGGCGGCGCAGGTGGGG
>CAZTIH010000028.1:0-25835 GCA_964613675.1 uncultured Candidatus Competibacteraceae bacterium
CTGCAATATCGCCCATGTCGTCCCGTGGGCCGGCCTCCTTCTCAATCATCGACGCGAGCACGAGTAGTTCATCGGGCGCGTTCAACGGCAAATCGGGTTGGCGCGTTTCCCACACTTGATCCAAATAACGGTTCATCGCATCAAATGCCTGCTGGTAAATCGACAAATCCGTAGCATTGGGGCGCACGACATAAGTCAATGGCATGAACCGCCCTTCAGGAGACAGATCGGGACGGCCCAATGCAGCCATGATGGCGTCGTCGGGTTGATCGCGGAAAGTCACCGTAATGCGAGGGTGCTGCTCAACCCGCGACCGAAATTGCGACCACCGCCACCCCTCCACCACCGTCAAGCGGACTTGCGCCACCTCCCCCTGCACCACGCGCCGTAACAACTGGCGAAGGGTCAATTCGGCGGACAATTCGTAGTCCCCGATTCGCAAGCGCCGCGCTTGTCCCGTGGCCCGCAAGTAAATCCCCCCCAAAATTGCCTGCCACGGCGCAATGTATTGGCCCTCCACCAGCGCCCCAAGCAGATCTTCCGCCCGTTGCCCGCGCTGAAGGGAAAGCAATTGGCCGTCATGCACCACCGTTAAAGGGAGATTCAGGGCATAGTTCGTCAGGTACTTGCCTCCTTGGTACCCTCCGATCAATAGCGCAACCAAGATCACCGTGAAAATCAGCAGGCGTTTCAGCATCTTCATTTCAGAGACGCCGAAAAATCACCGACCCATTCGTACCGCCAAACCCAAACGAATTCGATAATACGCAGTTCAGGGATGTCGCCTGAGGGCCATTCGCTACAAAATTGAGGTCACATTCTGAATCGGGACATTCGAGATTGCGCGTCGGCGGCGCGACCTGATCCCGTAACGCCAAAATCGCAAAAATCGCCTCGATGCCCCCCGCAGCCCCCAACAAATGCCCTGTTGCACCCTTGGTCGAACTCACTGGCATTCGATAGGCATGTTCGCCAAAAACTTTCTTAATCGCACGACATTCAGCGACATCCCCTGCGGGCGTCGAGGTGGCGTGGGCATTCACATAGTCAATTTGAGACGGATCGAGCTTGGCATCCCGCAACGCAGCCTGCATACACCGTTGCGCCCCCGTCCCCTGTTCATCCGGTGCCGTCATGTGATAGGCATCCCCACTCATACCAAACCCGATAAGTTCCGCATACAGCTTCGCGCCACGTCGTTTAGCGAATTCGTACTCCTCCAAAATCAACACGCCCGCCCCTTCTCCAAGCACGAATCCATCTCGATCTTTGTCCCACGGACGACTTGCGGCTTGCGGATCTTCGTTGCGCGTTGAGAGGGCTTTCGCGGAGGCAAACCCGCCTAACCCCGTATCCGTCGTGGCCATTTCCGCCCCACCGGCTACCATGGCATCCGCATCCCCGTAGGCAATCAGGCGCGCCGCCACGCCAATCGAATGCGTCGCCGAAGTGCAGGCCGTCGCAATCGCCAAATTCGGGCCGGTGAACCCGGTCATGATCGACAAATGGCCGCCGATCATGTTGACCAAACTTCGGGGCACGAAAAACGGCGACAGCTTGCGCGGCCCGCCCTTGAGATAAGCCGCATGACCCTCCTCAATCCCGGGTAACCCGCCAATCCCCGCCCCCACCAAAATCCCGACCCGCGTAGGATCGACCTCATTTGCGTTCAGTTGGGCATCGCGCAGGGCCTCCAGCGAGGCGGCTAACCCGTAGTGAATGAACGTATCCATCTTCTTCACTTCCTTACTCGGAAGATAATCCGTCGGTGAAAACTGTTTGACACAAGCCGCGAACCGCACCGAAAACGCACTGGCATCGAAATGCGTAATCGGGCCGACGCCGCTTTGTCCGTTCAAAATGGCTTGCCACGCCGTTTCCACCGCATTTCCCACGGGCGAAATCAACCCCATACCGGTCACTACGACCCGTCGCGTCGTCATCTCATGTGCTCCTCAACACTATTCCCCGCCGCACCGATCCAACCGCAACCGTCGGGAATTTCGATAAAAAATAGGCGGGTTGTCATGCCCGCCGCCCCTATCGTTCAATGGAACGCTTAATCGTTGCTATGCGATGTAACGTAATCAATTGCCTGCTGAACGGACGTAATGGTTTCCGCATCGGCATCGGGGATTTCACAACCAAACTCGTCTTCGAGGGCCATGACCAATTCCACCGTATCGAGGGAATCCGCGCCGAGATCGTTAATAAACGACGCTTCTAGGGTGACTTGTTCTTCTTTGACGCCGAGTTGTTCGACGATGATGCGTTTTACGCGCTCTTCAATGCTGCTCATAGCGGAGTTTTCTCGTTGGGAAAAAGAGGTGAAAGGGAAAAATACAAACCGGAATCTCAACCTTACGGCATTAACAAGCCACCGTTAATGTGGAAAGTTTCCCCCGTGACATAACGCGCCGCCGGAGAAACCAAAAATTGCACCAGAGCCGCTACTTCCCACGGGGAGCCCATGCGCCCTAACGGCACATTTTGCAACAATTTTTGCTGCTGATCGGGATCGAGTTGGGCCGTCATGTCGGTTTGAATGAAACCGGGTGCGATGGCGTTGACCGTAATCCCTCGACTCGCGACTTCCCGCGCTAACGCCTTCGTGAACCCCAGTAGCCCGGCCTTGGCGGCAGCATAATTGGTTTGCCCCGCGTTCCCCATCGTGCCGACCACCGAACCCACATTTACAATCGAACCGCGTTTTTGTTTCAACATGTCGCGCAACAGCAATTTGGTGACGCGATAAACGCCCGTCAGATTCGCGGCAATCACGGCGTCCCACTCGTCATCTTTCATACGCATCAATAAGTTATCGCGGGTAATGCCCGCATTGTTGACCAATACTGTGGGAACGCCCCACGGTTTTAGGGCGGGTAACAGCGTTTCTAGGGAATCCGCACGGGTCACATCGAGCACAAGACCGATGCCGCCCAAGGCGCGTAATTGTTCGGAAATCGCCTCGGCGCCCGCCGTAGAAGTGGCGGTGCCGATCACTTTAGCCCCAGCATTCGCCAAGGTCAGGGCGATGGCAGCGCCAATACCGCGACTCGCCCCCGTCACTAGGGCCAGTTCATCGTTTAAGGTGAAAGAAAGTGGTTGCATAGTTGTCATTTGATTTTAATAGCGAAGAAGACAAGCGCCCCAAGTGAATCCGCCCCCAAAGGCTTCGAGCAACAGTCGTTGCCCCCGCTGAATACGGCCATCGCGGATCCCCTGATCGAGGGCGAGCGGCACCGAAGCAGCGGAAGTGTTGGCGTGTTGGGCAATGGTGTTCAAAACTTTTTCTGGTGGAAACGACAGCTTTTTGGCGATGGCGTGCAGGATACGGGCGTTCGCTTGGTGGGGAACGAGCCAGTCGATTTGATCTGCCGTCAGCGCATTCGCCGTCAGTACCTCATCGACAAGGTTGCCCAGCGCATTCACCGCCACCCGAAATACTTCCGCCCCCCGCATCGCCACGAAAAGCGAATGATCGGCAGACTGTCCTGGGCCTCCGGGCACCCATAGGAGCTCTTTATAACGTCCGTCCGCATGAAGATGACACGATTCGATGCCTGGCGCCGACGATGCCGCCAACACCACCGCCCCCGCTCCGTCCCCAAAGAGGACGCAGGTTCCCCGATCATTCCAATCGAGGAGGCGAGAAAAAGTTTCGGCCCCCACGACTAACGCCCGTTGACTCATGCCCGTGCGAATAAATTGGTCGGCAATGGTCAAGGCGTAGATGAAACCACTGCACACGGCTTGGACATCAAATGCCGCCCCCGTCAATCCCAATCGCGCCTGAAGTTGAGTCGCGACGCTGGGGAAGAGGTGATCGGGGGTCGTCGTGGCGACGATGATTAAATCGACGGTCTTGAGATTGGCCGCTTCTAGGGCGTGACGCGCAGCCTGTTCTGCTAAATCCGCCGTGGTTTCGTCGTCTGCGGCGAGATGGCGTTGTTCAATGCCCGTGCGTTCCACAATCCACTCGTGACTGGTCTCAAGACGTTCTGCCAGCTCTTGATTGGTCACGATCCGCTTGGGCAAATAACTCCCCGTGCCCAATACCTGTGAAAACCGCCCGAAAGCCATTGAGGTCATTTAACTCACCTGAACCGCCGCGAGGGGCATCGCGAGTTGAGAACGTAGTTGGTCGAGAAGCTGTCCCTCAACGGCCCGTCCCGCCACCGTAATGGCATTCGCAAAGGCCATGATGTCGGCGCTGCCATGACTTTTCACCACCAGCCCCGCAAGCCCCAACAAAAACGCACCGTTATAACGACGGGGATCAATGCGTTGTTTAAGGGAGCGCAGTGCGGGTTGCGCGATCAGGCCCGCGAGTTGGGTTAACCGATTCTGTTGAAATGACTGCTTAAGGAAATGGCGCATCAATTTGGCAACCCCTTCGCTGGTTTTGAGCGCGATATTACCCACAAACCCATCACATACCACTACGTCTACCTCATCAAAGTAAACGCCGTCACCCTCCACAAAACCGATGTAATTCAATGTGTTATTCACCGCGCTTTGTTGCAGGGCAAGGTGGGCTAATTTGACCTGTTCGTTCCCTTTGATGTCCTCCGAACCGATGTTGAGCAACGCGACACGTGGCTGTTTAATCCCCCCCACCGACTGCGCCAGTGCCGACCCCATCGCGGCAAATTGCTGAAGATGTTCGGCCTTACAATCCACGTTAGCCCCTAGATCCAGCATGTAAATCTGGCCCTGCGTCACATTGGGAATAGCGGTACAAATAGCGGGGCGGTCGATCTCGGCCAGCGTCTTCAGAACAAATCGCGCTACGGCCATTAACGCCCCCGTATTGCCGGCACTAACCGCCCCGTGGGCCTGACCTTGCTTAACCGCATCGACGGTCAGGCGCATGGAGGTTTGGCGACGACGCATCGCCGTGACGGGAGATTCGTCCATCGCCACACACTCCGGTGCATGGTGCAGCACAATCTTTTGACGGACCGATTCGGACAAGCCGAGCGACGCAATCTGAGTCTGCAAAGCGGATTCGTCGCCCACAAGCCGAAAATGCCATTGCGGATGAGCCTCAGCGACCTGCTTTACCGCCGCTACCGTGACGGAAATGCCGTGGTCGCCGCCCATCGCATCAATCGCAAGGGTGGGAGCTGTGAGAGTCATCGAAGCAAACGTTATTCGTCGTTGTCTTCTTGCGCTTCTTTCTTCTCTTGCTTGGTCATGACCACTTTGCGGCCCCGATAGAATCCATCCGCACCGACATGATGACGACGACGAATCTCACCACTCTCCTTATCCACACATAAAGTAGGACCGGTAATGGCGTCGTGGGAACGGTGCATCCCGCGCTTGGAACGGGTTTTGCGATTTTGTTGAACGGCCATAAATACTCCTAAAATCAATAAGTTAATCGACAATACTACCGATTGTCGGTCGGTTTATTTCAAGGACGATCCTTGCGTTTGAGATTGGCAAGTACGGCAAAAGGATTCGCTTTGGGGACATCAGGCGGTTTAGGTGCCGCGACATACCCCTTGACTTGACAGTCGAAATCGTGGGTGGGCACCAACGGCAGTGCCAGCAAAATTTCCTCTTCTACCCACGTCCAGACCGCAAAGGTTTCGCCATCCCACAACCAAGGGTCACGGGACGCACTTAAGTGGGCAGCCTCGCGATCGGTACGCACCAGCACCAACGAAATCGGCAATTTTAACGCATAGTCCACTGGTTCTAAGCAACGCTGGCAAGTCAACGAAACCGAAGCCAACAGCACTCCCGTCAACCAAGGACGACGCCGATCATCGAGTTTCCATTGGGCATCGAGGGTTGCTAATGCCGTGGTGGGGTGAATCGCGGTGAGCAGGCGGGGCAGGTCACACAACGGAACCGCACCTTGTAACGGCGCGGTTGCCAACGCTAATGCGGGCAAATCAACCAGTGAGGGGGGGAGAGCGGGAACATTCACGGCGGTAGTGGGGAAAAGACGCGAAAGGCGGCGGATCATAGGGGGCGACTTAGTGACTGTCAAAATTAGGCCGTTAAGAGAATTGCGGTTTTCGTGGGATTTTACCGCTGAGATCGTTACGCTTTAGCCCTTTCCCTGACCCCAGAAGTAAGAATATGCCCCTCGCTGTCGTCATTTTAGCGGCCGGACAAGGAAAACGGATGAATTCCGACCGCCCCAAAGTACTGCACAATCTTGGAGGTCGCGCTTTACTCGATCATGTCCTCGACCGTGCCGCACACCTCCAAGCCCATCAAATTTTAGTCGTCATTGGGCATGGAGGGGAGCAGATCAAAGAACATTTAGCGGATCGCCCCCATATTGGGTTTGCACACCAAGTTCAGCAGCTCGGTACGGGACATGCCGTCATGCAAGCTCTTCCCTTACTCGATCCCGAAATTGAACGAGTATTAGTGCTTTACGGCGATGTTCCCTTACTTCCCTTATCTGATTTACACGCTCTAATTTCTTCGGAAAATTTGGCCATTCTCACAACTCAGTTAACCGATCCCACCGGGTATGGACGGATCGTGCGCGACGAATCGGGAAGGATACGACGGATTGTCGAGCATAAAGACGCCGATACGGCGATTCGCACTATTCAGGAAATTAATACTGGAATTTTGTGTGTCCCTAGGGAAGATCTGTGTCACTACTTAGGGGAACTTCGCAACGATAACTCACAAAACGAGTATTATTTGACCGATATTGTGGAAATGGCCGTAAAACAGGGAAAAAATGTATTTTCTCATAATATGCAGCCCGCTTGGGCCGCTTCGGGGATCAACAATCGGCGACAACAGGCCGAACTCGAACGCCATTATCAGTTGCAACAAGCCGAGTTCCTCCTCCAACAGGGCGTGACCCTCTACGATCCCCAACGGATCGACCTTCGGGGCAATGTCGTGGTGGGTAAGGATGTAACCCTTGACATCGACATTATCCTAGCAGGTCAAGTTAATTTGGCAGATGGCGTGGAAATTGGCCCTTTTTGCACACTTCACAATGTTCGCATCGGTAAGAATAGTAAAATTTATGCCCATTGTGTACTGGAAAATGTCATCATCGGGGAAAATGTCCGAATTGGCCCCTTTGCTCGCCTACGTCCTGGCACTGAACTCGCCGATCAGGTTCATGTAGGAAATTTTGTCGAAATCAAAAACACCAAAATCGGTCATGGAAGTAAGGCAAATCACCTAAGTTATTTGGGAGATGCGGAAATCGGGGAACATGTCAATGTAGGCGCAGGCACCATTACCTGTAATTACGACGGCACGCATAAACACAAGACCGTTATCGAAAATGGGGCGTTTATCGGTTCCAATAGCGCTTTAGTCGCCCCCGTAAGGATTGGCGCTCGAGCGGTGATTGGCGCGGGTTCGGTGATCACAAAGTCCGTACCGGCGGGGATGCTGGCGTTAACTCGTGCGCTGCAAAAAATGTTGCCGTGGCGTACCCCCTAAACGCCCTGTGATTGGATCACAGAAAATTTCCGCTGAATTGCCTTATTTTCGGGGTCGCCTCAACCACCCCACCCTATAAAGGAGCTTTTCCATGTTTGAAATTAATGTTGGTACGCTTGACCAAATTTTGCGCGTTGTCGCGGGTCTTGTGTTGTTAAGTCTGGTGTTTATCGGCCCACAAGCCCTGTGGGGCCTTATTGGTATCGTTCCGATTGCGACGGGCGCCCTGCGTCGTTGCCCCGCTTATAGCTTAATTGGCATTAAAACTTGCCCTGTTAATAACGCGCAAAACTAAATTTGGTGCGATGGTCGCTCCGATCGAATTGACATCCTCCCCGCCCTAAAGGACGGGGCTTGTTGCGCATTTCGGTCAGGGCCGCCAGCTCCGAAGCCGAAGGGCATTGAGCACTACGCACACACTACTCATCGCCATCGCTGCCCCCGCCACAATCGGATTGAGCATCCCCATCATCGCCAACGGGATCCCCAAGCTGTTGTAAATCAACGCCCAAAAGAGATTTTGTCGAATAGTGGTCACTGTTTTACGAGATAAATCAACCACTTGAGCGATTGCCAAGGGATCATTGCGCAACAACGCAACATCGGCACTCTCAATCGCGACATCTGCACCACTTCCCATGGCCATCCCCACCGTCGCCGCCGCCAATGCAGGGGCGTCGTTCACGCCGTCTCCCACCATCGCCACGCGCCCCCCCGCTTGACGCAAAGTTTCCACCCAAGCGGCCTTGTCCTCGGGCAACAGTTCGCCGCGCACCCGATCTGCGGGCAATCCGAGTTGTTTGCTGATGTGCAATACCGTCGTTTGACTGTCGCCACTCGCCACATACACCACAATTCCCATCGCTTCTAAACGCCTCACGGCCCCCGCCGCCGTCGGTCGCAGTCCGTCGCCAAATGCGAACGCAGCTAGCACCCGCTTCTGATTGCTGAGAAATGCCAAGGTCTGCCCTGTGGACGACTGTTGCGCCTGCCAATCCTGCAATGCTGTCAGTTCCAAACCCTGTTCCACCATCAGTCGCGCACTGCCCAAATAGTAGCGTTCCCCGTCAACCCCCCCCGTCACTCCACGGCCGGGCAATCGTTCTGTCGCTTCCACAGTGACGTCCGCCACTCGACGATGCCCCAACGCCCTCGCCAACGGATGTTCGCTCCCTTGTTGCAAGGCGGCCGCGATGTCGAGCACCCGCGATTCGGTTTCGTGTAAGACGTAACAGGTGGTTAGGGTGGGTTGCCCGAGGGTGACTGTACCGGTTTTGTCCAACACAACGGTATTCACGGCACCGGCCTGTTCGAGGGCCATGCCATCTTTAATCAACAAACCGTGTCGCGCTCCGACGCCTGTCCCCACCAATACAGCGGTAGGGGTCGCCAATCCCAAGGCACAGGGGCAAGCAATCACCAGCACCGCCACGGCGTTAATTAACGCGGCCTCAAAATTCAAGCCGAGCGCCAGCCCACCCAGCCACGCCACCAACGCCAGTAGCACCACAATCGGTACGAAAATCGCGCTGATTTGATCGACAAGTCGTTGAATGGGCGGCTTATTCATCTGTGCTTCTTCGACTCGACGAATAATGCGCCCCAGTAACGACTCACTGGCCGCTGCGGTGACGGTGGCGCTCAACAAGCCATCTCCGTTAAGGCTTCCCCCGAGAATTTTCGACCCGGGCTGCTTTTCAACAGGCAGACTTTCCCCCGTCAAAAGCGACTCATCCACGAGCGATTGGCCAGCCTCGATGAGGGCATCTGCGGGAATGCGTTCCCCCGGTTTAATCTGGAGAATGTCGCCAATTTGTAGCAGTTTTGTCTCGATTTCTACCCAACGATTGCCCTGTTGCACGCGACAGGTGGTCGGCTGCAACCGATGCAATGCGGTCAACGCCGCTTGGGTCTGTCGCCGCGCCCGCGCCTCCAAAAACCGCCCCAGTCGCACAAAGGCGATGATGGCCGCACTCGCCTCGAAGTAGAGATGTCCCCCCGTCCACAGATGATAAAGGCTGAGCAGAAACGCCGCCGTCGTCCCCAAAATCACGAGCAAATCCATGTTGCCCGACCCGTGACGCAGCGCTTTTAACCCGTCGCGATACATGTCCCGCGCCAAATATCCCTGTACGGGGGCCGCCAACAGCAATTGCAACCCGCCCGGTAACATCCAGTGAATCCCTATCACCATCAATGACATGGGTAACACCAAGGGGGCCGCAAGCAACAAGCCCGCGAGGGTCTCGTAAAACTCGCGCTGTTGCTGTCGTTCCTCTCGAACGGCGCGGTCATCTTCGCTCAACTGCTGTACCACCGAAAATCCTGCATTTTCAATCGCCTGCACGAGGGTATTGACTGCGGTATCGGGGAGAGTTTGGACAGTGGCGGTGTTTGTGGCCAAGTTAACGGCACAATCCACCACACCAAGTTGTTGATTCAGCGCGTTTTCTACGGAACGTACGCAGCTCGCACAACGTAATCCGTCGAGCGTAAGTCGATGCGCCACCAAGGGCACCCGAAACCCCAGATTTTCAATGGCGTTCACGGTCTGAGTCAGCGAAATATCGCCCGTCAATTGGGCTTGGGCGGTCGCCAAATTGACGGCAGCCTGTTCAATTCCCGGCAAGGCGCGTAACGCCGTCTCCACTTTATTCACACAACCCGCACAGCGCAGGCCCTCTAAAGGCAGTTGTAAAGTCGTCATAACCCCTCAATTCGCATCGAAAATTCGTCAAAATGTCGCAACGCCGTTCAAGCGAATGCAATTCGCGTTACAGTGCACAAGTCACCCCTTGTTTTACAGAAAAATGGCCGATGAATAGCCCCATTGACGAATTGCAACACCTTATGGCTACGCTGCGAGACCCGCAAAAGGGTTGCCCGTGGGATCAGATGCAGACCTTTCAGACAATTGCGCCGTACACCTTAGAGGAGGCCTACGAGGTCGCCGACGCGATTAGCCGACAACATTGGGATGATTTACGGGACGAACTCGGCGATCTGCTCTTACAAGTCGTGTTCCACGGACAGATGGCGAAGGAGTTAGGGAAATTTGATTTTGATGACATCGCGACCGCAATTTGCGAAAAACTCATCCGTCGGCATCCGCATGTTTTTGGCGATGCACAGTTCGACGATCTGGATGAATTACATCGCGCTTGGGAAACAATTAAGGCGTCTGAAAAACCGCAATTACGGGCGAGCACATTAGCGGGTATTCCCCATGGATTACCTGCAATCATCCGCGCTTTGAAACTCCAAAAACGGGCCGCTAAAATCGGATTTGATTGGCTTGATGTTGTATCCATTATCGAAAAAGTGACGGAGGAGTTAGGCGAAGTTCGCGAATGTTTGGAAACCAATCAGTCGCCCGAAGCATTACAGCAAGAATTAGGTGATTTATTATTTGCGTGCATCAATTTGTGCCGTAAATTGGATTGCGACCCCGAAATGGCTTTAATGCAAACCAATTTGAAATTTGAACGCCGCATCCGTCAGATAGAACAGTTGGCTAATCAACCACTTAGCGAACTCACCGAGTTACAACGGGAAGCGCTTTGGCAACAGGTTAAATCTCAAGAAAAACAGGATAAATCGCTGTGAATTACCGCCATCGCATTTTAGAAACGGCCCTGTGTCATCAAGGCTTTTTTGAATTGGCCCGTTATCAATTACAACACGAATTATTTAATGGTGAATGGAGCCGTCAATTATCCCGAGAATGCCTAAAAGTTGGGCGGGCCGTCGGCGTATTGCCTTATGATCCATTACGCGACGAATTATTATTAATTGAACAATTCCGAATTGGCCCATTAGCGGCGGATGACCCGCAACCTTGGCTCATTGAAATTGTGGCGGGATTAGCTAAATCCGACGAACCCTTAACGGTCGTTGCAGAACGAGAATCCCTTGAAGAAGCCAACTGTTCCATCAGTCAGTTACAGTTAATCGCCGATTACTACTCCGCACCGGGCGCTAGCAACGAACGGCTCGCCTTGTTCTGCGCACAAGCCGACCTATCTGAAGCCGGTGGGATACATGGACTTGCAGAAGAGGGGGAGGACATTCGACTTCATGTTCTCAGTCGAGAAGAAGCGGCCCATTGGCTTCAAACGGGTCGGATCCGCACCGCCCCAGCCCTCATTGCGCTGCATTGGTTATTACAAAATTATGGGCATCTGAAAAAGCGTTGGCGCTGCTAATTGTTTTGCCTTACGCCATTCTAATTCCTAAGTAAATCGGAAACAGAATCGGTAATTGAAAAGCGCATCTGGATCATCAGATATGCAGGCGCCTTAATTCGCCATCGGCAACGCTTTTTTCCCAAATTTCGCTAAAGAAAGTGGTTAATGGCTGCGTAATACCGGGGTCATTCATCGCCAAGTATCCGATTAAGCGTTGTGGCTCTCCAAGAACCCAGGCGTGGCGATTATCAGAAATGCAAAAAAGCAAATTAAATTGAGGCCGTTCTCTAGGCTCATTTTCGGCTAATACCCGCCAGGCCCACTTGGACGATAATCGCTCTTGTGCGGCGATTAATTGTGGGCATTGACGACGCCAATGCGTTAAGGGCGGTAAAATCCATTTTGCCTGCAATTTGCGATGGGTCACGAGCTGTTGAATGACCGAATCGACCATTAATTCATCGTTAAATAATTCATTTAACATACAAGGCGCGTAGAGAATCAGGCGCTGCCGAGATGATTCAATAAGTTGCACAAAAGCATCACGACAAGCCCGTGAATTTTCTATTTTTTGAAAGCTAGGGTTGGGATCATTCATTGGTTAATCGCGACCACCAACATTTCAAAATCATGGGGCGTCACTGGGCGTTCGGAAAATTGCCCCGGCATACAACCATAGAGATTAATTTCCCGAAACTGCAATTGCGTCAACATCCACCTTATTTCCACTGGTGCATAAAATCTTTCTTGCGAATGAATGGTAAAAGGCGTGCCATTATCGTCGGTAAACTCAATTCGCGAATTAAGCCGAAAAGTTTCTAAATTTAATTCACCATGAGTTTGCTGAAAGTTCGTGGTTGAAGCATTAATGAGACGGTCTAATTGCGCCATTGAATGGCTTAATGGATACAGCACATTTAGGGCATTACAGATAAAATAGCCGTGGGGTTTTAGGGCGCGTTTTGCTTGTGCCAAAATTTGGTAATTCTCGGCATCTGTTTCCATTAAACAAAAGCCGCCTTCGCACAAAATCAACACCGCATCAAACGCGTTTTGAAAAGGTAAATTGCGGGCGTCCATACAATGAAATTCCACGCGATTAATCCCTAATGCTGCCGCCTTCTCTTGTGCCTTATTGATTTGCCCCAAAGACAAATCAATGCCCACCACTTCATACCCCCGTCGCGCTAACTCAAGGCTATGTCGCCCCGTTCCACAACCGATGTCCAGAATCCGCACCGTCTTATCGAACCCAATCTGCTGTTCAATAAAATCCGATTCTTTAATTGTTCCCTGTGTAAAGGATTCTTGATCGTATTGATTGGCCATGTCGGCAAATAACACTTCGTACCAAGGCGTTTTCATCGTAAAAGATTCTCCGTTTTGCCAATTCAGAAAGTCGAAAGTCGTTTGAACCGATTAAATTTCACGGGCAAGCTGCGCGGCAATACCCACATACATCGCCGGGGTTAAAGCCATTAAGCGCGCTTTGACCGACGCAGGTAACGGCAAATTTGCCGTAAAAGTCGCTAAATCTGCTGTGGTCACCGATTGACCCCGCGTGAGCTGCTTAAGTTGTTCGTACGGCGTATCGGCACCGTAACGCCGTAAAATCGTCTGTATCGCTTCGGCAAGCACTTCTGCATGTTCGGATAAATCGCGACGGATTACTTCCGCATCTACCGCAGTTTTGCTCAACCCCACCAGCAGCGATTGGTATGCGATTTGGCTGTGTGCAAAGGCAGTCCCTAGGCTTCGCAACACGGTGGAATCGCTCAAATCGCGTTGAAACCGCGAGATCGGTAGTTTTTCTGCAAAATGCCCCAACAACGCATTGGCGAGACCCAAATTACCTTCTGCATTCTCGAAATCAATGGGATTGACTTTGTGGGGCATCGTCGAAGACCCAACCTCACCCGCTTTAGGCTGTTGGCGGAAATAATTCAGGCTGATGTATCCCCACATGTCCCGACAAAAGTCGATTAATACCGTATTAAATCGCATGATGGCATGACTTAATTCGGCGAGATAATCATGGGGTTCAATTTGCGTGGTATAGGGATTCTGTTGTAACCCTAATTGCTCAATAAATTGACGACTTAATTGAGGCCATTCGACTTCCGGATACGCTACAAAATGCGCATTGTAATTCCCCACTGCGCCATTCATTTTCCCAAGGATTTCGACTGACCTAATTTGGTTAATTTGACGCCCCAAACGATAGACGACATTAGCTAATTCTTTTCCTAAAGTCGTTGGCGTTGCAGATTGGCCGTGGGTACGAGAAAGCATCGCTAAATCCGCATTTTGGTGCGCTAACTGCCGCAGGGTCTCTACGATTTTTTCCATATCGACCAACAGTAATTGACGACCACTTTTTACCATTAAACTATACGCTAAATTATTAATATCCTCTGACGTACAGGCGAAATGCACAAACTCCGAAATCGGCGCTAATTCGGTATTTTTTAATTGCGCTTTAATAAAATATTCGACCGCTTTTACATCGTGATTCGTAGTGCGCTCAATAGTCTTAATAGCTTGGGCATTAGATTCATCAAACTGATCTAATATGAACGCCACTTTTTCCCACGCAAAAGGGGTAATTTCTTCAAGCGTCGGCCATTGACTTAATGCAAATAACCAGCGTAATTCGACTTCCACGCGGTGACGCAATAAGCCATATTCGCTAAAAATCGGCTGGAGCGACTGCGTTTTACTGGCGTAACGACCATCGACAGCGCTAATGGCAGTAAGGGGTTGTAATTCCATCGGTGTTCATCGCAAGGCGGAAAGTAGGTGTGCGAGTATAAATCCGCGTTTCGGAGAGATTAAATGCAATATGTCTGATTCAACGGTTTCCGATCCGCTGTTCGCAGGGCTGGCACGATTTAAGCTCAACCGCTTTCGTCCCCATCAAGAAGCCATCTGCCGTGGAATTTTGAATGGCAACGATACCCTCGTCGTCATGCCAACAGGTGCAGGAAAATCCCTTTGCTATCAATTACCTAGCGTAGTTCGCGGCGGGACTGCTTTGGTGATTTCCCCCCTCATTGCCCTGATGGATGATCAAGTCAATAAACTCAAAAGCTGGGGGCTACGGGCCGAGCGCATTCACTCTAAGTTGCCCCGCGAAAGGGCAAGACAAATCTGTTTCGACTATCGGGACGGTACCCTTGACTTTCTCTACATCGCACCAGAACGACTAAAAGTCCCGGGATTTCCAGAGTTTTTGGCGAAATATCCCCCGAATCTGGTGGCGGTGGATGAGGCCCACTGCATTTCCCAATGGGGCCATGATTTTCGGCCAGATTATCGTTTATTGAGCGGCTATTTAACGAAATTTCGGCCTGCTCCCATCGTTGCGGTGACGGCCACCGCCACTGCGCAGGTTCAGGACGACATTATCAGACAGCTCGGTCTCATCGAACCGCAAAAGCACACTCACGGTTTTAAGCGCGATAATGTGGCTATCGAAGTTCTGGAAGTAGCGCGTAAAGAACGTACAGAACTCATTCAGAAGTTATTGGAAAATCCGCGAAATCGGCCAGCCATCGTCTATACCACGGCGCGTAAAGAGACTCAGCCCCTCGCAACCGAACTCAGTAAAATCTGCAAAGCCGCTGCTTACGATGCGGGGATGTCGGGGGAACGCCGCGAGTTAGTGCAACGACAATTTCTGAATGGCGAACTTGAGGTGATTGTGGCGACGGTCGCTTTTGGAATGGGGGTTGA
This sequence comes from uncultured Candidatus Competibacteraceae bacterium, assembly GCA_964613675.1. Lineage (GTDB taxonomy): Bacteria > Pseudomonadota > Gammaproteobacteria > Competibacterales > Competibacteraceae > DAIUCA01. The sequence continues at coordinate 15,369 of CAZTIH010000028.1, forward strand.
CAAATCCAACATTCGCCTGGTCGTCCACAACACGATGCCCGGCAGTCTGGAGAGCTACTATCAAGAGATCGGGCGAGCCGGACGCGACGGTAAAATGAGTCGAGCGGTTCTGTTTTTTGCCCCAAGTGATAGTCGCGTACACGAATTTTTTTACGAAAAAAGCTATCCCCATGAAAAATGGTTGCAGTATTTATTTCATGCGTTAAATGACCACCCCCAGGCCAGCGAAACGCTCTGGCGAAATCTACAAGGGTTTTTTTCGCAAAATGAAGAACTTTTTAATGCGGCTCTGAACAAGCTCGTGGCGTTGGGCGCGGCACAAAAAGTGGGTTGGAACGAGGTCATTAAAGGCCAAGACGATTGGCTGAACGAATATCGCGAACAACAGAAGTTGCGTCGGCAACAGATTGAAGATATGCGAGAATTTGCCAAAAGCCCCCGGTGCAGAATGCAACAATTAACCCATTACTTCGGCGAATCCACCGCACCTTGTGGCATCTGCGATCTCTGTGCGCCGCAAAACTGCGAACTACGGCAATCTCGTGAATTGACCTTTGCAGAACAAAAACTCGTCGGTCTGATGTTGCGCGTATTAGAAAACTACGACAGCTTGTCCCTTAAAGGGCTACACGAAAAAGTTAATACAATCAATGCGTTAACTAGAGAGCATTCCGAAAAATTGATCCAAGCCCTCGTCACGGCCCAATGGGTAGCGCTTCGTCGCGATGCGTTTACCGATAAACAAAGCGGTCAATTGGTGACCTATTATCGCGCCTCTTTGAACATCGATCCCGCCGAATGCGACATTCGCCAGCTGCGCCTACCCGATGGGTCGTCAGAACCCGTAGCTTCTTCAAAAGGCCCGTCGTTTTTTCCCGCAACCAAGCGATCTCGACGCTCATAATTAGGGCGCTGACCGCTTGGCAAAGAACCCCATTTTGTGCGTTTGCGTCTCTTTTGGTTATCTGCATCACAGAGGGCTGTTCTGATGGATTGGCAACATCTACTTTCGCGGGGTCGATTGGGGGTTTCTCACAAGCCTCTCGGAACCACGACCCGTAGCGATTTTCAACGCGATTTCGACCGCATCGTGTTTTGTCAGGCGTTCCGACGTCTGCAAGATAAAACGCAGGTCTTTCCCCTAGCGCAGAGTAGTTTTGCCCGCACTCGCTTGACGCATAGCTTGGAAGTGGCGTGTGTCGGGCGTTCATTGGGCGCATCGGTGGGAGAAGTTCTGATCGAGCGTTACGGTCTGTCGGATAATGCCCAAGATATTGGGGCGATTATCGCGGCGGCCTGTTTAGCCCATGACATTGGCAATCCGCCTTTTGGTCATGCGGGCGAGGATGCCATCCGACAATGGTTCAGAAAGTCTGAAATGGCACAATCGCTCTTATCTCAACTTTCGCCCGCGCAACAACAGGATTTTTTGTGGTTTGAAGGCAATGCCCAAGGATTCCGTGTCCTCACACGCCTACAGAATCCGGCAAACGCGGGGGGGCTACAACTCACCTATGCAACCTTAGGAACATTTTGCAAATATCCCCGTTCCTCACAACTTGACACTGCTTTGGAAGGCGTTGCTTTCCGAAAATTTGGCTTTGTACAAGCCGATCAACCTTTATTTACGCAAGTCGCGCAAACCCTGCGCCTCACGCCCGTTCACGAAAATGCGTGGCGCCGCCATCCGTTGGCCTATCTCGTCGAAGCGGCTGACGACATCTGTTATTGCATTGTCGATGTCGAGGATGCTTATCGCTTACATCAGATCGAGTTTGCAGAAGCACAAGCCTTACTGATGCCGTTAGTCCGCGAAAAAGATCGACAACATGCCCTGTCTTTGGCAGTGAATCTGGAACAGATCGAATTTTTACGGGCGAAAGCCATTGGTTACTGCATAGATGAGGTCACTCAGCTGTTTCTCGACTGTGAAACCACCTTGCGCCATAGCGATGCCGTTACGCCCTTGGCCGAACTCACGGCGTCTGGAGCAGCGTTGGCGGCCCTCAAACAACGAGCAGAGCAAAAAATTTACGTGTCGATGCCCGTTGTGAGTGTAGGCGCGGCGGGTTTTCAAGTTTTATCGGCGCTTTTGGAACGGTTTGCGGGAGTGGTCGCCGATCCCCATGCCCCGCAAAGTCGCATGTTACGCCCCCTATTACCGCGACCATTGCAGGGCGACACCTATCATCAATTACTACAAATAACGGATTTTATTGCAGATTTACCCGATTCAAGTGCCGTTGAACTGTATAAACGGTTGATGGGAATTTCACTGCCAACCTTCAATCATCCACGCAGTTAAGTGTTTGTATCCCAAAGTAATTAGCAGATTTTCGTAAAAAACAACGCAAAAATATGTTGCATCGCAACAGCGAACCCGTTACTGTGCAACGCAACAAGTTCACCAATTAACTCCTTAGAGGATATGAAGATGATGACAGAAGTAATGAGCAATGTAGGCAATCTCTTAGCACCTGTTCAAAAAACCAACAAAGTGCTCGTCGATCAAGCCGAAAAACTAATCGCCCTGCAAATGGATAGCCTGAAAAGCTATGTTGAGCTGACCGTCGCCCAAATGAAAGCGGCTGCCGAAGTCTCCAACGCACAAGAATTACAAGGATTTGCCAAGCAACAGATGGAAACCGTCGGCACGCTTCGTCAAAAAATGATGGATGACCTCAAAACGCTGACCGAATTGGCCAATAGCATGAAAGAAGAGTTGACCAAGCTGGCCTCTGAGAATGTATCTGAAATGACGCAAGCGACCAAAGCGGCTGCCGAAAAAGCGACCGAATCCCTGAAAGGACAAATGTCGAATTAATTTCGCGTTACCTCCAACGGTAGTTCCCCCGATTAGCGCCGCGCCTTGCGGCGTTTTTTCGTGGAACCGCAACGTCGTCCGATGATACCGTTAAGCTATGCAGCTCCCTACGGCGAACAAGCCAATGTGTTGGCGGATCAGTGGAAATTTTTCTTAACTTCTCAACCCCGCGCTCTTCATCTTTGGTTAGATAGCGAAGGATTGTGGCTACGACATACGGCGTTTGCCCCCAAGGGAGCGCGTGTTGATTTTATAGAAGGATCAATGGGTTATCGTCGTCAACACCCAGGACGCGAATGGCTATTACGCGCAATGGGGCGGTTACCTTCAGAACCTAATCTGATAGATGCGACCGCAGGCTGGGGACGAGATAGTGCATTATTGGCACAAGCGGGTTTTCAGGTACAAATGGTGGAGAAACATCCCGTATTAGTTGCCCTATTAAGCGACGGATTGGCGCGGGCGACAGCTCAACAACCTGATTTTGCACGAAATTTACAGCTTATCTATCGAGACAGTCGTGATTTATTTGCCGAACGGCTGACCCAACCTCATCCAAACCATCGCCCAATTATTTATCTGGATCCGATGTTTCCTCCTCAGCGGAAAACGGCCTTGGTCAAGAAGGAGATGCAGCTACTCCATGCGCTTCTCGGTACAGAACCCCGTGAAAATGAGGATCAATCTCTGGAAATGGCGCGGAAAATTGCACATCGCGTTGTGGTGAAACGACCGAAGTCAGCTCTGCCATTAGCCGATGCCCCTCCCCATTTCTCAATCCACGCGCCAACGCTTCGTTTTGATGTTTATGTGTGCCATCAGAACTTTTAATCATCCTTGATAGGTTCTCTGCTCAAAGCGAGAGCGGGTTAGCGAACATGTCTCGTTGGGCTACGCGGGAAGAACAGACGTAAGTCGGGATCTCTGAAGCGATATAAAACGGCGGGTCGGCCCGCGCTCTCTTGATAATTCCCCGTGGCTTCAACCAGCCCCGCCTCCGCGACCCTTCGGCGAAACGAACTTTTATCCAAAGGAGCTTGCAAAATCAGCTCGTAAATCGCTTGTAAGGCCGGCAACGTAAACTCTGGCGGCAACAAATGAACGGCGATATGGCTGTATTCCAATTTACTTCGCAACCGCTGAACTGCATCGCTGACGAACTTTGCATGATCGAATCCCACGGACACATCTACGCCAAACCCTTGAATAACAAACCATTTTGCATCTTCTCCTAACTGCAACCCCGGATGATCAGCGTTCACCAGCGCAAAGTACACCACCGTTGCCGTCCAGCCTCGCGGGTCGCGAAACCGATCACCGTAAGTTTTTAGTTGCTCCAAATAAGGTGCGGCAACTCCTGCTTTACGCCTTAACTGACGCTGAACGGCAGCGTCAATGGATTCATCGACCTGCGGGTCTACCAAACCGCCTGGTAAGGCCCATTCGCCCTCGAATGGCCCCTGTTGACGCTGAACTAGCAGCACCTGTAACGCTTCGTTCCGCACGGTAAACAGTACGGCATCCACCGACAAAGCGGGAAAATTCAATGGGTTGGCGGGTGAGTTCATGGTTGCCATAGACCTCCTGGGGGCTGCGCTCGCCAGCACTTTATGCCAACCGACGTGTGAACTTGCACCTCATCGCCCTGCACCCTCCACACGCCTGAGGGTAATGGCCAATGTTGCCTGACGATGCCGTAAAGACGGTTTGATAAGTAGCCTATGCGAATGCTCATAATGGATGTACCTACTGCGTATAACTGATTTTCGACCCCAAAAGCGGTCTGTGCCGAAACAACTCGAACAATATCACCTCCTGCTGCTGCCCTACACCACAAATCGTCATCTTGCAACCAAGCGATACACCACTTTGTTGCCCAAATCGGCCAAACCGTTACCGTTGGCAGGGCAAATTCCCCCTCATCTGTCAAAATCAGCCCTTCACGAACTTCGGCCCAAGGAATTTTTTCTCCTTGATGGGGATAAAAACGGGCTGTTTTTTTGAAGGGCTGGCTCATGAAGGCGGCGACAGGTTAGCAAACGGCCATGTTGCTGTCATCGCTTCCCGATCCCGCGCCAGTGCCCCAATACTCGCGTCATCTAATGTATCGAACTGTTGGCGACTGCAATTTATTATCGCCTCAAGTAATTGATTTCGCGCAAATCCGGAAATGAGCGATGGGTACCGCGTCCACGAATCGGCAATCTGTCGGGGATCAACCTGGGTCATTCGCCGCCGATTCCGCACCGAACTCACGCCATCGCTCATGACCGCCACCACATCGCTTCGATGGGGATCAAACTCCCAAACCAGTGCGTAATCGCGCGGGAGACTCTCGTGGCTAGCCTGCGAAATCGCTCCGCCATACGTGGAAAGCGTCAACGGTGAGTCGCCAACGGCCTCGGTAAACAACTGGTGACGCGCATCATCCAGTCGATAAGACAAATAGTAAGGCGTATTTCCGAACCATTCGACTTGATAGAACGCGATTTCTTCTACATGACGATGCACAACCCCTCCATCGCCGTAACCATGAACCCGCAAGCGCTGGTTGTGATAAGCCACAATCCACAATGTTGCATCAAGCGCCGTCATCGCTAACTGACTGTTTTGCGCCGCATTCCAGGCGGTATTGACGATCAGTTCCCCCACTGGCCAATGGGTATGTGCGGGAATATCGCTACACAAATCTTGCAGATGATGCAACGCAGCATGAACCAGCAGACGGGCACCAATATCACTATGAAGGGACGCAGAACACCCATCGGCAATAATGGCAAAAGGGAAGGGGCGTTGACCGTGAAGCGCGTAATCTTGACACACCCAATGCCCCTGTCCGATGCAGTAATGGCTATCAGCAATAAACAAAGTGAACAGCTCCTGATTAGGTTGTTTTTAAACGGATTGGACGATCTCCTGCGCAAATCGCCGAAGCGGCGCTCCAACCACTTCTTCTAACTCCGCTAAATGACGCGGCGATGCCTTGGGAATGTCCACATAATCATCGAGTTGGGCCAGCCTTTGGAAGGTCTGCAACCGCCGCTTCAATGCACCAGACCGACTGTTAAGGCCAATCAACGCCGTGTACAGCCGACTGGGGATCTCATTTTGCCTCGTTTCTTCCATGAGTTTCGCAATTTCTTGGGGAAATTTTTGCGAACCGTTATCGTCTCCGTCGGTTAGGACAAAAAACAGTGCATTCACTCTAAATCCTTGATCTGCCAAGATTTTGGCGTAACGCACTGTTGCATTAAGGGCATCAAAAGTTGCGTCGTACAGCGCCGTTCCGCCGCCTGTAGTGATCGCTCCGTAGGGTTGAATGCTTTTTAGCGGCTGAAACCCATGCCACTCGCGCCGTTCATCCTCAAACCCCAAAGTGCGCATCAATATGTTGTCCGAAATGACCTGTTGCTGTGCGGTATGCACCAAATGGTTGAGCGTATGGCACAGATCTTTGGCGCATACCGCCATGCTTCCCGAAGTATCCACCGCTAACGTCATTAAACTATACGCACGTCGGTTGAGGCGTTCGGGACGGATTGCCGAGTAATGAAATGTACTCGTCGTGGTCGCATTCGACCCCAAGGCGGGTGTCGTCATCGCATCGAGTTTAGGCATTAGAAATCACTCCTCAGTCAACCGCGTTAGGCCAGAAAATCCGCGGATTTAACACATTGCATTCCTTTCGCGCTCAATTCCGCCACAAAATCCCGCGCAAATGCCTCAAATCCGGGCACCGGTGAACTGGTATCTTCAATGAGTACCAACTTTTTGATGCTTTCTGCCCCAAAATTCGCCGCAATATCGCGCACCGTATTCGCTACACAGTGGGACAACGCCTGACCCGACAACGCAATTAAATCCGCCTGTTCGAGGGTGTCGATGAGCCGCGTATTGAGCTGCGTCGTGGGATCATTCGCATCGGGGACATCGGCTTGGACAGCTGAATAATGTTCTGTCCAGGGATTGTGGCCTTTTGTTACAAAATCGACCCGCGCAAAATGCGCCTTTTCCCAGTCCCCCAACGCCGCTTGAATAGGTGGCATCACGCCGTGTCCCCAACTACCAATTAAACAATGAGGCGGCCAAACGGTTAATTCATAACGCCCCTGAAGCGCTAATTGCTGCACGTAATTTAAGGCTTGTTTTTGAAATAACGGATTAAAGGCCCGCCATTTCCCCGACGCCACCTCCGCCACACTAATTTGCGTGAACGGTGCTGGTGGCTGACCGTCCCCATTCATCCAGAACATTGGGTGCGCGATGTCCAAAAGTTGATGCGTATCGAGCGTAACGTGGATGTCTTCAATCTCTTTTTGCAAGCGATTTAACAGATGGGCCAAACGTTGTGCATCGGCATTCGCCCCAGGAACGCGCAACGCCGCTTGCTCGACATCCGAAAAATCGTTTTGTGGATCAATGATTAAAAAATGGAGCTTCATGGCCATAGCCTCAAGTAGCGAAAAAGAAACCATCGGTAACCGTTCACGGTCTCGATGAGCCATCAAGTTAGTTGCATTAAAAAACTAAATCAAGTGTCGAAATAAAAAAAAGCCCCTCGCTGTTCTAAAATTTCTGAAAGCGATCCGTCCTTGAGTCTTCCGAATAGATCAACCCTATGATTTATCTATTGAAGTGTTTTCGGGAGATTGGATGACGGTCTCTGTTGGAGAATTTTCGGGCCTCTCAACTTCAACTTCTGCACGGGGTTCTCCCTTTTCGGGCGAAGGTGCTACCGAATTTTGCGCCGCTGGTGGATTTGGCGACGCCACAAGAATCCCCACGATTTTGGTCACGATGGGGGCCACCACAATCACCGTTGGCCACGCAATCGGGAAAGCCAACGAAAAAGCCCGCAACCAACGACTGATAAAATCGGGTACAGGCCCTAAATTAATAAAGGTCAGCACTAAAGACATGATGCCCGACATGCAGAACGCCATGCAGAAGGTGAATAGATAAGGCGAAAACCGAGCGGGTAATTTTTTCAATTAAGAGTCTCCACTTGATGCGCTTTCAGAAACAAATCAACGCTGTTTTGAATATAACCGTCAATCTCATCGAGACGCGGTTTGTCTTCTAAATTGAGCAGATATTCCAAGTGATACTCGCCTTTCAGTAACGACATCAGTTGCTTAGCGGCTCGCTGGGGGTGCGGGATATAGAGATGTCCCAACGCATGTTGTTGCGCGAGATAATTCGCGACCGCCGAACAGGTGGGTAATGGCCCTGATTCGTAAAATAAACGACTAATTTGCGGATGCTGATCGGCGTGATTCATGACGATGCGGAATATCGCAATGACTTCTGAACTCGTCAGCAATGCCGCAAACCGATGGCCAATCTCAATTAACATCTCTCTGCAAGGTCGCTGATCGTCCATCAGATCATCGGCAGTGAGATGGCTTAGACGACATTTTGCTGCAATCGCCGCGGCAAATAAGGCTTCTTTATTCTGAAAATGGCTGTAAACCGTCTGCTTTGAAACCCCCGCCGCTTCTGCAATCTGCTCAACGCTCGTGTTCTCAAACCCTTGGGCAATAAACAGTCGTGGCGCCGCATCGAGAATGGCTTGACGCTTTTCTTCACTTTTCGGTCGCCCTTTCATCGGCTCCCCTCTTGTTGCTGACGGCATAAAGCGCCCGAGTTTACGGTCATTTTGTCGTTTTAACTCCTCACATAATTGCGCATTCAAAAAACTAGACTTGCAAGTCTAGTTATACTATTTAATGGCATTACTAAACCCAAGAGTCTGTTAAAGGTAATGTTCATGTATTGGCTAAAAGGCTTGTCAATCAAGGTTTTACTCCCCTATTCCCCGCGATTCACTGTTGCAGTTCTCGTACTGTTGGGAGGGTGTATCGCGCAAAGTGATGAACGACTGCTTCCCTTTGAAGACCTCCCCGAAGTCGTCGCACTCCCTTTACAACTTGAAGATCACTACCTCGTCACCCGTCGGTTAACGGGCTTAGTGACCCCACGCCAACGCACCGAATTAGGCTTTGAATTAAGCGGAAAACTCCAAAACCTCGCCGTCAAGGTGGGGGATACGGTCCGCATTGGACAGCCCCTCGCTACCCTCAACACGGAATTGTTGCAACACCGTCGCGATGGCTTACACGCCCAGGCCAAATCAGTGCAAGCACGCCTTGAATTAGTGCAACTCACCCAACGTCGGCGACAAAATCTCGCAGGTCAGGGCTTCAGTTCTGCTCAAGAGTTAGACGACCTCCGCCTGCAATTCCAAGATTTAACCGCTCAACTCGACCAGCTCGCCGCCGAATTGGCCGCTAATCAAGCAGAAATCAACAAATCCCAGCTCCACGCCCCCTTCGCCGGCGTCATTACCCAACGTTATCGCGATACTGGTGCCGTCGTCGAAGCGGGAAGCCCCATTTTTCGGTTACTGGAAACCGATCATTGGGAAGCCGAAATTGGATTACCGCCCCGTTTGCACGCAAAAGTATCGCTAGAGCGCGAAGTTGCACTGTTTTGGCGCAATCAACCCCTCGTCGGACGACCCATCGCCTTTCGCCGTGAACTCGATCCGCACACCCGCACTGCCACCCTCCGCGTTGCGCTGCCAAACCTACCCTTCATCGACGGGGAACTCATCGAGTTAACCCTCGAAGAACGCATCGAAACCCCCGGTTTTTGGCTCCCATTAACTGCACTAACAGAAGGTGTTCGCGGACGGTGGCGCGTATTTGTCCTCGAATCAGCAGCGATTCCCGATAACACGGCTCGTCTCAGTCCCCGCGATGTGACCCTCGTTTACAACACCCAAAATCAAGTGTTTGTTACCGGTGCATTGCAGGCCCATGAGTCGATTTTACGGGGCGGACTGCACAAATTTAGTGCGCATCAGCAAGTTCGTTTCACAGCCAATGCCTCATCTCTGGCTTTAGGAAACTAAAATGTCTTTTTTAACGCTTTTTTTGCATAACGGACGCCTATTAGCCGTCACAATGGCGTTGATTGTGGTGGGGGCACTGGCTGCGCTCCAAGGACTGCCCCGCGCTGAGGATCCGCGCATCTCCAATCGCACCGCCGTCATTTTGGCCCCCCTGCCGGGCGCGACCGCCGAACGGATTGAAGCCTTAATCGCCGAGCCTCTCGAACAGGCCCTCCGACGACTCCCCGAACTCGATACCCTCGAAACGACGATCAGTCCCAATCTGGCCGTACTCACCCTCACGCTTAAGGACACGGTGTACGAAACCGCGTCGGTGTGGACCAAGGCCCGCGACTATCTCGATGAGGCCCGTGTCAATCTCCCGCCCGACGCCCCCACGCCCACTTTCGACGACACCCAGGGGTACGCCTACACGCGCATCTGGGCCTTAACTTGGAATGGCCCCGGCCCCCTCGATGACAACGCTTTATTTCGTTATGCGAAAGAAATTCAAAGTCAATTGCGCGATGTGAGTGGTACGGATGTGGTCAAGGCTTACGGAATGCCCGAGGAAGAAATCCGCGTGACTGTAAATTCGACGGACGCCGCAGCGTTGGGCGTGACATTAGAAGCAATCGCGGCAGCACTGCGTCAGGCGGACACAAAAACGGCGGCTGGACAGGTACGGGGTGCGGGTCAAAATTGGTCACTACGGGTTACGGGGGAACTGGATGCGGTCACGCGAGTA
>CAZTIH010000029.1:0-16697 GCA_964613675.1 uncultured Candidatus Competibacteraceae bacterium
TTTCTCAATCTACTGATCGCGTTCTTCAGGGAAACCGTGAGATTTCTGAGCGCGCAAATAGCACTTCTGAATGCAAAAGTGCCAGAACTCGAAAAAGGGGGCCTCTCCCAGAAACCTTGTAGGCTCGCCCTATCCTTCCCCGCCATGAAAGACGGGGATTTTGGCCACCTTCTCCCTTTGTCTTGAGTCTCCCCATCGCTTCGTTTTGTCTGATCTGCCCCGCAAACCTCAGTCGTTACGATCGACCATTCATTCCGCTAACGCCGTCGCAATCCAGCTATCGAATGTACTCTGGTTCGCACTAATCCACCCCGCCACATGTCGTGCAATGGCGTCTGCACTCGCTTCTCCCTGTTGCATCCGCAGATTCTGCGCATTGACATCGGCACTCCGAATTTGCATGGCCGCAAACAGTCGGGCCGCCGCAGGATGAGCCGTCACCCACTCGCGGTTAGCAGCAATCATTTGATTGTTCACGGCAAACCCGTAATTCGTACCGTCGGGGAGCGCCGTATCCACTTCCCCTTCGTCGCCATAAGACGCGCTAAACGGCACCTGTAACCAGACCACATCGCGTCCAGGAACCAACACACCGCTCAACCAATAGGGCGTCCAGGTGTAGTACAACACCGGTTCCCCAGCCCGAAACCGCGTAATCATGTCCGCCACTAACGCCGTGTAACTGCCACTATTCTGATTTACGGTCGCGGTTAACCCATAGGCTTCGAGGTGATGATTGATCGCCCGCTCACAGCCCCAACCCGCATTGCACCCCGTTAAATCCGCAACGCCATCGCCATTCGTATCAAACACCCTGGCAATTTCTGGATCCTGCAATTGCCCCAAATTGGTGAAATTCAACCGTTCAGATGTGGCTTTATCGACCAAATACCCCTGTAACCCATTCGGAATGTAGGGACCAAACCGCTGCAATTTCTCATCCCCACCCGCGTTGCGATAGAACTCCCCGTGCAACGGCATCTAGCTATTGGCCATAAATGTGCCATCGCCATTCGCCAGCGCCACATAGCCCGTTACATATTCAATCTCTTGTGTGGGACGTACCTCAAATCCCAATTTTTTCAAGGCTTCGGCGACCAGCAGCGTTTGAAAAGTTTCTTCAGCAATGGAACTTTGCAAAGGCTGCACCACAACCCCCTGTCCCGGTAGATCCGCCATGACCGGCGATCCCCCTAGGGTCAATCCTAAAAACAGTGCGGTTAAGCGATTAAATGATGTACTCATGAGTTTTTACGCCTCTTTTTTGCGTGAAGAAATCGGTGTGTCTGCGTGAATTCGTTCTCGGATACGGTCAGTAATCCATAATAAAAACCCCAAGGGACCGCGTTGATACCAACGTTCACCGCGCATTTGACGGCGATTTTGGCCCACAGCTTGCGTCAAGCGATCCAAGACAATCGCCAGTAACACAATGCCAATGCCGCCAACGGTCGCCATTCCCATGTCCAGCCTTCCCATTCCCCGTAATACCATTTGGCCCAATCCCCCCACCGCAATCATCGACCCAATTACCGCCATGGACAGCGCTAACATCAATGTTTGGTTGACGCCCGCCATCAGCGTGGGAAGTGCCAAAGGAAGCTGTACTTTGAAGAGCAGTTGCAGCTCAGAGGCCCCAAAGGCCCGTGCCGCCTCCACTAAATCTTCCGAAACTTGGCGAATCCCCAGGGTCGTTAGGCGAATAATGGGAGGGAGCGCAAAAATGATGGTGACAATCACCCCCGGTACATTCCCAATCCCAAAAAGCATCACGACCGGCACTAAGTACACAAAAGGCGGCGTCGTTTGCATGGCATCGAGCAGGGGTCTTAGAAACTGGTTGAACCGTTCGTAACGGGCCGCCAATAGCCCCAACGGCAACCCGATCGTCAAACAAAACACCAGCGCCGTCACGACGAGGGCCATCGTCAACATGGCCTGTTGCCACGCCCCAATCAGTCCAATGCCCAGGAGCGCAATAAACACGGTAAGGCCCGTCCGCCGATCGGCAATTTGCCACGCCAACAAGCTCACCATCACAAGCACCCCAAGGGCGGGAAGCCCCTGAAAGAGATGGATCATTTGTTCAAGTACCCCGTCCACGGGCCACCGAATCGCCTGAAAAATCGGGCGAAATTGTTGAACGACGACCTGAAGCCCACTCTCCACCCATTCGTCCATGGGAATCCACGCTTGATCGAATGGATTTAGCCAGTCGATCGCAGGAGGCGGCGGGGCCACTTCTGTTGATAACCAATCTGGCGCGGGCGCATCAGGCGCGGTGGCCCACGGGTTGTCGGTGTTTTCAGTCATTTTCGGAACCTCCTCGGTCGAGGGCTTCGAGCAGGCGGGATTTGCTAATTACCCCGCAGTAACGGCCCTGTTCATCGACGACGGGCAACCCACAAGGTGCTGCCGCCACATCGCTTAAAATTTCGTTGAGCGACTGAGATTTTTGTAAGACGCCAATTTGGGGTAAACAAGCCTCGGTGAGTTTGGCATCGGTTCTGTGCCGCAACTTCGTGAGCGTGTCCACACTGACGACGCCGTGAAAAACGCCTTTTGGATCAACGATGTAACCAAAATCGCGGTCGTGTTCTTTAAGCCGCTGAAGGGCCGTCGGAATGCCCGTGCCGTGACGGTCGATGACGGTCACCTGCTGTTTACGCGCAATATCTCCTGCCGTGAGGAGCGCACTCACATTCACGCCCCGAAAAAAAGTGCGCACATAGTCGTCAATGGGCTGACGAATGAGTTCATCGGGCGTTCCAATTTGCACAATATTCCCGCCTTCCATGATGGCAATTCGGTCGCCAATGCGAACCGCTTCATCGACATCGTGAGAAATAAACACAATGGTTCGCTGATGCTGGCTTTGGAGCTTCAACAGTTCTTCTTGCATCTCACAGCGAATGAGTGGATCGAGGGCGGAAAACGCTTCGTCCATCAACAAAATTTCGGGGTCATTGGCCAAGGCACGCGCCAATCCCACGCGCTGTTTCATCCCTCCGGACATTTCATCTGGATAGGCGTTGGCCCAATCGGCAAGCCCTACCTGATCCAACGCGACGAGGGCCCGTTCATGGCGCTCCGTGGGTTTCATGCCGCCAAACGCTAGACCCATTGCCGCATTTTCGAGGGCGGTGAGGTGGGGCATCAGTGCAAAGGATTGAAAAACCATGGCCATTTCTCGACGACGTAACTCGCGTAATTCGCGGTCGGACAATTTCAAAATATCGCGACCGTTGACCAGAATGGCGCCATAACTCGGTTCAATTAAACGGTTTAATAAACGCACTAAGGTGGATTTTCCCGACCCCGACAATCCCATCACGACAAAGATTTCCCCCTGATTGACGGTAAATTCAGCGCGATTCACGCCGATGGTTTGGGCCGTTTCCTGGAAAATGGTTTGTTTATCAATGCCTTGGGAGAGCATTTCTAAAGCGACTTTCGGTTGATTGCCGAAGACTTTAGTTAATTCTTTAACGACGATTTTTCCATAAACTCAAGCTAATTCATTGACTAAAAGTGAAAATTCAATTAGCCCCAAGCTCTAGCACAATTCAAACCCTGTCATTTCGTTATTGAAGCCCCCAATAGAAATTATCGTTTTATCTGCAACAGCCTTAATTGCAAAATTCGACTGTTTTTAGGGCGAAAAATCGCGTAAGGCAATTAAAACGCCAATCAAATAAACCACATGGGTAAAAATTTTTGCAAAAAAACAACATTTCCCTATTCACCTTGTTGCGCACTCCCGAGAACAGTTTGGGGTATATTTCGCGACCTGTTTACCGCTCATGGTCGTTGTTAACCTCATGCGCATCCTGGTTGCCATCACCCTTTTTAGTATGACTTCTCTGACTTGGGGGGCATTGGAACGCGGTTTTGATGCCCTCGAACAGGGGGATTTTGCAACCGCCCATCACGCCCTATTGATCGCCGCGCAACAGGGGGAGGGCTTGGCGCAGTACTGGTTGGGACGCTTGTACCGTAACGGGCGCGGTGTGACTCAGAACTTTGTTGAGGCACACCGGTGGTTTAATTTAGCCGCCGCTCAAGGGCTTGCGGTCGCTGCCCAGGCCCGTGACCAACTCGCCTTGTCGATGTCCCCGACCCAAATTGCCGACGCCCAACAGTTAGCGTTATCGCCGCAATTGTCGGCTTCGCCTCGTTTAGCGCCGTCAGAAGGGTTAGTGGCAAGGGTGCAACTCGCGCTACGGCGATTGGGACACGACGTCGAGGTTAATGGGCAACTCGATGCAGTGACTCAGCAACTCATTCGCCGTTACCAAATCGGGGCCGGCGACATCGACGATGGTTTGCCGTCGGAAAATTTAGTGCAACAACTCAATGCTTCGCGCCCCCAAATCGAGGCCGCCAGCGCGCTTCCTCAACCGCCACCCAATCTCCAACAGTGGCGACGGGTTCTGCTGGAAGATCAGTTTAGCGATGGCAATTTTTCGGAAAATCCCCCGTGGCGCGTAGTGACAGGGAATTTTTGGGTGGAACGGGGCGCGGGATTGCGAACCGATGCCCGCATTGACCCCCGCGTCGCAGAAATTTACACCCCTCAGTCACTCCCCAATGCCTTCTTGATCGAGGTGCTCGTGAGCGCACGCCAACACCAAGGGAGATTGGAAATTGGACCCTATCGAGGGGAACAGCGGCAGGGCGGGTATCGGCTGTATTACAGTCCCGGCGACACGGGAAGCCTGTGGCTAGTCCACTTTGATGGACGCGCGAGTCAAGTATTGGCACGAACGCAACGCAAACTCGACATCATTAACGACCGCCGTCATCAACTGCTCTGGACGCGCACCACCGACGGCGAAATGGTGATTCAAGTCAACGGCGTCGAGATGCTGCGCGTCCGCGATCTACGGTCAGCGGATACCTTTGATGGTCTAGTGCTGACCAATCGCGGCGGTGATTTTGGAATTTGGGAAGTTCGCGTGAAAGGCGCATTTTGAACGAACCTAAAATCTCGACTTTTGTCCTGTTAATTTCCCTAATGTGGCCCAAATGAGGAGCTTTTTATGCTGACTTGGCAAGATTCCCAATTCGTGACCCCTTCGCCGTTACCGTTCTGGTGTGCGCGGGACGACGAGGAGGAAGATTTCGACGATGAGGATTTTGAGGAAGATTTTGAGGAGGACTTCGGCGATGATTTTGACGAAGAGGACTTCGATGAGGAGGAGGACGAAGACTTCGACGATGATCTCACCACCGAGGATTACGACGAAGATTTAGAAGATGAAGACGACATGTAAAAACCACATGAATTAATCTGCGCAAAACCATCATTTTTAGGGGCACGAGTTAAGTGCCCCATTGTTTTTGCAATTAACGGGCAAATGCGCCGTTCGGGCCATACACCGGAAATTGCCGACACAATGCCGTCACTTGTTCACGCACCCGTTGAATCGTCGATTCGTCCATGTGATCGAGCACATCGCAAATCCAATGCGCTACCTGTTTCGCTTCCGTTTCCCCAAACCCCCGAGTGGTGATCGCAGGGCTACCAATCCGAATGCCACTTGTCACAAAGGGCGATTGCGGGTCATTGGGCACAGCGTTTTTGTTGACCGTG
Organism: uncultured Candidatus Competibacteraceae bacterium; assembly: GCA_964613675.1. GTDB lineage: Bacteria > Pseudomonadota > Gammaproteobacteria > Competibacterales > Competibacteraceae > DAIUCA01. Next base: position 5,597 of record CAZTIH010000029.1, read on the forward strand.
ATATGGGCCTGACCTAACGCCGCGTCGGCCGCTTTTCCGGTAAGTTTCTGCGCCACTAAATCCACCAGTAACAGATGGTTTTCCGTCCCACCAGACACCACTTTGTACCCCCGTTCCAGGAGAACGCCCGCCATCGCCTTTGCGTTATCGACGACTTTTTGCTGATACGCCTTGAAGCTGGGATCCAAGGCTTCCTTGAACGCCACCGCCTTCGCTGCAATGACATGCATGAGAGGACCGCCTTGGTTGCCCGGAAATACCATTGAATTCAACTTTTTGTGGAGTGCTTCATTTGGCCCCGCCAAAATAATCCCGCCCCTTGGACCTCGAAGCGTTTTATGGGTGGTGGAGGTGACGACATCCGCATACCCCAAAGGACTCGGATAGTGACCACTCGCTACTAACCCGGCAAAGTGCGCCATATCTACCACCAAGTACGCGCCCACGGCATCGGCGATTTGTCGAAACCGCGCAAAGTCCAAAATCTGCGAGTAGGCCGAAAACCCCGCAATGATCATTTTGGGACGACATTCTTCGGCGATTTGCGCGACTTGATCGTAATCAATCAACCCCTCGTCGTTGATGCCATAGCTGACAGCCCGATAAAGCTTACCGGAAAAATTGACTGCTGCACCGTGGGTTAGATGACCACCATGCGCCAGGCTCATCCCCAAAATAGTGTCTCCCGCGTCGAGCAACGCCATGAAAACCGCAGCGTTGGCCTGTGAACCGGAATGGGGTTGCACATTGGCATAACTTGCGTTGAATAGCTGTTTCGCCCGTTCGATGGCGAGTTTTTCCGCGACATCTACAAATTCGCAGCCCCCGTAATATCGCTTCCCCGGATAACCCTCGGCGTACTTGTTGGTCAGCACCGACCCCTGCAACGCCATCACGCGGGGACTAGCATAATTTTCGGACGCGATGAGTTCGATGTGATCTTCTTGCCGTTGCGTCTCTTGCTGAACAGCTTGGGCCAACTCGGGATCGAATTGGGCGAGTTCGGTTAATGACATCATAGGTCTCCTGAAAAAGGAAAAGAGAGGAATAGTAACGGATTAGACGCCGTTTGCAGCGAATCGGCCCCACGAACTACCGTGAAAACGCACCGTGGGGGATTTGGATCCACCGCAATTTTCTTCGTGCCCCGCACGCCTAATTCAGCCCTCGTCCGATGTGGCAAAGGCAAGCTCTCCTTAATTCACCCACCGTCGAGCATTGCGGAAAAGCTGCGCCCACGGACTCAATGGCCCCCATTCCGATGGCGCCCACGAGAATTGGGCCGTCCGAAAACACCGTTCGGGATGGGGCATCATCACCGTCACGCGACCATCAATGTTGGTCAATGCCGTCGTGCCCAGCGGCGACCCATTGGGATTGAAGGGGTAATTTTCGGTCGCCTGGCCTTGTTCATCGACAAACCGCAACGGGATCAAATGCGCATCTAGGGCCTGTTGTGCAGTCGTTTCATCAGAAAATAAAGCCCGTCCTTCACCATGAGAGACCACGATGGGCAACCGTGACCCCACTAAATCGGCAAACAAAATCGAGGGCGACGCCAGAACTTCTACATTCACCAGTCGCGCTTCAAACTGTTCACTGCGATTGCGCACGAATTGGGGCCAATGGGTCGTACCGGGAATGATGGACTTCAGCGCGGTGAGCATTTGGCAACCGTTACAAATCCCAAGGGCAAACGTTTGCGGCGATTCCAAAAACTTCGCCAGTGAATCGCGGAGTCGAGGGTCAAATAAAATGCTTTTCGCCCACCCCTGGCCCGCCCCCAATACGTCGCCGTAGGAAAAGCCCCCGCACACAGCCAGCCCCACCACATCATCTAACGAACGGCGGTTGTCGAGCAGATCGGTCATGGTGATATCCACCGCGATAAAATCCGCCATCGTGAATGCGGCGGCCATCTCGTGATGCCCGTTCACGCCCTGTTCCCGCAAAATCGCCACCCGCGGTTTCGCCCCCTTGTTGATGAAAGGGGCTTGCCCTGCGATTTGCGCGGTCGGCGTCATAAACGCCGTGACTTTGCGACGGTTCACCGCATCGTACGCCTCCGCCGCACAGTGAGGATCGTCCCGCCGCAACTGCATCTGATAGCTCAACGCCGACCAAATTTTTCGCAACATCGCGATGGGGGCCCCGTAAAGGCGTCGGCCCTGGTGTTGAATTTCAAAGCGATCGTGTGACGCGGGACGGGCGATGGCGTGGGTACAGTGGGTCAAATGGTGCTTTTGCAACAGCGACTGTACTTCGGCGACCTGCGCGGGCTTGATCTGAATGACCCCACCCAGTTCTTCGCTAAACAGGGCGGCAAGGGCATCGCGTCCCAAGGGCGAAAGGTCCACATCGAGACCACACCCCGTCGTAAACGCCATTTCTAACAGGGTCACGCCTAAACCCCCGTCGCTACGGTCGTGGTAGGCCGCGAGATAGGGACGGGCTTCCCGTAAAAACCCATGAAAATTAATTAGATACTGCGGATCATCGAGATCGGGCGGGGTCGCCCCCAATTGACCGTACACCTGGGCCAACGACGATCCGCCTAGGCGATTTTGGCCGTGACCTAAGTCGATGAGCCACAAGGGCGCGTCCTCTTCGGGAAGGATTTCGGGCGTGAGGATTTGTCGGGCGTCTTTGAGCGGCGCAAAAGCCGTTGCCACCAAAGTTAAGGGACTGACCACGGTTTTGGCGGTCTCGTCGTCCTGCCAGCGCGTCTGCATGGACAACGAATCCTTCCCCACCGGAATCGCAATGCCCAAGGCCGGCGCCAGTTCCAGCCCGACCGCTTCGACCGCCTCGAACAGTGCGACATCTTCACCCGGCCAGTGCAGGGCGGCCATCCAGTTCGCAGAAAGTTTGATGTCGTTTAGCGTTTCGACATTCGCCGCGAGCAAGTTGGTGATGGCTTCTGCCACCGCCAATCGGGCCGCCGCCGCCGCATCGAGCAGTGCGACCGGACTGCGTTCCCCCACCGCCATCGCTTCCCCGCCAACGCCCGTGAAACTGTTGAAGGTTGCGGCACAATCGGCGGTCGGGATTTGGTACGGGCCGACGAATTGATCCCGCGCCGTCATCCCCCCCACCGAGCGGTCGCCAATGGTGATGAGAAAAGACTTGTCGGCCACGGTTGGAAATCGCAATACACGTTCAAGACTCTCGGCCAAATCAAGGGTTTGCGTATCGAAAGGGGACGTCATTTGGGGCGTGCGATGGGCGTTTTGTTGCGGGAGAGGACGCTTGCCCAGTAACCAATCGAGGGGCAAATCCACAGGACGATTGTCGTATTGGGGATCGTGAACCAAGAGTCGCCCCGAATCATCGCTGAACCCCAACACCGCTACAGGACAGCGTTCGCGTCGGCAAATCGCCAAAAAATCTGCCAAACCGCTGTGTTTTAGGGCAATGACATAGCGTTCTTGGGCTTCGTTACACCAGATTTCCATCGGCGACAGGGAAGGATCCGCACAGGGAATGGCCCGTAAATCAAGCCGTCCCCCACAGTAGCCACCATGCAACAACTCGGGAATGGCATTGGCCAACCCGCCTGCCCCCACATCGTGAATCGACAAAATCGGATTGGTCGTACCGCGTTGCCAACAGGCGTCGATGACCTCTTGGGCACGCCGTTCCATTTCCGGGTTGTCCCGTTGAACCGATGCGAAATCCAATGCCTGTGAACTGGTGCCACTGGTCTGGCTTGACGCCGCACCGCCCCCCAATCCAATCAACAGGGCCGGTCCCCCCAGAACGACAATCGGCGATTGGGGCGGAATGTCCTGCTTTTGAATGTGTTCGGGACGGATATTGCCTAGCCCCCCCGCCAACATGATGGGCTTGTGAAACCCGCGTGCCACGAGGGGGGATTCGGGAAGTTTTGTCTCCCGAGGGATGAGCACAGGCGTCTCAAAGGTGCGGAAAAATCCCGCCAAATTCGGTCGTCCAAATTCGTTGTTGAACGCAGCAGCGCCTATCGGCCCGTCTCGCATGATGGTGAAGGGCGACGCTAAATGTTTAGGCTGCCCGATGCCGTCCCGTTCCCACGGCTGCAAATCGTCGGTTAACCGCAGGTGGCTCGTGCAAAACCCCACCAGTCCCGCCTTGGGTTTTGCGCCTAACCCGGTCGCTGCCCCATCCCGAATTTCCCCCCCTGCTCCCGTCGCGGCGCCCGCAAACGGGGAAATGGCTGTGGGATGATTATGAGTTTCGACTTTAATTACGAGCGGGGCGCGTTCGGTATGCCAAGCGTAAATCCCCGTTTCGGGATCGGGCCAAAACCGCTGGGCCTCGTAACCCGCAATGACGGCACCATTGTCTTGATAGGCCGACAGCACATTGTGGGGATGTTGCGCGTAAGTATGTTTAATCATGGCAAACAGCGAATGGGGCTGTTCAATGCCGTCGATGGCCCAGGGACGATTAAATGTCTTGTGGCGACAGTGTTCCGAATTGGCTTGGGCGAACATCATGAGTTCGGCATCAGTGGGTTGACGACCGAATTGGGCGTACCCCGTTGCCAGATACGCTAATTCGTCCGGCGCTAATCCCAAACCGAGGGTTGTATTGAGTTGGGCTAATTCGGCCCATTCGCGCCCAATCCACTGCAAGGGTTTTGGCGAAACGGTCGGGGTTAAATCGGCTTCGGTGACGTCGCCCCAAAACAGGCTTTCCGTCATGGGATCGTAAAAATACTCGGCCACCGTTAACTGCGCTTCGGGCGTTAATTCGACATCCAGCTCATAACGCACCCCACGAGTCAATTGCGTCAATGACAGTCCACACCGCTGCGCAATCTCTAGGGCTTTCGACGACCAGGGGGAAAGCGTGCCTTGGCGTGGCATCACCGTTAACGACGCCCCAATCCAGGGCAATCCATCGCCTAATAACCGCCGTAGTTTGTCCCTCAGCGGGGGAGGGACCTCAGGCGCGTAGTGGTAAACAAATTGGCTTTGAAGGGTCGTGAGGCGAGGGATTACCCCGCGGAGTTTGTCGCATAACTGCTGCGTTCTGAAGCGCGACAACGCGACGGTTCCAGATAAAAACGGCATGGGGAAATCCTACAGCGGATCAAAAATAGGACGTTCATCCTATCCCAAACCCCCCGTGCCCCACGCAAGCCCTGTGTGAGGCTAGTAAAACCAGCGAGGTCCCGCTAACCCGATGGCCGAAATTGCCGCCACAAGTAACGCATTCACCAGCATCAACTTATACATCTGTTGAAATTGACGCTCCGCCAGCTCCCAAGACTCGTTTGCCACCGCCCGACAAAACCGTTTGTAAGGCGTAAAGTAGATGTGAAGAAAGGCCGCCATCGTCAGTAAGCCCCCGCCGTGCATCAACCCGATGTAAAGCGGCGCTTTGAACCCGCCAAAATACGCAAACATCATGTGGTAGCCACTCAGCAAGACAATCACGATTGCGCCGAGAATCCACGGAAACGCGATGCCTAAGAATCGGTGCCACCCCTTAAGGCGCTCAGTGGACGAAACCGTCGCCAACACCGTGGGCAACATCGCCCCCGAAATCAACAAAATGCCAAACCAGATAAAGGCCGCAAAGGCATGTAAAACCGTGCTGATGCCCCAAACCATACGGGTAACCTCATTCTTTTAAGTGTGATTGAACCGAGCCGCGCCGTGACTCGACCGAAAAGTCCGCCAGCCGCGTTGCCCACCGCCCCCTTAAGAAGGCCACACGGCCCGAGGATTCAACTAAACCCATTTCAATCCCTAAATCGCCCTGGGGTAACACCCCCTCGCCGCGTTCGGGCCATTCCACCAAAAGGAGCGCGTTTTCTGCCAACCAATCCCGTAACCCCAACGCTTCGAGTTCCCACGGATCATTCAAGCGATACAAGTCAAGGTGATAGACCGGAATAGGCCCATCGTACGGTTCCACCAAACTGTATGTGGGACTTTTGATCGTGCCGCGCACCCCCAACGCCCGTAACCACGCCCGAATCAGGGTCGTTTTGCCCGCCCCTAAGTCGCCCGAGACATGAACACAGCCCGATTGCGTACAAGATTGGGCGAGGAAGGTGGCAAATCGCTGGGTCGCTGCTTCATCGGGGAGGTCGATTTTGTGGACGGTGTTCATGGGTTAGCGACCTGCCGTAGGTAGGGAAGTAGGTCCGTTGCCAACAGGCCCCGTTCACCCGATTGGGCCGCCAAATCCCCCGCGTGCACGTGCAACCCCGCCCCCAAACGCGCCGCCGTAGGCAAATCAAAACCCTGGGCAATCAACCCGGCAATCACCCCAGTCAACACATCGCCCATCCCCCCCGTCGCCATGCCCGGATTGCCCCCCTGCAATACAAAGGGCGGTTGGTCACCGGTTTGGATCAAAGTGCCCGCGCCCTTCAGCAGCACCGTACCGCCAAATTGTCGCGCCAATTCCGCCACTGCTGACCGTCGATCGCGTTCGATTTGCGCCGCCTGGGTACACAATAAACGCCCCGCCTCCCCTGAATGCGGCGTCAACACCCACTGATTGCGGTGACCAGGGGAAGTCGCCAAAAAATTGAGCCCGTCCGCATCGAGAACGACGGGCAGATCTGTGGACAACCCTTTCTCAAACAACCCCTGTCCCCAGGCGCCTTGACCTAATCCCGGGCCGAGGGCCACGACCGTCGCTCGCGCCAACAACCCATCTAAATCGCTCGGCGACGACACCCCCTTCACCATCAACGTAGGTTGAACACTTAAAAGGGTGGCCGCGTGCGCAGGATGGGTAGCGATACTCACCAGGCCCGCCCCCACCCTTGCCGCCGCCATCCCGCAAAGCAACGCCGCACCGCCCATGCCATCGTCGCCGCCAATGACTAATACATGACCAAAATGACCCTTGTGGGCGTGACGCAGCCGTGGACTGAGTTGGGAAACGAGATCGGTTCCTCCATCGAGATAAGCCACCGGTGGAAACGCCGCGTTGGGAATCACGCCCAAATCGGCCAACGCAACGGTTCCGCTATAGGTTGGCCCTTGTCCCGTAAACAACCCCACCTTGCGCGCAATGAAACACAGGGTTGAATCGGCTTTCACTGCCGTCCCAAGCACGGTTCCCGTATCGGCCTGTAGCCCCGAGGGAATGTCCAACGCGAAAATGGGACGCCCCGATGTGTTTAACGACTCAATGGCCAGTGCTGCGACTCCCGTCACGGGGCGATCGAGACCGATGCCAAAAATCGCGTCGATCAGCAAATCAAATGCCGAAAACGAGACGGTTTCGTCAAACGGTGCCATGACCACCCCATTTGTCGCGGCGGTCTGGGCCGCTAAAGCCGCATCGTGACGGAGCTGTTCTGGGGGCGTAAGCCAAAATAGGCGTGTTTTAATGCCGCAACGGTGTAAAAGCTGTGCCACTAAATAACCGTCTCCCCCATTATTCCCGCCGCCACACACCACGGCCGCCGATTTAAGGTGGGGATAATGGGTTTGGATATGAGCCAATGCCGCCCACCCCGCCCGACTCATCAACTCAAATCCCGCGATCCCGTCGGCGATGGCCGCTTGATCTATAGCGTACACTTGGGCCGCAGAATATAGAGAAATCAACATGTTAGACCTGTTCGATTTAGCCCAAAAAATCAAAGTATTGGGGGGCACACTGGGATTTGAAAGCGTTGGGATCAGCGACGTCGATCTCCGTGCCCACGAACCGAAGTTCATGGCGTGGCTGGCGCAACAGTTCCACGGTGAAATGGGGTACATGGCCCGTTATGGTCTCAACCGCTGTCGGCCCGATGCAATTTGGCCGGGCACTTTGCGGGTGATTTCAGTACGGCTGAATTACTTCGTCGAGGGGCAACAATCGCCGTTCACCAGCCTAGCAAGCCCCGATCAGGCCTACATTTCGCGTTACGCCCTCGGTCGGGACTATCACAAAGTGTTACGGACAAAATTGTGGCAGTTTGCCGAACAAATCCGCGTTCACTTCCCATCGTTAAAGGAGCGGGTTTTCGTGGATACCGGGCCGTTGTTAGAAAAAGCGCTGGCGGAAAAGGCAGGGTTAGGGTGGATTGGCAAACACACCAATCTGCTGCATTCCAAAGCAGGCTCTTGGTTCTTTTTAGGGGAAATTTTGGTGGACATTCCTTTACCCGTCGATCGCCCTGTGAACAATCATTGTGGTGCTTGTCGGGCCTGTTTAGACATTTGCCCCACCCGCGCCCTGGTTGCGCCCTACCAACTCGATGCACGGCGGTGTTTGGCCTATCTCAACATCGAGCTTTTTGGCCCCATTCCGTTGGAATTTCGGCGGGCGATGGGCAATCGCATTTATGGATGTGATGACTGCCAGTTGATTTGTCCGTGGAATCGCTTTGCCCAAGCGACACAGGTGGCTGATTTCATCCCACGTCATCAACTAGATCGGGCGACGTTGCTCGATTTATTCGCGTGGACCGAAGTCGATTTTCAACAAAAACTGGCCGGGTCGCCGATTTATCGTTTGGGATACGAACGCTGGTTGCGCAACCTCGCTGTGGCCTTGGGCAACGCGCCGTTTCACCCTACCCTTGGTGCCGCATTACAAGACAAATTGGGCCATTTCGGAGAACTGGTCGATGAGCACATTCGGTGGGCGCTACAAGAACAGCATCGAAAACGCGAAGGGGTCCCCGTCCAGGACGCCCTCGCCGTGTACGCCCAACAACAACACGCTCATCTTCTCCATCATCTCCAAGTCAAACGGGGAGTTCATTGTGGTACAGCTTAACGACTGGCCTGCCGAGGATCTCCAAGGCGTTGCCGTAGCTCGGTTAAGTGGGGTGAATCGGGCGCATTGAGTTCGAGGACACGAAAACTGTCGCGGGCACGTTCGGGTAAAGACATCGCAAGAAATGCGCGAGTCATCAACGCCAACGCATCCAACGCGGCCGGGGTTTTAGAGTACTTCTCGACGACCTGACTGGCCCGATTCGCCGCCGCTAAATAAGCCCCCCGACGGTAGTAAAAATCGGCAATGCGATACTCATAACGCGCGACGGTATTGCGCAAATAAATCATTCGCTGGCGGGCATCATCGGCATAACGACTGTCGGGAAAGCGGTTGACCAGTTCGCCAAAATCGCTAAACGCCTGCTGAACCAAGGCCGTATCAGTGGTTTCGGGATCGGTGGGCATAATGCGGGCGGCAATCGAGTTACGGCCCCGCTGAAAGTTGACCACACCCTTCATGTAGTAGGCATAATCCACGAAGGGATGGCGTGGATGGATGCGAATAAACCGATCCGCCGCCGCCACCGCCAAAGCCGGTTCACCATCGAGATGATGGGTATGAATGAGATCGAGTTGGGCTTGTTGGGCATGAACGCCGAAGGGGTAACGAGCCTGAACCCGCTCAAAATACTTAATCGCTTCCGCATAATTGCCACTGCGCAACTGCTCACGACCTTCATCGTATAACTGTTCCGCTGACCAAGTGAGCGTGGGATCCTCCGTCGTTAAAAGTCCACTGCACGCGCTTAAACCGACCAGCAGTAACCACACACTCACGTCACGATAATTCGGTAATTTCATCAATGGCATCACAATTTTCAGAGGTAGCATTGGCGCAGAATGATACAGAAGTTCGCCAATCCAAAATTCCCCTCGAATGCGCCGGTCTTCGCCTCGATCAGGCCCTCGCGCACCTGTGGACCGACTACTCACGGGCGCAACTCCAACAGTGGCTCAAAATGGGGTGCATTCAAGTGGCGGGACAATCGGCAAAGGCATCGAGTCGGGTGACGGGCGGTGAAACGGTCTCTGCAACCTTCCCCACCCTCACCGCTCTCGACGATCAACCCGAAGCCCTCGCCCTCGATTTGCTGTGGCAAGACGACGACATTTTTGTCATTAACAAACCCGCCGGGTTAATTGCCCATCCTGGGGCGGGAAACCCCACGGGCACCCTGGTGAATGCGCTGTTACACCTAGATGCGTCCCTCGCTCAGCTTCCTCGTGCGGGACTCATTCATCGACTGGACAAAGACACCTCGGGCCTATTGTTGGTGGCGCGGAATCCGTTGACCTATCAACGGCTCGTGCAACAGATGCAGCAACGAGCGATCCACCGTCAGTATCGCGCTTTAGTGCAGGGCGAATTGACCGGGGGCGGGACCGTCGATGCCCCGATGGGGCGTCATCCCCAAGATCGGCTACGGCAAGCGGTGATTACGGGCGGGCGAACGGCCGTGACCCATTATCGACTCTATAAGCGATTCAATGGGTTAACCGAGTTACTGATCGAATTGGAAACGGGGCGAACTCACCAAATCCGCGTTCACATGGCGCACATTCGTCACCCGGTGGTCGGCGATCCCCTTTATGGCACCCGTCGTCGTTTGCCGGCAGGGCTTGATGAATCGCAACGGCGTGAATTAAACCAATTTTCTCGCCAGGCCCTACATGCTTGGCGGTTGCGCTTTGTGCATCCGCGCACCCAAGAGACGGTTGCAATCGAAGCGCCTTTACCGACGGACTTGGCTCACTTGTTGGCCACCCTGGCGACTTAAGTGCTTAACCCGCGTTTCCCTCAATTTCACTGATCTCGTTCTCAAAGAAAGCAGATGCCATGCGCGACATTCCGTTGATTTACCCCGATTGGCCCGCCCCCGCTAATGTGAAGGCCGTGGCAACGACCCGACAAGGCGGTGTGAGTGAAGGTCGATTTGCGAGCCTCAACTTGGGTTTCCACGTCGAGGATGACCCCCAAAAGGTGTATGAAAACCGACGGTTGCTGGCGGAACGGCTGATGTTACCGGGGCCGCCACGGTGGGTACGACAGGTTCACGGCAACGGCGTGGTGCGGGCGGAAACGGTGGCGGGATTGACGGTCGCCGATGCCAGTTACACCGCACGACGTCACGTCGTCTGTGCCGTCATGACCGCAGACTGTTTGCCCATCCTGTTGTGTAACACCCAAGGCACCCGCGTTGCGGCTATTCATGCGGGGTGGCGCGGGCTGGTGGCGGGGGTGATTGCGGCGACCGTTCAGGCGATCTCTGCGGAAAACGACGCGTGGATGGCGTGGCTCGGGCCGGCCATTAGTGGAGCGGTGTACGAAGTGGGGGAGGAGGTGTACGCCGCGCTGGTCGCCGAGGGAGACCATT
>CAZTIH010000029.1:16707-19915 GCA_964613675.1 uncultured Candidatus Competibacteraceae bacterium
TTCACGCCCACGCGCCCCCATCATTACCGACTGGATCTAGTGGCCGTCGCCCGTCGCCAACTCGCGGCGGTGGGCATTGACGCCGTTTATGGCGGGACATGGTGTACTTTTTCGGATGCGGAACGGTTCTATTCCTATCGTCGCGATCAAAGTGGGGGACGTCAGGCATCGCTGATTTGGTTGACCTGAATGCGCGACAAGCCCCGTCTTTCAGGGTGGGGAGGATGTCAACCGAATGCACCTGAGTACACATCGCGATTTGCGTAGCGTCCCGTACATTGGCGCACCTCCGCCGCGACATCGCTGATGAGTCACTTAACATTCACTGCCTTATCTCGGGCCAAATCGCCATCGACAGTGTTGACGATACTGCGCCTGCAAACTCGCTAGGTCGTCTCGCGGCAACGCCTCAAGCCATCGCCCCACCGCCTGCCCTCGGGGACGGGGACCGTGTTGCTTCTCTAGTCGCGCCAGTACTGCATAAAAGGGTGCGTCACCACCTTGAATTGGCCCCCACTGCGGCAGCGTCGAACGATTTACCACGACGCGCTTACGTCGCCGTATCCGCCACACCAGTATCCCCCCCAAAATTGCAATCCCCAACATCCCAATTCCGTTCCCTGTCGAGGTTTCCTCCTCCAGTCGCCAGCGCCACCGATCAAGTTGGTACATGCCATAGCTCAACGCATCTTGAAGTGCCTGCCACCACGGTGCCCCTAACTCCTCTTCCGCGAGCCACAGACTGGGGGTGGTGTCGATAAAACGCCATTGATCGTCCACAAACACCATCACCCACGCATGACCATGCCGTCGCCGTGCGACATACGCCCGTTCCCATTGACTGAATTCGCTCACCGCGTACCCAGTGACATAGCGCGTCGGTAGCCCCGCCGCCCGCAGCAATAACGCCGTCACCGTCGCAAAGTACTCGCAGTGGCCCGCCTGCTGTTCAAAGAAGAACGTCGCCAGATCTCGGGGCGGATTCAAGGTGTAACGAAACGAGGCGAAATGCGCTTCGATGGCGTGGACGCGCTCCCGAGGAGGTAAAGCCGTCAATTCCTGTGCCTGTACCCACTCCGTCAACCACGCTGCCTCGGTCGGGGGCAATAAAAAATCATCTTCCGTCGGAGGGGACGCCAAAAACTGCTCGGGCGACAGCTCCACTCGATAGTGAATCAGCCCCGGTCCATCACTCACCCGCAACGTATCCAATTGGTTGCGTTCCAGATGGCCCACCGCCAAATCATCAAACGCCACCGTTTGTGGTGGGCGGGCCAATAAACCGCGTCCCCGTCTCAAGTTCATGGACACAGTAAATGTTTCGGTGGGAACCAATGTCGGGTCATCGGTCAGGGGCCAGCGCAATAACAGATCGTTTTCCGGACGAATCGACTCGTAACGTTGCACCGTCCACCACTCCTGGCGCAGATACCGTTCAAAAATGGCGGTGGGCAACAGTAAGGGTTCACGCAGGGGAGTCGTTGGGGACACCCGCAGCACGATTTCCTCGCGCCCCTTCATTCCCCGCACATCCCCTAGGCGACTGTTTTGCCCCAACCGTAACTCCTCTAACCACCCCTCCATCCATGTCATCATCCAGTTTTCCACCTCGCCCTGAGCATAACGCAACCCACTTTGTACCCCCCACGCAATCCCCACCACGCCCAATAACAACAACAGCCCGATCCATTGGGGGTAACGTTTTGGACGGTTCACAGACAGGAACCACACCGTCGCGATTGCAATGAAGGTGACATAAAATTCGTAGTCAGGGGCGGGACTCGCCGCCAATAAACACAACACGGCAAAACTCGGTTGGAGATCGACCCGCGAACTCTCAAACGCGCCCAACTTCTCCGCCCGTCGAATGGACCAAAATAAACTGCTCAGTTTGATCGTCCCCGCCACGCTGTAAATCTGGACAAGTAAGAGGGGCGCCATCAGGAGGGGAGACCACAGGAGAAGCGTTTGTAAGCCTCCGCTACCCGGATTCATCAATAAGTAACTAATCGCCCCTAACCACAAAAGTCCCGTGAGATCGGCTAACCGATGAAATTCACGATCAGTGACGGGAAACCGAAGGGGACTGTAATGGGCAATCGAGATCAACAAGACTAAGGGAATGGCCCCCCAAAGCTGATGCGTGTGCACGCCCCAACCGCTGATTAACCCCATGAGGAAGTAGGGGGGTAGGGTAAAACCCGCTGCGTCCCCATGCGGTCTGGGAAGGTCGACGGACAACGGGCGGGAATCGTGGGAAATCGCCGTGTTAACGGGACGCGGATCCATCACTTTCCTGCCTGCTCGCTTCGAGGTCGTCGCGGTTCGGAGGATCAATTGGAACCCCTTGGCGATGGGCTGCTGCGGCAATCGCGTGGGCGGCTAAGGGGGCCGTGACCATTAAAAATAGCCCCAAGGCAATGACTTTAAGGGTCGTACTGGGCAACAAAATGGCAGTGCCAATCAAAATGCCTATTAATCCCAAGGTTCCGACTTTCCCCGAGGCGTGAAGGCGGGTGTACACATCCGGTAGCCGCAAAGATCCCAGTACCCCGACAAAACAGAAAAATACGCCGAGTCCAACCAAGGTTAATCCAAGATATTCGGTGAGCAGGTTCATGGTTAAAACACCTGGCCGTCGCTGAGGTAACGGGCAATCGCAAGGGTCGCAATAAAGCTAAAGGCCGCCAACGCAATCCCTAAATCGAGGAACATCGGTGCACTTTTCACGATAGATAACAAAACAATCACGCCAACAAGCAGCGTAAATAGCAATTCAAGGGCTTGGAGACGATCTGCCGGTGTCGCGCCCCGTAACAGGGCATAGCTCACGGGAACCATCAGTAAAACGAGTACGACGAGGGCGAGATTAACCCCCACCCAGACAAAGTTACTTTCAATCATGGTGTGATGACCGAACCGAGTGGAAAGAGCGCCGATACTAAGCGACCTGCAAGTCTGTGCAACGCGGACAGTCCAACGCCGTGACGCCCATCCCTAGAAAAGCCCCCGTTCATTCTTAATCCCGTCGCAACCGATCCGTGAGGGCCACCGGACTAGGGAAACGCAACACTATCCAGTAGGTAGAAATCACTAAACTGAGTGCGGTCACGGCCTGAATCAGTCCAACGCCCACCCCGCTCAACCTGTCTCCCCCCTTATTTTATGCCCACCTCGGGACGGGAACGCTGAAAAAGCTATCTTTGCC
>CAZTIH010000029.1:19925-25620 GCA_964613675.1 uncultured Candidatus Competibacteraceae bacterium
CCCCCCAAAATCGCGATTAACAAGGCGAACTCTCCAATGGCCCCCAAACGTACCCCCATTTCGCGGCTCAACTTGGGGGTTTCACCACTCCATAACAGCAGTCGCTGAAAGACCCAAGGTTTTAGAAGGGCCAATGATCCCGTCATCAAGACAATCGGCAACCACAACGGCAATACCTCGGCAATCGGTAGCCCAGCCCCCAACGCACAAAAAAACATCACGAGGAAAAAGTCCCGCAACGGCTTGAGGGAATCGGCGAGGTACAGGGAAATGGGGCTGGTTGCCAACGCTACCCCCGCAATAAAGGCCCCGATTTCCGCAGATAACCCCAATTGTTGGCTCAACGTCGCCATCCCCAAACACCAACCAATCGTCAACACGAAGAGAAACTCGCGCAGGGTGTCAAATCGGGCCATCAACGGAATCAGCACCCATCGCGCCAACCCCACTGCCAGTCCCATGAAAAGAGGCAACGCGATCAAGGTGCGCACCACCCCCTCGACACTTGAATTTTCCCCGCTCACGCTCTGCAACATCAACAGCAGCCCAATCGCCAACAAATCCTGCATGAGCAAAATACTAATCATCACTTCACCTGCGCGTTGGTGGTGAAGCGTACTGGTAGGCAAGAGTTTGAGTCCCAAAATCGTGCTCGATGAGGTCATGGCCGCACCAATCAACAACGATTCCCCCCACCCGAAACCGCTTAGGAACGCCAGTAACGCAATCCACAGCCCAAAAATCACGCTGCTCGCCACCGTAATGAAGGCGACTCGTTGTAGGAGTTTGAGGAGATCCTGTGGCGTCAAATCCAGCCCCATCAAAAACAGTAGAAAAAAGATGCCCACACTAGCAAGTTGTTGAATTAAAACGGGATCGTGTAACCACCCAAACCCCGAAGGGCCAATAATCATCCCCCAAAAAAGATAAGCGACCGGTAGCGCTTGTCCCGCAAACAAAGCCACCGTCGCAAACAGCGCACCCCCACTGAAAATCAGGAATAACGCAAAAATGAGCGAATTCGCGTTCAATAGCGCCTCCTAAAATTGATCTGATTGATGTTTAACGGAGCTTTTGATGTTGCGATTAACTGTGCAAGCCGTGTTACTGGGCCTGATGCTGTTCTCGGCAATCTATCTCTTCACCCGCCCCACATCTCCTCCCCTCGGCGTCATCGGTGGGCCAGCCCTGGGAAGCCAGTACAGCGTGAAACTTCATCCGGTAGCCCCCGAACAACTTCCCGCGATTCAAGCCCACATCGAGTCGATTTTTCAAACCCGCCTCGTCGATACGATGTCCACTTACCACGACCATTCGGCGTTAATGGCGATTAATCGCAGCGAAAGTACCGATTGGCAGCCCATTCCTCGGGATTTATTCGTCGTTTTGGACCGTGCCCTCGAAATCTACGCCCTGACCGAAGGCGCTTTTGATGTGACGGTGGGGCCACTGGTGCGGTTATGGGGCTTTAGCGGTCGCAATGCCACGCCCCGCAAGCCCACGGATGAGGAATTAACCGACGTCCTCGCATTTGTTGGCAGCGACAAGTTGCAGTTGCGCCGTAACGACCGCGATCAAATATACGAACTGCGCAAACGACATCCCAAACTCGAAATCAATGTGTCGGCCATTGCCCCGGGCTACGCGGCGGATCTCATCGCCGATTATCTCAATCAACTTAATTTCTCCAATTATTTAATCGATGTCGGGGGTGAATTGTTTGCGCGGGGGGTCAGTGAGCAAGGCCGTTCGTGGCAGGTCGCGATTGAGCAACCCCTTGAATTTGAACAGCGCGTCCAACAGGTCATTCGGCTGCCCGATGGAAAAAGTGCAGCGACCTCGGGAAATTATCGCAACTATGTGGAAATCGAAGGGGTGCGGTATGCGCATCTGATCGATCCCCAAACAGGGCAACCGGCCACCCACGGATTGGCGTCGGTGACCGTCATTGCGGAGGAGACGATGACCGCCGATGCCCTCGCGACGGGATTGATTGTTATTGGGCTAGAACGCTCAATCGCCCTCGCAAATCAACACGACATCGCGGCGTTTTTTATCCATCGCGATGACCAAGGGGGCTGGCTCACGACTTACAGCACGGCATTTCGGCCTTTCTTAGTCGATTGAACCAACCTGCCCCTCTACCATTCGCTATTGATCGACTTTTTGGGAGTTCGTTAACCGTGATGCGACTTTTGATCTTGTGGGGGGGGCTTGTGGGAGTGACCTTGACGGCATGGGCAGACTGCCTCCACCCCCTCGGCCAAATTGTGGCCCTGGAAGGCCGTGCGATGCAGCTACGGGGCACCCAACAAAACGAACTCCAAACGAATACCCCGTTGTGTTCGGGAGACCGCATTCAAGTGAGTGAAACGGGGCGCGTGGCCCTGCGGATTTTTGGGGACAACAGCATGGTGCGCCTCGGCCCCCGTAGCCTGTTCACCCTCCCGACCGAGACGACAGGCCACAAATTTAGTCTCCTCGACGGGATCCTCAACTTGTTTACGCGCACCCCCCAACAACTGCGAATTAACACGCCGTTCTTGAACGCCGCTGTGGACGGAACCGAATTTGCTGTCGCCGTGGGGCCTCAACAAACCCAATTGTGGGTTACAGAGGGGCGGGTCACCGTAACGCAGGGGTCACAACAGCAACGCTTAAATGTCGGTGAAAGTGCAGTAGGTCGGGCCGATGGGGTAACTGTGTTGCAGGTGTCATCGCGGGAAGCGGTGCAGTGGGCCATTCACTATCCTCCGACCTTCGATTTCGAGGCGGCGACCTTCCAAACCCCTGCACTTCAGGCAGCGTTGACGGCATATCGTCAAAACGATTTCGTCGCGACACTGGCGGCGTTGGAAGCCCAACAGACCGTGGCCGCCCGTCAACTTCGGGCAACGGTGTGGTTGCGTGGGGGACGGATCGCCGAGGCCGAAAATGAGTTACGAGGCTTACCTCAAGACGGGGGCGCTTGGGCTATGCGGGCGGTGATTGCGTTGGTGCAAGGCAATAATCCCCAGCCGTTGCTCGAACAGGCGCTGGCCCTCGCTCCAGACGATCTCGCGGTGCGGGTGGCACAAAGCTATGTCGCACAGGCCCAGGGAGCGATTGCCACGGCGGTCGAGCAGATGACGCAGGCGGTGCGGCGCGATCCTCAAAGTGGACTGGCTTGGGCACGACTCTCCGAATTGCAGTTGATGAACGGTCAACGACGGGCAGCGGTTGAATCGGCAAATAAAGCGGTACAACTCGCCCCTGACTTAGCGCGTAGCCACTTAGCCCAGGGATTTGTGCGATTGGCGCGACTGGAATTACACGAGGCGGAACAAGCATTTCGGGCCGCATTGACACAGGACAGCGGCGAACCCCTTGCATTTTTGGGCTTAGGACTGTTGGAAATCCGTCGGGGACGGCTCGTGCAGGGACGGGAACATCTCGAAACCGCTACGGCGCTCGATCCTCAACAATCCCTGTTGCGCAGTTATTTGGGAAAGGCGTACTTCGATGAACGCCGTTACGGTTTGGCTCGTGAACAGTACGCCCTCGCCAAAGAACAGGATGACGACGATCCCACCCCGTGGTTTTACCAATCCCTCCTAGAACTCCTAGAAAATCAACCGGTTACCGCCCTGAAGATGGCCCAAGAAGCCCAACGCCGTAACAATCGTCGAGGGGTGTACCGTTCTCGTTTACTGCTCGACCAGGATAGCGCGGCGCGGGCGGCCCAGATTGGGCGAATTTACGAGGAATTGGGCTTTAGCGAACTGATGTTGATGCAAGGGCTCGACGCGCTCTCCGACGATCCCCGTAGTGATATTGCTCATCGGTTGTTATCGGATGCGTACGCCCATCGGGACCGTCATGCAGTAGCGCGGGCCAGTGAACTGTTGAAATCACAGCTTTTTCAACCCTTGCGACTCAATCTGCTGCCCCCCCAAACCATCGCGACGGATTTAGGCATTTTGCGCAACGCCGGACCGTCGCAGGCGGGGTACAACGAGTACAACGCGCTGTTTCACCGACAGGGATGGGCCGCACAGCTCAACGGCGTCGTGGGCAATCGCGGCACCTGGGGCAATGATCTCGTGATTGGGGCGCTGTACGACCACTTTGCGTTTAGCGTGGGTCAGTTTCACTACGAAACCGATGGCCTGCATCCCAATGGGCAACGGCAACGCGACATCGGAAACCTCCTGATGCAATGGCAGCCCTTTGAAGCCTTTAGCGGTTTGTTTGAGTATCGGTACAGTCGGCGTACGGCGGGCGACATCGTACAAAACCGTCTGTATGCCGAAGATCCTGTGGTTCCCGATGATGTGCGCGAACGACGGAATGTTTGGCGACTGGCCGGGCGATTTGATTGGTCGCCAAGACTCACCACTCTGCTCAACTTCAGTTACAACACCGAAGACTTTCGGGAACGGTATGTCGCGACGGAACAGGGGGTGCCCTACGCCCAGGCAGACTTTGAAGAAGACGAAAAGGGCTACACTTTCGAGGCTCAGCAGCTTTTTCAATGGGATGACCGCCAACACTTCACCCTCGGCGCAAAGTACACCGCCCAAGACATCGCACAGATCGAGCAATTGACGTTTTTCGGCGGACAGTGGCCCCCCACATTGAACGATGAGCGATTACGGGTTGGATCGGTGTACGGCTACTACCAAGGGCGGGTCGTGGAACCGTTACAGATCACGGTGGGCGTGGGCGTCGATCACCTGTTACAGCGTCTTGGCACGGATAAAACCTTAGTTCACCCGAAATTGGGGATGCGCTGGCAAGCCACCGATTCGGGCACCTTGCGACTCGCGGCATTCAGAAGTCTGCAACGCCCCATCACAGGAGACCAGACCCTCGAAATCACGCAAATCGCTGGGTTTAATCAAATTTACGATGTGCGCAATATTCGGATTGGGGCGGAAGTGTGGCGGTACGGGGTGGGCTGGGATCAGCAGTGGTCGCCCTCGGTAAGCGGTGGTGTTGAGCTGTCGCGGTTTGCCATTCGATCCCCCGACGTCGTGACCGAAAACGCGGGGTTGTCGATCCAAGAAAATCGCGTTCGCGAAACCTTGGGGCGGGCCTATCTCTACTGGGCGGTGAACTCGCAATTCACGCTCGCTGCCGACTATCTGTTCAACGACCTGCGTTCCAATGATTTTCGGGACAGCGGCGGGCGGTTTTACGATTTACAAACCCATCGCGCCCAGCTAACGGGACGCTATTTTATGGGGAACGGCTGGAGCGGTTTTGTCACCCAACACGGGGTTCATCAGCAAGGCCATTGGCGCGCCGCCCCGATTGAGTCGCTGGTGCGCAACAATCCCGACCAGGTGCATTCGCGACGGACGCGATTTGGGTTGACCGATATTGGCGTCAATTACCGCTTTCCGAAGGGCCAAGGCGCATTGAATTTTGAAGTACGCAATCTATTTGACCGACAATTTGGGTATGAAGATTACGAGCAATTGGCCCCCACTTTTTTGCGCGAGCGCACCCTGTTGATGCGATTTTCTCTTAATTTTTAGGTACTTATGACCGTTACTGCATTAACCATCGAGCATTTACACAAAGTCTATCCCAATGGATTTACCGCGCTTAAAGGCATTTCGTTGACGGTCGAACAGGGCGATTTCTTTGCCCTCCTTGGCCCCAACGGCGCGGGCAAATCCACAACCATTAGTATTATTTGTTCGCTGGT
>CAZTIH010000030.1:0-25165 GCA_964613675.1 uncultured Candidatus Competibacteraceae bacterium
ATTCAGGGAACAAGCCGAACAACTTTCCATCCGAAACGAGAGAATTTTTAGTCTGGTACAGCAAAATAACGAACTAAAACAACAGCTAAACAAAAGTGCCCTACAGGCAAAATTACTAGATCTCAGAACCACGGAATTAACACATTCCCTTTCTTGGAAAATCACGGCCCCTGGACGTTTTTTATTTGAACACGCGATTTACTTAGGAAAATGTCTCAATGCGCTCTTCCGAGGCAGGCTGAGGGCGTTTCGACGGGAAGAATCCCTAGTCAAACTCTTTCAGAATTCCCCTTGGTTTGACTCGCTCTACTATCTGCAACGGTATCCAGACATTAAGCTTGCCCACGAAAAAGCAGGCTTGGATCCGGTACGCCATTTCGTACAAAGCGGTGTACACGAGTACCGAGCGCCGCACCCCGATTTTGATGTACGTTTTTACGCAGAGTCCTACCCCGATGTGTTGCAGGCAGGCTTTAACCCTCTCGAACACTATCTGAAATTCGGTCAACAAGAAGGTCGTGCGACGCGGCCCGATGAAAATGTTTACCGTATCTGGTGTGAACGTTACGACACGCTCTCAGATGAAATGCGCGCCGTATTGCGCCAAAAAATCGCCGAATGGCCTGAAAAGCCCCTGATCTCCGTGGTGATGCCCGTTTGCGAAGTGCCTGAACGTTGGTTAGTCAAAGCGATTGAATCGGTTCGGCAACAACTTTATCCCCATTGGGAAATCTGCATCGCCGATGACGCCTCGCGAAGTCCCCATATTCAGCAAGTTTTATCGCGTTACGCCCAAGAAGATCCGCGAATTAAAGTGCTGTTCCGCGAACAGAATGGCCATATTTCAGAAGCGACCAATAGTGCTTTAGAACTCGCTGAGGGTCGTTATGTCGGCTTTCTCGACCACGACGATGCGCTTGCCGAGACGGCGTTATTTTGGGTCGCCGAAGCGATTAACCGTCATCCCAACGCAGAACTCATCTATTCAGATGAAGATAAAATCGACGAACATAATGTCCGTTCAAATCCCTATTTTAAGTGCGACTGGAACCCCGATCTCTTACTGAACAACAATTACATTTGTCATTTTGCAGTTTACCGTCTGCGCCTCGTGAAGCAGCTTGGCGGTTTGCGTAAGGGATTTGAGGGCGCACAAGACTATGATCTGGTGCTACGTGCGACAGAAGTTCTGAATGCTGATCAGATTATTCACATTCCCCGCGTGCTCTATCATTGGCGTACTTTAGAAACGAGCACCGCAAAGCAGATTTCCGCCAAAGACTACGCGATAGAAGCCGCATTGAAAGCGCTCGCAGACATGAAACTTAGACGCCAAATTCCCATTAAAGCCATCGAAAAATCTCTGTTGGTGGAAGGGACAAGCCGAGTGATTTATGACCTCCCGACACCGCCCCCTTTGGTTACCATCATTATTCCCACGCGAAATGGCTTATCTGTATTGTCTCGATGTATTGATACGGTACTGACTCGCACGCAGTATCAGAATTTCGAGATGCTGGTGATGGATAATGGGAGTGATGATGCAGATACGCTGCTGTACCTAAAAAACCTTAACCATCAATATCCTAAACACAATATCCGCATCATTCGGGATGATCGTCCCTTCAATTACAGTCAACTCAATAACACCGCCGCCCGCGAGGCCAATGGATCGCTTTTATTGTTCTTAAACAACGACATCGAAGTGATTGAAGGCGATTGGCTACGCGAGATGGTCAGCCATGCTATTCGTCCAGACATCGGCGTTGTTGGGGCTCGGTTGCTTTATCCGAACGATACGATACAGCACGCCGGCGTCGTCATTGGATTGCTCTCTGTCGCGGGTCACATTTTTTGTGGACTCCCCCGTACGCTCCCTGGCTACTTTGCCCGTGACCGTCTCATCCAAAACTACATCGCACTAACGGCTGCTTGTGCATTGATTAGAAAGGAAATTTTTTCATCAGTAGGGGGGTTTGATGAAGTCAATTTACCCGTAGCATTTAACGATGTAGACCTCTGCTTACGGGTACATCAAGCCGGCTATCGGAATCTCTACACGCCCTATGCAGAACTCTATCATCATGAATCGGCGACGCGGGGTTCAGATGTAGAAAGCCAAGAAAAACTGCGTCGTGCGCAAAAAGAAATTACGTATTTCAAAGCAAAATGGCATCCCGAATCGTTCAATGACCCCAATTACAACCCCAATCTCAGTCTTGATGAAGTCAATTGCCGCCTGGCGTTCCCCCCCCGCGTATCGCGACTGACCGAGACTGATTCCCATGCGTGAGTTATCTGAAAAGCTATTCGATTTTCTGCAATCGGGCTTATTTGATCCGGATTTCTATTGTAAACAAGTCACTGTGCCGCTTAACTCGTCTCCTGCCGTGCATTTTATCCTCACGGGAGATGCGCAGGGTTACAGTCCTCATCCGCTATTTGATCCTCACTATTTCCATCGGCAATTCTCGTCAAAATCGCCGCCTTCAGCCGCGCGATGGTTTGAGTCGCCGTCTATTTCTCCTCATCCCTTGTTTGATGGGGATTTCTATTGTTGGCAGCTCGCCCAAAAACAAATGGCGTTAACCGATCAACATCCGCTCACGCATTATCTGAAACAGGGGGGATTTTTCTTAAACCCGCACCCTCTTTTCGATACTGCTTTTTATCTCGCTCAACTTCCGACGCTTAGGGAACAAGGAACCAACCCGTTAACGCATTTCTGCGAAGTGGGCTGGCGTCAAGGCTATGATCCTAATCCCTATTTTTCGACACGATTTTATCTGAGCAACAATCCAGATGTCGTCGCCGAAGACATGAACCCCCTGGTTCATTTTGTGCGACATGGGGCGCAGGAGTATCGGCAACCACATCCAGATTTCGACATGGGTTTCTACGCTAAACGCTATTCTGATGTCGTCGAGACGGGGATGAATCTGCTCAGCCATTACCTGCTTTACGGTGAAAGCGAGGGCCGAATCAAACATCCTAAAGAACGCGATTCAGAATCTACTTATCAAGGATGGCTGTTAAAGCACGACACACTTTCTCTTGCAGATCGGAAAAAACTCCCCCTCCACCTCGCGGCATTGGTCGTCAAACCCTTGATTTCCATCATAATGCCCGTTTACGAGACCCCCAAAAAATGGCTGATCCGCGCCATCGAATCCGTTAAGGCTCAACACTATTCACATTGGGAACTCTGCATCGCCGACGATGCCTCGAAAAATTCGGAAGTTCACGAGATCTTGACGGCTTATGCAGAACAAGATCCGCGAATCAAAGTGGTGTTTCGCGAGCAAAATGGCCATATTTCCGCAGCCAGCAACAGTGCATTGGCGCTTGCGACGGGCGAATTTGTTGGGTTTCTCGATCACGACGACGAACTGGCACCAACAGCGCTGTTCTGGGTCGCGAAAGCAATTAATCGACATCCCAACGCAGCACTTTTTTACAGCGATGAAGATAAAATCGACGAGCAGGGACAGCGCAGCGATCCCTATTTCAAATGCGATTGGAACCCCGATTTACTGCTCTCACACAACTTAATTACCCACTTTTCCGTTTATAAACGCACTTTGCTCACGGAATTGCGGGGACTTCGCTTGGGATTTGAGGGCGCACAGGATTATGACCTCGTCCTGCGTGCAACTGAAAAGTTGTCCCCCGACCAAATCGTGCATATTCCGAAAATTCTCTACCATTGGCGTACTTTAGAAACGAGTACAGCGAAGCAGATGTCGGCAAAAAATTATGCGCTCCAAGCGGCTATCCATGGAATTTCCGAGGCTCTTGAACGTCGGGGCGTTGCGTATTCAGAAGTTGCAGAATCCCCGATTGCCCCCAACATGTTCCGCGTGAAGTATTCGTTACCTGAACATCTCCCCCGAGTCAGCATTCTGATACCGACCCGCAACGGACTCAATTTATTATCGCTTTGCGTAGAAAGTCTGATCAACATCACCCACTATCGCAATTTCGAGATCATCATTATTGATAATGGTAGCGACGATACGAGAACTTTGAACTACCTACAGAAACTACCCGAAAAATTTCCAGAGATTACTTTTCAGATTCTGCGCGATGATCGCCCCTTCAACTACAGCCAGCTCAACAATCATGCTGCAACTTACGCCAATGGAGAGCTTTTGTTGTTATTGAACAATGACATCGAAATTATCGAAGGGGATTGGTTGGGGGAAATGGTCAGTCATGCAATCCGTCCTGAAATTGGGGCAGTCGGTGCTCGGCTGCTGTATCCCGACGACACCCTTCAACATGCGGGAGTAATCGTCGGTTTGGGTGGACTCGCAGCCCATGCGTTTCGGGGTTTACCCAATCTGCATATCGGTTATTTTTGTCGCGATCGGTTAATTCAGGATTATTCTGCGGTGACGGCCGCTTGTCTACTCGTCCGTAAGTCATTGTTTACGTTGGTTGATGGCCTTGATGAAATCGATTTGACGGTGGCTTACAACGATGTCGATTTTTGTCTGAAGTTAGCGCGACTGGGTTATCGAAATCTGTACACCCCACACGCGGTTCTCTATCACCACGAATCAGCGACAAGGGGCGCGGAAGATTCCCCCAAAAAACAACGGCGATTTGCTAAAGAACAAGCCGTTATGAAACAACGCTGGCAAACCGATACGATCCTTGATCCCGCTTACAGCCCGAATTTGAGCGATGCGAGCGAACTTTTTGCATTCACTTCTCCCCCACGCCTGCCGTCTGAATGGCGTCTGTAAGCATGAAATCGTCTCCGTTTCTTTCACTGCTCTTCGATCACCACGCATTGATCTGGCGACTCACCCAACGCGAAATCGAAGGTCAATACCGCAGCGCTTATCTCGGTCTAGTCTGGAGCCTCATCACACCGCTGTTGATGCTCGGCGCCTACACATTTGTTTTTGCAGGCGTTTTTGGGTTTCGCTGGCGGGGCGAGGGCACCACTATTGAATTTGCGCTCATCATTTTCACGGGACTTCTGCTATTTAATTTATTTGCGGAATGTATTTCGCGTGCGCCAAATCTGATGTTCGATTATCGGAATTACATTAAAAAAGTGATTTTTCCTTTGGAAATTGCCCCTATCGTGGTTCTCAACGTGGCGCTTTTTCGTCTGTTGGTGTCACTAATCGTCTTAATTCCCTTTTACGCACTGATTTTCGGCTACCCTCCGCCGACTTTTTGGTTGACCCCCTTTCTGATCGTCCCTTTCTGCGCACTACTTTTGGGGCTGATGTGGCTCCTCGCTTCGCTGGGCGTATTTCTGCGCGACATCGGTCAACTCGTCGCCGTCGTCGTCCCCCTTCTCATGCTGCTCAGCCCCATTTTTTACCCCCTTGCAGCAGTTCCTCAAGATTATCAATGGCTTATTGGACTCAATCCGCTCACACCGCTCCTCGAAAATGTCCGTACGGTGCTCTTTTTGGGGCAATGGCCCAACCTCTGGTTTCTGTTGTACAGCCTGATTTGCTTCGCCATGGCGGTCTTAGGATTCCGTTGGTTTATGTTCACTAAAAAGGCGTTTGCCGATGTTGTCTGAAGCTCTACAAACGCCCGTCATCTCCCTTCAAAAAATCAGTAAGTGGTATGCCATTTACAATCACCCCCGCGATCGTCTTAAACAGATGATTTGGCAAACTAAAAAGCATTTTCAGCGCGAACATTGGGCGTTGCGGGAAGTGGATTTACAGATTTATCCCGGCGAGACAGTCGGCATCATCGGACGCAATGGTTCGGGAAAATCGACCCTTTTGCAGATTATTTGCGGAATCTTAGCGCCCAGCCACGGTGAACTTACCGTCAACGGTCGCGTTGCCGCTCTGCTAGAACTCGGTGCGGGGTTCAATGTGGAATTTTCGGGTCGCGAAAATATTTATCTGAACGGAACGCTGCTGGGCCTCTCTCAACGGGAAATTCACGCGCGATTTGACCAAATTGTCGCTTTTGCAGACATCGGTCCCTTTCTGGATGTGCAAGTCAAAACCTATTCGAGTGGCATGTACGCCCGACTTGCCTTTGCCGTGGCGATTCACGTCGATCCCGATATTCTGATCATCGACGAAGCGCTCTCGGTGGGTGATGAAGCCTTCCAACGGAAATGCTTTAGCCGCATCGAACAGATGAAACAAACGGGGAAAACCATTCTCTTTGTATCGCATTCTGCGGGCAACATCGTCGAATTGTGCGACCGTGCCGTGTTACTCGATCAGGGAGAACGGCTGTTAACGGATATTCCCAAAAGGGTCGTTGGGCGTTATCAGAAGCTGATTTATGCGCCGCCAGAACAACTCGATGAGATTCGTCAACACATTAAGCAACTCGACCAAGGAAAAGCAGTATCTGAAACCGATGCCGCTCCCCCATCTGCATCCCAAACAACGGCTACCCATGAACTTTTCGATGAAACAGATGGTTATCTCGATCCCAATCTGCAACCGACTAGCACAGTGGAATTCACCGTCGTTGGGGCCAAAATCAATGGGGTTCACTTTAGAAATCGCCACGATCAACCCGTCAACGTGCTTCGCGCCAATGGTGTTTATCGCTTCTGCTACACCGTGACCTTTGAAAAATCCGCGACCCAAGTGCGTTTCGGCATGATGCTTAAAACGATGTCAGGAATCGAACTCGGCGGACAGATTTCGCATCCCCTTGGCGAAGGCATTGCAGAAGTCGCTGCGGGGGAGACCTATCATGTTGAATTTACGGTGGTCGCGAATCTGACACCTGGCATTTATTTTCTTAACACCGGGGTTTTAGGGTTGATTGGCGGTGAAGAACACTTTTTACACCGCTGGCTCGACATCGCGATGATTCGGATTGACCCGTTGCCCAAAGCTAAAATCACGGGCTATGTCGATCTTAGTGGGGGTCAAAGCTGTCTTTACATTAAACAAGCCGCTTCCGAATCCCTAACTTTTGAAATGAGGTAATCATGGCTTATCAGGATGTGGAAGACCTCGTTTTTCGCGGTGAACCCAGCCACATTTGGCTCGACACCGTGCAGGAAGAGGACATTGTTCAGTATCTGGGCTTGAAAAAACCCTTTGAATATCATCCTGATGTCATTCCGCTCATCTGCCGCTTCCCCTTTACCGACGAAGAACATGTCATTTTCGTCTGCCAACGGTTTCTGAAACTTCTCGTACAGTTCGATAAATATCTGTACCGTTACAAAGATCGTGTCGATGTTCTATTGTTTATGGCCGGTTTCTTGGAAGCCTCGGGGTTCACGCCCGCGGTGACCCAATTGGTTTTTCATCGCAACTTATTGCTTAAACAGGGATTTTCGCCCACTTCCAGCGAAGTTCTGAGCTTACATCACGCAATCCAAGGACTTTACGGCCTCAAATTCCGTCAGCCTTGGGGAAGCTAATTTTGCCCGTCTTTGGAGAACATTCTATGGCTACCGAGCCGTCTGCTCCCCTCGATTTAATGAAAGAAATCGTGTCGCTCTGCAAGCAACGAGGGTTCATTTTTCAATCTAGCGAAATTTATGGCGGACTCAAAAGTGCCTATGACTACGGGCCATTAGGCGTCGAACTCAAGCGCAATGTCATGAGCGAATGGTGGCGGTGCATGGTGCATCAGCGCGAAGACGTGGTGGGATTGGACGCCTCCATCGTCATGCACCCCAAGGTTTGGGAAGCCTCTGGCCATCTCGCCGGTTTTTCCGATCCCCTCGTCGATTGTCTCATCAGCAAAGAACGCTTTCGTGCAGACAAAGCCCCTCGTCCGAACATCGGCGACGAACTCCCTATCCAGTGCGTCGATAAAGAACAAGCTAAAACCTATCAAGAACTCATTCAGAAGCGGTTTGGCATTGAATTGAAACGGGAGGGTAAAACGCTCTCTGGCCTCAAAGTCATCGACGCTCAAAATTTTGGGTTTTTCAAAGAAAACAACGAACTCCCCGAGAAAACCTTTGCGTTTCGCGGTTATGTGAGTCCGCTGATCGGTTGCCCTTTTTTGAGCGACGAACGGCAATTCAATCTGATGTTTCGGGCAAGTTTGGGCGCTGTCGATCCCCTCGACGAAATGGCTCAGGCCCTCGCCCACCAGCAGCTCGATGCCCACAGCATTCGCCGTATCCTCGATGAAAAGATGAAGGCAAGCGCTGTCTATTTGCGTCCTGAAACGGCGCAAGCCATGTTTGTTCAGTTTCTGAATGTGCAGAAGTCCACGGGGGCTAAAATTCCCTTTGGAATCGCGCAGATGGGGAAGTCTTTCCGCAACGAAATTACCGTCGAGCACTTCATCTTTCGTTCCTGCGAGTTTGAGCAGATGGAGCTGGAATATTTTATTGAGCCAGGGACCCAATCGCAGTGGCTTGATTACTGGAAAAACGAACGACTGAACTGGTATCTGAAGTACGCCAATCACGCCGAAAACTTCCGACTCCGTCCCCACGAACCCGATGAATTGGCCCACTATTCCGATCAGTGTTACGACATTGAGTATCGCTATCCGTGGGGATGGGGGGAGTTGGAAGGCGTCGCGAGCCGCACCAATTACGATCTACGTCGTCATTCCGAATTCTCCGGCACCGCGCTCACCTATCTCGATCAAGAAAAAATCCACCCCGAAACCGGCGAAAAAGGCTGGCGTTACACCCCCTATGTCATCGAACCCGCCGCCGGCGCCACTCGTGCCGTGTTGATGTTTCTCCTGGACGCCTTTGCCATCGACTCTCCCCGCCCGGATGCGGAAGGCAATGTGAAAACCCGTCGTGTTCTGAAACTTCATCCGCGCCTCGCGCCCATCAAGGTGGCCGTTTTACCGTTGGTCAAAAAAGATGGGATGCCAGAATTAGCGCGCGAAGTGGTTCAACAATTTTTCCGAGCGGGCATCAACGCCAAGTACGACGAACAACACGCCATCGGCAAACGCTATGCCCGTCACGACGAGATCGGAACGCCCTACTGTCTCACCATTGATGGAGACTCCCTGAAAGACGGCAGAGTCACCATCCGCGACCGCGATACCACCGATCAGCAACGCATCAAAATTGAGGACGCATTAAAAGTGGTCGAGGCCCGTTTGCAGAACCATTGATAGATCTCTGATTTGATTCAGAACGGGGGCGGGAGCGTTTGACGACACACCCCAAACGTCTCTCGCTCCTCATTGCCCATCGGTTCCAGATGAATATTGACATCGTACACATCGCTCATCTGCCCCCGAATGGCCTCCTCAACCCGTTCACAAATGGCGTGGCCTTCATTCACCGTCAATGCGCCGTCCACTTCTACATGTAAATCAATCGAGTACAGATTAGCGAGTTTTCGCAATCGCACATGATGGGGATTGATGGCCCCCTCTACCGTTTCCGCAGCACGAATAATCTGGCTATACAGCGTTACATCATCGTTGCCGTCCATCAGTTCACTGCTCGAACTCAGATAAATCTCGACGGCATTCTTAATAATCCATCCCCCCAGCAACAGCGCGAAAATCCAGTCGATTAGCGGCGTTTGAAAGTATTGGGTGGACAGGATGCTCAACAGAACCCCCAACGATAAACCCACATCGCTCTGCATGTTGATGGCGTTCGCACGAAACATAGCACTGTTCTGACGCTTGCCAACCTGCCAGAAATACATCGCTAAACCCAGTTTGGCCACGAGAGAAATGCCCACAGCCCAAAATGCCAAAAATGACGGTAACTCGCCCATTTCATGGGTTAAAATTCGCGAAAGGGTCTCAAAAATGATTTGGGCCCCCGCATAGAAAATGACAAAGGAAATCGTTTTGGTCGCGACCGCCTCCGCACGACCATAGCCAAAGGGATAATGCGCATTGGGCGGACGTCCCATCACCCGTGTGGCCCACAACGCGATGAAAGAATTCACCGTGTCGGTAGCGGTATCTACGCCGTCCGCGACCACCGCCAAACTATTTGCCATCAGTCCCAACGCGATTTTGACTATCGCGAGGCAACCATTCGCAAAAATTCCCACTAAAGCCGCTGTTTTAAGCGCTGTTTGACGGGAAAGATCGGGGAGGTCGGACATTACGAAGCACCTGTAAAGCGTTCAATGGTTTCAAAACTTTAGAAAGAGTTTAACGAAAATCTAGGTCGTGTTCAGCGCGACATGACATTGATAACCCAATTCCGGGGCCTGTCGATTGTCGGGCGTGTGGACGAACAACAGCGGTGTACGGCCCTCCTCTCGCCATTGTCGCCACTTGGCAATCCACGGCGTAAACCAAGGTCGATTGCGCGCTAAATCGGGGTGACCAATCCAACGAATCATGGGGGTCATCCCGGTAGCGAGGGCGTGAACTGGCAGGCGGGGCTTTTTTTTCTGCGCATTTTGCACGGCCAGTTGCCCCATGAGTGGATCCGTACCGGTCACGCTGAACAGCGGGCGACTGTCCAACATCACCCGGTTCATGTGTCGCGCCATCAACCCGCCATTGAGCTGCCGTTCGGCCTCGCTTTTGTCGAAAAACTGCGGATGACGCACCTCGACATGCACCGTAAACCCCGTAGGTAAGCTATCGAGAAACCGAAGTAATGTCGGCAAATCGTTCGGCCCCAGGAACGCCGGCAACTGCACCCATACCTGCAACCGTGCCTCTAACGGTGCGAGTCGCGTGAAAAATTCTTGCACCTGCAATTCCGTATGGCGTAACCGCTTCTGGTGGGTAATTTCTTGGGGCAATTTGCAACAAAACGCGAAGTTCATCGGGGTACTGTCCCGCCATTTCTCAACAGTGGCCGCTTTGGGTAACCCGTAAAAAGTCGTATTGCCCTCCACCGCATTAAACACCGCCGCGTAGTGACGCAAAAAATCCGTCGGTTTGGCCTGGGCGGGATAGAGCGTGCCGCGCCAATCCGCGTTTTGCCACAACGGACATCCCAAACCATAGCCCGCCAGTTGCTGCCCCAAGGCGGCAAAATCGCAAGAGGGCACTGCTTCACTCACGACATAAGCCCTATTTGTAAAGCGGCGTCTCCAACCGCCTCACTCACGACATAAGCCCTATTTGTAAAGTGGTGTCTCTAACTGCAATAGCCTCACTCACGGCGCAACACCAATTCGTAAAGCGGCGTCTCCAACCGCAATGGCAACGGTTCCCCTCGCACCCAATGGTCGTGACCCGCACGGTAAAATGGCGATAACGGATGTCCACTCTGGCCACCGGGCATGTGAAATAACCCCTCGTCTTCTCGTCCTGGCGCGACCACTAACCGTTGCGAAGCCCCTACATTCGGCGTTTGTACCCGCAACATAAACGCATCCCCGGGCAAGGGCGTTGTGGGAAGATCCGTCAACTGCCCCAACAACGGCACCACCCGACTCATGGGATGTCGCCAAGTCACGCGGTTGTAATCGCCCCACTGTTGAGTGAGTTGGTTGGATGCGTCCAAGGTTTTGCGGGCTGCGGTTTGCCGAAGTTCGTGCCACGGGGCGACGCCGCTTTCGGCAAAAATGCCCTCAGGTTGTTCGGTCACCAGCATCCAGACCGGGGAATCATAGCGACGCAGATCAAACGGTGAAGCGGGGGGATCGGGCAGACGAGCCAGTAACGGCGTCAGTAAATCGACGATAATTTCGTGACGAAACCGTCGCATCAACCAATAAGCTTTAGAATCCACCGCTGCGTCCCCCAACCAATCGGCAACGAGCTGATGGGCCCGAACTTTGAGGGGATGGGCAAAATTTTCATCTGCCAGCGTCGCGAGCCATAACCCCTGCCAGCGTCGCATAAACTGGCCTTCCTCATCGAGCTGTAACGCCCATAAATCGCGTTCCGTAAACTGCTCTGCCCCCAACAACGCCGCACGCAGTCGATGTCCCCGTGCGCCGATGTCGTAACCCGACTCCAACAAGTTGGGCCAGTGACGCTGATTGGCACTCCAGATGCGGTCAAGGGGCGGATTGTCTAATTGGGGCGTGTTCTCGTTGACATGACGGCCAGCGAGGGTCCAACCGATGTGGCCCGCACGATCCACCACCACGAAATTTTGCACCGGAATCCCGCTACGATGCGCTACATCAAGAGCTTGCGTGACCGAAGTAGCGGTTTCGAGATCGACGAGACTTAGATTGATCGACGCCGCTTCACTCGCCAACCACAACGGGGACGCCTCCTCCCGCCGATGGGTAGCGACATACGCATTGGTAAATCCCCACGCAATGTCGCCATTACTTCCGGCCACCAGCGCTGGCGTGCCCGGCAACGTGATCCCCACCAACCGTCGCCCTTCCCCATTCGTCCACTGCATTTCGGCCCGATACCACCAATTTGGTAACGTCATTCCCAAGTGCATGTCATTGGCCAAGATCCCCGCCCCGTGTTCAGTCAACGATCCCGCCACCGCCCACGCATTACTCCCCAACATCGGCTGCTCATCGTCGAGCGATACGGCAGGCGTTGTCATCAACTCGGCGTTGGGAGTAGGCAATGGCGTATGGGGCAACAAAGGGAGTGGACAAGGATCGTCGATGAGGGGGGCATCCCACATCGTGCAATCGGGAATCAAAAACACCGTCCAGGCCGCGCCAAAATGTTCGAGTAGCTGATAATTGAGCTGTCCCCAACGATCTTCGGGCTGTTGGAGATCGAGAAACATGGCGTGAACCACCGACAGACTATCGACCGGTTCCCAAGGCGCGGGGGATTGCCACAGGAGAAAATATTCAAATGGTGGCAAAATTAGGCCGTTCACCCCCGCATTGACCCCCTCGGCGTAAGCAATTAACAAATTTTTTTCGACCGACGACAGGGCGTTATAAGCCGTTTCCGCAGCGGCTCGTAGCCCGAACGGTTGGGATCGTTCATCAAATGGCGTGGCCTGCGAACCGAATAACTCGGCTAACCGCCCCGCGCCTCGGCGTCGCAACAGATCCATTTGGAAAAATCGGTCTTGGGCGTGAACAAACCCCAGGGCACGGGCCACATCGAGACGCTGTTCGCCCACCAACTGGACATTGCCCCAAGCATCTCGTCGAACGGTCACGGGGGCCGTCAAACCGGATACGCCCCATTCTCCACTCAAACGCGGCAAACTACCCCGTAAGAGCAACCACACCCCTAACATGGCAACCCCAGCGACAATACACACGACGCCCCCTAATACCTTTACCCTTCTGCCCGGCTGACAACGCCATTTCACAGGAAACACACCTTCGATGAGTCAAAACACAATTGAATACTATTTTACGCCGCGTTCGCCCTGGACTTACTTAGGCGAACCGACCCTTATGGCGTTACGCGAGCGATATGGCGTCGAAATTCAGATTTACCCTGTTGATATTAAACAACTTTTTCAAATTGGCGGTGCGGTGCCGTTATCCGAAAGACCTTTAGCTAAACAGCTTCATCGGGAAGTTGAACTCACGCGCTGGGGAAAAAGACGGCAATTGCCCATCCACATCCTGCCTCCTTCGGGCCAAACGGACGACACTTTGGCGTGTTTGTGGTTAACGGCGGCCCGTCAACAGCCCGGCGACGGATTAGCCTTTGCGCACGCCATTAGCCGCACCCATTGGACGACGACGGAGTCAATTAACGATCCTGAAGTCCTCAAGCGGTTGGCCCGAGAACAGGGTTACGACGGCGAGACGCTTTCACTAGTCGCCCAGAACAAACGAACCTGGTTGCAATTTCAGCAACACACCGACCGCGCTATTCAAAAACATCTCTTCGGGGTGCCTAGTTATGTGTTCAATGAAACGCTGTTTTGGGGACAAGATCGCCTCGATTTTTTAGAGATGGCGTTGCAAGACGGGCTTACTTAAAATCTTGCCGTTCGTGAAGCGAATTCTGGCGGGTTCGCGCCGCAAAATTGGAACTCATATGGCTTTTTCGTCTAATTCATCTTCAATCTCTCTACAGGTAACGCGACTATGTCCGAGGCGGAACGCTCCCTAGCCGTGATGTTTGTCGATATTTGCGGCAGCACGCGACTGTTCAACGAGCAAGGCAATGAACGGGCGTTGGCGCTCACATCCGCCTGTATCCGTTTCCTCGAACGCTTTGTCCTTGAGCAGGGGGGAACCATGATTCAGAAGCAGGGAGACGGGTTTCTGTGTTCATTTGATGACCCGTTGGCGGCGTTCAAAGCGGCCTGTGACATGCAGCGTAGTTGCCCTCAACGCGAACTCGAAATTCACAGCGGATTTCACTTTGGCCCCGTGATCGAGCGCGAAGACACGGTGTTTGGCGATACGGTCAACACGGCAAAACGCCTATCGGATATGGCAAAAAATGAGGAAATTGTCGTTTCGGATGATGTGGCGCAGGTGCTTCCCCCCCATGAACGCAGTTATTTGCGGCCCATTGGGCGAATTCCCGTCCGCGGCAAAGATGAGCCGATGATGATGTATCGCTTGGTGCTGAGTGAGGAAGATGCGACTACGGCCCGTCAGGTCATCGTAAATACCGCGTTACCAACTGTGGACGAAGGCCGTCTCGAAGTGACTTACGGGAAACAGCTCATCGTGCTCAACCGCCATCGCAACGACCTCGTGATGGGACGACAAACCGGATGCGATCTCACGGTAAATCACGGATTTGCGTCCCGTCGCCACGCCAGCATTGAAAACCGACGGGGGAAGTATTTTGTCGTCGATCACAGTACCAATGGCACTTACGTCCTGACTCATGACCGCCAAGTCGTGTTCTTACGGCGCGATGAAATGCAAATTCACGGCAAAGGGGAAATTTCTCTAGGCTGCGAACCCGGTCAAAACGATGATCTCCTCATTTTTTATTGCGAAATCACCCCTGCTCCGAATCCTTAGTGGAAAAACGCTTTTTAACCTCGCTTGCCACCCTCCCCGTAAATACGGTGTGATAGGTGGCTTCAGTGTTTGATTTATTGCTCCCAAAATCCCCCTTAAGAGGCTGATATGACCGATATTCCCAACGATTGCCGTTACACCCGTAGTCACGAATGGCTCCGCGAACACGATGACGGCAGCATCACCATTGGCATTACCGATTACGCTCAACAGCAACTTGGCGATTTGGTGTACGTAGAGCTTCCAGAAACCGGGCGTCTCGTCGATGAAGAGGAAGCCTGTGCGGTCGTAGAATCGGTAAAAGCTGCTTCAGACGTGTTTAGTCCATTAGCGGGCGAGATCTTAGAGACCAACGACCGTCTCCACGATCAACCCGAACTTGTCAATCAAGACCCGTATGGTGAAGGGTGGTTATGGCGGATGCACCCCGGTGGCGATCATCCCGAACTGCTCGATGCCGACGAATACACCGACCATTTAGAACATCCCGAGGAGTAACGCCGTGGCACATATCACGCTTAAAGGCAACCCGTTCAACACTATTGGGGAATTACCCGAGGTCGGTCAGCTTGCCCCCGACTTCCGCCTCACCAAAACCGATTTAACCGATATTTCCCTCGCCGATTTTGCGGGGAAAACCAAAATCATCAATATCGTCCCCAGCACGGACACGCCGGTCTGTGCCCTGTCTACTAGAAAATTCAACGACTTCACGGCAAACCATCCCGATGTTGTCGTGCTACTGGTGTCGGTGGATTTGCCCTTTGCACAAAAACGGCTGTGTGAAGGACTAGATAAAGTGGTCGCCCTTTCCACCATGCGTTCCCCGGCTTTTCTCAAAGATTACGGCGTTCTGATTACGGACGGCCCCATGGCGGGTCTCAGCGCCCGTGCGGTTCTGGTGCTCGATTCCGACAACCGCGTGGTGTATCGCCAGCTCGTCACGGAGATCGCCGACGAACCCGATTACGACAGTGCATTACGGCATTGTCTTAAAAACGCAACCGAGTGATTGATGAGCGTGTGAACGCGACGAAGGTGTCAAAAGGGCGTGAGCGAGGTCTCCAACGGCTGCATCGCGCTTTTTTCCACTCTCTAAACGGAATTCGACAGTGTTGGCAGGATGAAGAGGCGTTTCGGCTCGCCGCGACCAGTTATCTATTCCTCCTGCCCGTTGCACTCTATCTCGGAAAAACTCCCGTTGAAAAAGCCCTATTAGGGGGGAGCTTGGCGCTTATCGTCCTTGCCGAGCTTGTCAATTCGGCGGTTGAAGC
Organism: uncultured Candidatus Competibacteraceae bacterium; assembly: GCA_964613675.1. Classification (GTDB taxonomy): domain Bacteria; phylum Pseudomonadota; class Gammaproteobacteria; order Competibacterales; family Competibacteraceae; genus DAIUCA01. The sequence goes on from CAZTIH010000030.1 coordinate 16,043, forward strand.
GGCGATTGACCGCATCGGTCCCGAACACCACCCCCTCGCAGGGAAAGCGAAGGATGTCGCGTCGGCAACGGTCATGATTGCCGTGTTTAACGCGCTCCTAATTTGGGGGCTTTTGTTACTTACCTAAATTGCTTTTCGACCTTGAGGAAAATTCCTAATGACGGCGCTTATTTGCGGTTCCTTTGCTTACGACACCATCATGGTTTTTCGGGACCAATTCAAAAATCATCTGCTTCCCGACAAGCTCCATCTCATCAATGTGTCGTTTTTTGTCCCCGAGATGCGCCGCGAATTCGGGGGCTGTGCGGGAAACATCGCGTACAACTTAAAACTTCTTCAAGGGGATGGCATCGCGTTGGGCACGGTGGGAGAAGACTTCGATGCTTACGCCCGCTGGTTGGATCAGCAGGGGATTCGACGTGACTACATTCGTGTCATCGAAAACAGTTATACCGCCCAAGCCTTCATCACCACCGACATCGACGATAATCAAATCACGGCCTTTCACCCCGGGGCCATGAGCTATTCGGATCAAGTGCTCGTCCCCACTGCCGAAAATCTCACGCTCGCGATCATCTCGCCTGACAGCAAAAACGGCATCCTTGCCCATGCCGAAGAATGTGTACGCTTGGGGATTCCGTTTATTTTTGATCCTGGCCAGTCGATGCCGCTATTTAATGGCGAAGAGCTGACTCACCTCATCGACAAAGCTGAATACATCGCCGTGAATGACTATGAAGGTGGCTTATTGAGCCAAGCGACGGGGATGTCGCTTGAACGAATTGCCGAGCGAGTGACGGCACTGATTGTCACCATGGGGGGGACGGGATCGCAAATCCATGTTAAAGGCGAAATTCTCGACATTCCCCCGGCGAAACCCGAGGCGTTTATCGACCCAACTGGGTGTGGAGATGCCTATCGAGCTGGCGTTTTATTTGGGCTGATGAAACAGATGGATTGGCCGACGATTGGGCGAGTCGCGTCACTGATGGGCGCTATCGCAATTACGCAACCCGGCACCCAAAACCATCAATTTACCTACGACGAATTTGCGACCCTATTCAAACAGCAGTTCGATTACGATTTATAGGCGGATTTCTCGTCACAGCGCGGTGGCGATGGGTTCAACCAACATGACCCGTTCCACGGTGACCTGCGCTTTCCACGCATACAATTCCACCCCCGCCGCCACTGCTTCCCGTAACGCGATACCGTAAGTGGGATCAATGGCATCGGCGGGTTTAACGGTGTGCACATCGCCCCGTTGTACGCAGTAAAACACCGCCGCACGATGTCCCGCCGCCACCTGTCGCTGTAACGACTTAAGGTGTTTAACCGCCCGCGCACTAACGGCGTCCGGAAACACCGCAATTCCCGCATCTACAGCGGCATTCACGTTTTTAACTTCCAAAAACAATGACTTGTGATGCGCTGCGGTCAGCACAAAGTCGATACGGGAACGATCTTCCAACGTGACTTCACGCCGATAGCGATACTCGGGGAAAGGGGTGTACTCGCTATCAAAGAGGGCGGCCACCAAATCATTCGCCCGCCCCGTGTGAATCCCCACCCACTCCGCGCCCACCTTCACTAGCTCCCAAGTCCACGCACAGCGCCGTTTTGGCTGGTCGTGAAAGCGCAACGCAATGGTCGCATCAGGGGTACAGCATCCCAATAGCCGCCCCGTATTAGGACAATGGGCCGTGTGTTGAACGCCGTCGATTTCGACATCGGCCAAAAATCGCTGGTAACGGCGGATGAGTCGGCCAATCTTTAAAGGCGTATTCACGAGCGCGGATTTTTAGCGGGATCGTAGGGATTTTGGCCATCGCGGAATTCGAGGAACAACGGGGTCGCCTGCAACTTGAGGGCGTCGCGGAAAAAATTGGTCAAGTAACGCCGATAGACCTTGGGCAATAGCGGGGTACGGCTTCCGTGTATCACGATACGTGGTGGCAATTTGCCGCCTTGATGGGCGTAACGCAGCTTCACGCGCTGACCGTGACGTACCACGGGGGGACTGTGCGTCGCCACGGCCTGTTCTAACACCTTGCATAAGCGGGAGGTCGGCCACTCTTGCGCGGCTTGTTCATACGCCAACAAAGCCGACTTCATCACCTCCATGACATTGCTTCCGTGCAACGCCGAGATGAAGTGCAACGGCGCGTAATCCACGAATACGAGCCGCCGCTGAATCTCATCGCGGATGTGCTGACGCTGCTCGACCGACAGGTGATCCCACTTATTCACCGCAATTACCAATGCTTTTCCTGCTTCGACGATGAGGCCCAATAGATGCGCATCCTGTTCGACGACGCCCGTTTGGCCGTCCAACAGCATGACCACCACATTTGCCTGTGAGATCGCTTGTAACGTCTTGATGATGCTAAATTTTTCGATGACATCGTCGACCCGACTTCTACGACGTACGCCCGCCGTGTCGATGAGGGCCAAAGCGCGATCGCGAAAGGTAAAGGGCAACCGCACGCTATCCCGCGTAGTGCCGGGCAAATCGGCGGTTAACTGGCGCGCTTCTCCCAGTAACCGATTGATCAAAGTCGATTTTCCCACATTGGGCCGACCAATAATGGCCAAAGTCATGGCATCGTCTTCGGGCAACAATGGCCCATGATCAGACGCCGTATGGGCGGTCAACGCCTCAAATAGCGCCGCCAATAAATCGTCAAATCCCCGCCGATGGGCTGCCGCAATGCCAACAGGTTCACCGAGGGCCAATGAGTAGCTTTCCGCCACCGCCAACACACCATCGGCGCGGTCGGTTTTGTTGACGGCGATGACGGCGGGTTTACCGACTTTGCGAATAAAATTGGCTAGATATTGATCGTCACTGGTAATGCCCGCCACGCCGTCAATCACCAAAATAATGGCGTCGGCTTCTTGAATGGCCTGGCGCGAACGGTCTGCAACCTGTGCCTCTAACCCGACGACCCCGTCGCTCACACCGCCCGTGTCCACCACGATAAAAGGTTGGCTCCCCCACGTGGCGCGTCCGTAATGACAGTCACGAGTCAATCCCGGAAAATCGGCCACCAACGCATCTCGTTTACCGGTTAACCCGTTGAATAAGGTAGATTTTCCCACATTGGGCCGCCCCACTAAGGCAATTACCGGCAATGGCCCCCTCGGTAGTTCCGATTCAAATTCCACATCCACCGCGTCCGATAAATCAGGTGAGTTCATTGCTTTATTGCCCCCGCAATCCCAGGACGACGAGCCGCCCGTTATGCCCCAACGCCGCGATAAATTGCCCAATCGCGATGAGTTCTCCAGCAAACCCATTCGGATCGACGCGGTAACGAGCAACGATTTCACCATCTTCGCGCCGCAACCAATGCACAAAGCCCTCAAAATCCCCGACGACTACGCCGTTGCGCGTCAACGTAGGGGCGATCAATCGGCGACCGCGCAAGCTCTTTTGTTGCCACTGCAAGTTACCCGTATTGGGATCGAGTCCCCAAATTTGATCGTCCAGATCCGTAGCAACGACAAGCGATTCATCCGCCGACAGCCCCGTATCGCTATTTAATGACCGCCGCCACGCAATCGCTCCGGTCGCAATATCCAAAGCGACGATGTCCCCTTGATAGGCTGCGGCATACAGAAAACGGTCTGTGAGTTGCAAATCGCCGTCGAGGTCATTCAATCGGTCGATTTCGGTACGTCCTTCGGGGCGCACCAGGGGGCGTTCCAACCGCAACACCCCGTCCTCTACCCCTAAAATGATGAGTTTACCGTTATCCAACCCCGCGAACATTAAGCCACCCGCCAGCAACGGGGGACCGTAGCCGCGCAAACTCAGCGGTGGGACGGTTTGGCTATAAATCCACCGTTGCTGCCCGGTAAGCTCGTCAAAGGCAGTAAATCGTCCATCGGCACTGCGCACGATGACCCAACCGCCGTCGATTTGGGGGGGCGCAAGTACCTCGCTGCTGACCTGTGAACGCCAGCGTTCTTCTCCATTATCGAGATTCACGGCGAGCACTTCCCCTCTTGACCCCGCGATGACACAGGTCAATCCACCCAATCCGGCGCCGGTCGCGATTCTAAAGCCCGCATCGACACGCCATCTCACAGTTCCCGAATCCGCTTCCGCGGCGACGACTTCCCCGCGATGGCCCACGGCGACGATCACCCCATCCTCGAAGGCAGGTCGCAAATCGAGTACGGCGCGGCCTCGGCCAGAACCGGTTTCCAGTGACCAAAGGGCGGCGATAGTTTGGGGAGGGTCGAGGGGCAACAACGGGTTAGGCGGGGGACGGTTGTCGGTACCATCGAGGTAGGGTGAGAGCCAACCGCATCCGTTGAGGCCTCCCAAAGTGGCCAAATGGGCTAATGCCAAGCGACGGTTCACGGTGACGGCACTTCTGTAGAGGGGGCAGATGTTTCCATTGCTGGTTCGGTGGGTTCCACAACTTCTGGTGCGGTCTCCGACTCGGCGAGTTCCACAACTTCTGGTGCGGTCTCCGACTCGCGATCTACTTCAACAACAGAGATCTCCGTGGCCCCATCACTCGTCGCTAACCAGCCCTCAGGTGACCAAAATGGCGTCATTTCTCGCAAAGACGACGCTTCTCCAATCAAATCCGCATCCTCGGGTATGTCGATGGTCGTCACGGGGGTCTCCTGGGGAATGGCGGGTAACCGATGCGCTGCCATCGTCCATTCTGCGATGGCCTGTCGCGAGATCACCGCATCACGTCGAGCGGCCATCGACGGTGGGGGCGTACTTTCAAAAGGATTTGCGATTTCGTATGCGATCTGGGCGGCCCCAAAATCGCCTTTCGCAAAGTAAATGTCCCCACGCAACGCCATCACCAAAGGCTGAAACACCTCCCCACGAACAGCCGACAACCGTTCCAACGCCATCTCAAATTGTTCTCGCGCCATCTCGATCTGCGCTAATCGCAATTGCGCCAGTGACACCAAAACGGGATCGATATTTTGTTCGATCACGCGCCGTAAATGTCGCTCTGCGGCGGCGTAGTCCTCGCTCAGAACCGCCTGCCTAGCCACTAATAAATCGGTCAAACTTGCATAGGCCGTGTTCCCGTAATTTTCCATCAGACGGTTAGCAAGCGAGCCGATGCGGTCGTCGTCTTGATTGCGGATGTGGCGCATCAACTCATCGAACTGCACCGACGCATTTAAGGCCTGATTTGCCTGATATTGGCCGTAATACTGCCAACCTACCGCAATAACCAGCCCCAGCGTGACCCCTTGGAGCAAGCTACGACCGTACTTTGCCAGCCATGCCCGTACCATTTCGCTGTCGTCGCGTTCATCGGTCACTATGATTTGGGTCGGCGCTTTGGGAGGATTTTTAGGGGTATTCATGGGAGATGAGTTTGCTTTTCCAAAAAATTACAGGTGAAAGAATTGGCGGATAAAATCGGGGAGGGCTTGGCGCGGGAGGACATCTTGTGGCGCGGAGGTACGCAAGGGTTTAACGCCCACGCGCTCGTGAGCCATTTCGTCATCGCCCAAAATCAGCGCCCATTGTGCCCCGCTTTGATCGGCTTTCTTGAACTGACTTTTAAAACTGCCGCCGCCACAGTGAACCCGCAAGCGCAATGCAGGAAACAGGTCGCGTAACTGCTCCGCAAAAGGCAAAGCAAACGCCTCTGCCGCTTCCCCCACCGTTAACAGGTAAGCATGGAGAGGTTCGGGCTGCCCCCAGTCGTCGGGTAACGCCATCAACAAGCGCTCTAGCCCAATGGCAAATCCAATCGCGGGGGTAGGCTTTCCGCCGAGCTGCTCGACTAAACGATCGTAACGCCCGCCTGCCGCGACGGTTCCCCCGCCCGCTTTCGGAACCCACTCAAATACCGTGCGACTGTAGTAATCCAGCCCACGCACCAGCAATGGATTGACCTCAAATGGGATAGCTAACGCGTTGATTTTCGCTTTTAGGCCCTCAAAATGCGCTTTTGACTCGTCGTCTAGGAGTTCAAGTAGCATGGGTGCTGCCTTGAGTAGTGGCTGCATTGCAGGATTTTTACTGTCGAGGATACGCAAGGGATTGCGGTCGAGGCGCCGTTGACTGTCGGCGTCGAGGGCTTCGCGATGCGCACTGAAATAGGACACGAGCTGTTCGCGGTAACGGGTTCGAGTTTCCGTCGTTCCCAAGGAATTGAGCTGTAAAGTGAGGTCATGTAAGCCCAGTTCACGCCACAACCGTGCCGTTAAAGCGATTAGTTCGGCGTCGATGTCGGGGCCTGGCAAACCAAACACTTCCACATCGAGTTGGTGAAACTGGCGATAACGCCCTTTTTGAGGATTTTCCCGACGAAACATCGGGCCGTAACACCACAATCGCTGCACTTGATTGTGGATGAGGCCATGTTCGATCACGGCTCGTACAAGGGAACAAGTGGCTTCGGGTCGCAAGGTGAGCGCTTCCTCGCCTTGATCGACAAAGCTGTACATCTCTTTGTCGACGATATCGGTTCCCTCCCCAATCGAACGGCTAAATAGAGCGGTCGACTCGACGATGGGCGGACGAATTTCCGTGTAACCGTAGCGGTTGAGGAGGGTGCGTAAATGGCTTTCCAGCGCAAACCAACGCGGCGTTTCGGTGGGCAACAGGTCTTTCATGCCCTTGACGGTTTGGAAGGTACGAGACGACATCAGCAGAATGCGGCAACCAGGGAAGAGTTAATCGGTGAAGGGGAGGGAAAAACGGCTAACCGAACCGCGTTGGGGATGAAAGCGTTGAGCATCGACTGTCTCACCGTTCAACACGATACGGGTGGCTTGCGCATTCCCCAAAGTAATCGCAAAGGGCGGTTTGCCTTGTAAGGTGTTGACTGTATTGGCCTGTTGCATCCCATAAGCAATGCGTTTGTCATCCGCGTCGCGAACCTCAAGCCAACAGGCCTCGCTAAAGGCCAGCACAATTTCGGCTTTGTGACCACTCGCGACGAGTTCGTTACGGGAAGAAGCGTTGACCGCAGCATGAGCGGGGGCAATTGCCGAATTGAGCAATGGCGGACGCAGAGTCACTGGAGAAGCAGCGACGGATTCGCTCGTCGTTGACGAGGTCGCTTCCTGCGGCAATGACGCGACGATGGCAGGGAGGGCCTCGGGGAGAAGGGCGATAGCTTCTGGCGAATCGACGATCTCGTCTGACGATGGGGACAAATCGGCAATGGCTTCTAACGCACTATCGCTGTCTTCTGCTTTCCGTTCGGGTGACGACGGCCTTTCGAGGGAAGTCGACGCTTCGGGCGTTACGCCAAATGGTTGTTTAGATTGCTCAATTCCTTGGTAGGCCAACCACAGGAAGCCACCGGATGCGATGGGGTAAAACATCACCGCAAATAACCAACTGGCATAACGGTCACGCGGAATGAGTTTTACAGGGGTGATGGTCGGCGTGAAGGAGCTGTATTGACGACGATATAAGGTGATGACGTCAGAAGCTGGCACCCCAACAAACCGTGCATAGTTGCGCAAGTGACCAATGACATAAATTGGCGCGCCCAGTCGTTCAAATTCGTTGTTTTCCAGAGAGGCTACGACGGATTGTGTCGTACACATCTTTGCAGCCAATGCGCTCAACGAAATGCCGTGGTGTTCGCGTAGGTTTCGCAGCCAACCCCCTAAGTCCTCCGAGGAAAGGGTCTCTGGGACTAGAGGATCTTGCGCGGGTAGCGTAGAGGGAGAATGTAGATGGTGTTGCATAACTTAAAGCCGCCGCGTTTCTGGAGAATTGGGAAATTGGGTACGGAGCGTGTCGGCATAAGCCATTTCCGCTGACCGATTCCCAAGGGCGCGAGCAATGCTCACACCGAGCCATAGACTAGGGGGGCTAAGTGGCGCAATCCGATGATATTCATCGAGATGTTGTTGCGCCTGTTCTTGTTTATTTTGTTCGTGCAATAGCGTTGCCATTTCCCATAACGCGCCGACGGTTCTCGTATTAAGGGTGAGTGCCTGTCGGAAATGCTGTTCAGCACGTAAGAACGCATTCTGTTCGCGGGCACATCGTCCTGCCCCTACCCACGCATTCCAGGGGGCTTCCACACCAGGTTGTTGAACGATCTGCAAGAACAAGGCTTCTCCCCGAGTAGGATCTTGGGTCAAGCAGAGCAAACGGGCGTAATTCGATTTTACGAGCGCGTTCTGCTCGTCTAACGTGAGTGCTAACTCGTACTGTTCACGGGCATCGGGCAACCGTCCTAGTTCCTCGTACAGCACGCCTAAGCCATTTCGGGCTTCCACCAAGCGATAATTCTGCTCTAACGCTTTTTTCAGTTTCTCCTCTGCCAAGTCAAAACTCCCTGCCTGAATATAACGAATCCCCAATTGCAAATTGATTTGGGCGGCCTGTTCCAAGTCTGCCCCCGCCGATCGTTCTGGAGAGAACGGAGACAACGTGGTACAGCCACTTAATCCCAAGATCAAAATGAGCGGTAATCTCATGGCGACGGGAACACCGTAGGAAACGCAGAAAGATGACGGGCCATCCGAACGGGACGCCGACTAATATCGTTAACCTGTCCGGCGAGCTGCCCACACGCCGCGTCGATGTCGTCACCCCGCGTCTTCCGAATAAGCACCGTGAGATCGTATTCCATCAGAATCTGCTGAAACCGCTCGATGGCAGCTCTCGACGAACGACGGTAACCACTGTTAGGAAAGGGGTTAAAGGGAATGAGGTTGACTTTCGAGGGAATGCTTCGCAGCAACTTCCCAAGTTCATGGGCCAATTCAGGTGCGTCATTTACGCCGTCCAGCATGACATATTCCCAGGTAATTCGCCGGTGAGGCCGATCGTGCAAATAGTGACGACACGCCGCCAAAAGTTCAGCAATCGGGTGTTTGCGGTTTAAGGGAACGAGCACATCGCGTAAGGCATCGTTGGGCGCGTGGAGGGAGACGGCCAAACTGACATCGGTTTCATCGTGGAGCTTGTACAGCGCGGGAACCACCCCCGAGGTGCTGACCGTCACCCGCCGTTTTGAAAACCCAAACGCCAGATCGTCTTGGAGTATCTGAAGGGCGGCACTGAGATTTTTCAGATTGAGGAGCGGTTCCCCCATCCCCATGAAGACGACATTAGTTAGTCGTCGGTTGCCCGCATATCCCCCGCCCAGCAGT
>CAZTIH010000031.1:0-6119 GCA_964613675.1 uncultured Candidatus Competibacteraceae bacterium
TCGGTGATTTCGGACGGCGCCTGATTCGTGCGGGCTACGAACCCGATACCTACGTCACGACGGGCAATGCGTTATCAGTAGCAGCGGGCCGTCTGGCGTACCACTTCGGGTTAACGGGCCCCGCGATTTCCGTCGATACGGCCTGCTCGGCGTCGTTGGTAGCGTTACACCTCGCGATTCAGAGTTTGCGCGCGGGGGAGTGCGATTTCGCTTTGGTGGGGGGAGTCAACCTCATTCTCGATGCAGGCAACACCATTGGGTTCTCCAAGGCGCGGATGTTGAGTGCGGACGGTCGCTGCAAGACTTTCGACGCTACGGCGGATGGTTACGGTCGGGGCGAGGGCGCGGGGGTCGTGGTGCTCAAGCGGTTATCCGACGCCCAACAAGCGGGGGATCCCATTCGCGCACTGTTGATGGGTTCTGCTGTTAATCAAGATGGCGCGAGCGGCGGGTTGACCGTTCCAAGTGGGCCGGCACAGGTGCGCGTGATTCGAGCGGCGTTGCAACAGGCGGGCATTTCGCCTCAACAAGTGGGGTATGTCGAAGCCCACGGCACGGGAACCGCGTTGGGCGATCCCATCGAATTGCACGCGCTAGGCGAAGTTTTTCACGAACATTCCCCCGAATCGCCTCTGTGGCTGGGTTCGGTCAAAACGCACATCGGTCACTTGGAGACAGCGGCGGGCATTGCGGGGCTGATCAACGCGGTGTTGGCGCGACAGCAGGGACAAATCCCACCCCACCTTCATTTTCACACCCCCAATCCCAAGGCGGACTGGTCACAACTGCCCGTTGCGGTCGTCACGCAACTGACCGCGTGGCCCGACCAGCGCCCTTATGCGGGGGTCAGCAGTTTTGGGTTTAGTGGCACAAATGCGCATGTGATTGTGGGGCCAGCCCCGAGCATTCCTGCCGAAACCACGCCGACGGTGCCCTTAATTCTCCCCATTTCGGGGCACACAGACGCTGCATGTCGTGAATTGGCACAAAAATGGTGCAACCGACTGTCTTCCGCACCCGTCGATCTCGCCCACGCCTGTCAAATTGCCGCGCGGGGGCGTTCGCACTTGACTTACCGTACGGCGCTCAACCCGTTGACTCAAGAAATTCTGCCCATTCAATCGGTTACTCAACCCATTGCGTTCGCCTTCACCGGTCAAGGGAGCCAGTATCCCCAGATGGGACGCACGTTGTATGCGGCGTTTCCAGTGTTTCGGACGGCTTTAGATGAAGCTGCTCGGTGGGTGTCGCCTCAAAATAGGGCTTTGATTGATTGGTTGCACAGTGAAGATGCATCGGCCCTTGCACAAACCCAGATCGCGCAACCGTTATTGGTGGCTTTTGCCTACGGTTTACTGCGTTTGTGGGCGAGTTGGGGCATTCAACCGACGGCGGTTATCGGTCACAGCATTGGTGAATTAGGGGCGGCGATGGCAGCAGGCGCGTTATCTCCCGAAGCGGCGGTGAAATTGGCGACGGAACGGGGACGGTTGATGCAGCAATGTCCCTCGGGCGCGATGATTTCGCTGACGGCTTCCGTGGAAACGGTCACACCTTGGTTGACGGATGGCGCGGGGGTCGTGGCGATTAATGGCGTACGGCGAACCGTTGTAGGCGGCACGGCAGCGGCGGTAGCCCAAGTAGAAGCGGCGGCAAAACAATTAGGGGGGGTACGGGTTACGCCATTACGGGTCTCTCATGCGTTTCACAGCCCGTTACTTGCGCCGATGGTGACGGAATTTCGCGCTTTTGCGGCGCAATTCTCGTTTTCCCCCCTGCAATTGCCGTTCTACTCCACGGTCACCGGCGAACAAATATCCCACCTCGATGCGGACTATTTTGCGCGACAAATCACTGCCCCTGTGCAATTTTTATCTGCGGTCGAAGTAGCCCAAAAAAATCAAAGTTATCAATGGCTTGAGATCGGCTCAAATGCAACTTTGACGATCTTGGGACAGGAGATCAGTGGGGACTGGTGGGCGTCGCTGTCGTCCAATCCCACGCAGCATTTGGAGGATTTGGGGCGAGCATTGGGACGACTGTACAGCTTGGGGGCCAATCCAAATTGGGCGACGATTTACCCGATGAACAAGCGCCCGTTGGATGCGCCGCACTATGCGTTTCAGCGGCAGCGTCACAGCATTTTGGACGATTTCGCTTTACAGGATACCCCAACGACAGCGGCGTTATCGCCCTGTGAACCTGTTCTCAAAACGCCCTCGGAGACGTTACCTCTCCCCCCCCCCACGGCATCGAATCCCTCCGACATTACACCGCTGATGCAACAGCAATTAGCGGTAATGAATGACTTAATTATGCGCCAATTAACCCTCATTAAATCTATTCAAATAGGCCCGCAAAATGATGAATAAAAAGCTCGTTCACAGTGTATTTGAGAATTGCGTCGAGCGCTCTCCGAATCACTGGGCGCTTGAATTTCGCAATCAGCGAATGACCTACCGCGAATTAAACGAATTGGCGAATCGTATAGCGCACGGATTAAAGTCTCGCGGCGTGGGTGAAAATGCCGTGATTGGCTTGGGATTGACGCCGAGTGCGGACTATATCGCGGCGTTATTGGGGGTGCTGAAAACCGGGGCGGCGTTTGTACCGCTGGACATGGCCGCACCCGATGCCAGATTGCGTTACTTATTGACGAAAGCCTCCCCAGCGTTCGTATTAACGGATGTGACGCAAAAAACGCGATTCACCGAATTAGGCGCACGGGCAACCGAATTAGCACAATGTCAAACCGATGAAACGGTAAATCCACCGCTCATGGGACGGGATGACGGATTAGCGTATTTATTATTTACTTCGGGTTCGACGGGGCATCCCAAAGCGATTGCAGGACGTCACAAGGGATTGAGCCATTTTATTCACTGGGAGATGAAGGAATTTGCGCTAGACGCTCAGACGCGGGTGAGTTGGCTGGCGGCCCCAACTTTTGATGTGAGTTTACGGGACATTTTTGCGGGATTATTGAGTGGTGGCTGTGTGTGCATTCCGAATGAGGAAACACGCCGTCAACCGCGTCAACTCATTGATTGGCTTGAACAATCGGCGGTTAATCTCATACACGCCGTACCGTCCTTAATCCGCCTGCTGACCCGCGAACTGGCTCAACGCCCCGTGCCTCAACTGACAGCTTTGAAGCGACTGTTATTTGCAGGGGAACCGCTTTGGGGACGGGACGTACTCGCGTTTCGTCAGGCAGTTGGGAACCACATAGAATTGGTCAATTTATATGGCCCTTCAGAGACCACATTAGCCAAAGCGTTTTACCGAATTGGCGAAATTCAAGATCCCCAAATGATGATTCCGATTGGGCATCCGATTAGCAATACAGCACTGGTAATTTTACGGGGCAATCAATTAGCGAATCTCGGTGAAATTGGCGAGCTTTGTATTCGCACTCCGTTTCGCAGCTTGGGCTATTATCGGGATGACGAATTAACTGCGCAGTACTTTGTTCCAAACCCGTTAAACCCCGACGATCCTCACGATATTATTTACAAAACAGGGGACATGGCGCGGTATTTACCCGACCAAGCCGTGCAATTGTTGGGGCGTCGGGATCAGCAAGTTAAGATTAATGGGATTCGCATTGAATTAGCCGAAGTCGAACAGGCGATCAATCAGGCGCCAGGGCTGACGCAATGTGTGGTGCAGTCGATTAAATCGGGAGACGATTTACGGTTATGCGCATACTTTACGGCGGAGACCGAATTAGCACCCCACGAATTACGTGAATTTGCGCTATCGCAATTACCGACGGCATTGATTCCACATTTTTTTGTGCGATTAACCGAAATGCCGCTCAATTTGCACGGCAAAATCGACCGAGCGGCGTTACCAAAACCCGAGGGGTTGCTGTATTTACACACCCCCTATGAGGCACCAAAAACCGAATTAGAACAAATACTTGCGACTATTTGGGGCGATCTTTTGGGGCTAACGCAAACCAGCGTAGCGCACCGATTTAACGAGCTTGGCGGTGACAGTTTGCGGGCCATTCGTTTGGTGGGCCGCATTCAACGGGAATTGAACTGTGAGTTATCGCTAAAGGACTTTTTTGAACACCCCACGATTCGGGATTTAGCGACATTTTTGGAAGCCGCCGCCCTGGGGGGACACGATGAGATTCATACGGCACCGATGGCGGATCACTACGCGGCATCGCCAGGACAGCGGCGGCTATGGGCGCTGTGGCGCATGGGGATTGCCTCGACGGCCTACAATTTGCCGGCGAGTTTGCGACTTACTGGCCCCTTAGATCGGGCCAAATTGGCGAGGGCCTGGCAGGAAGTCGTTAATCGCCACGAAGCGTTGCGCACGACCTTCTTAGAAGTGGACGGCCAACCGGTTCAGAAAATTGCCTCCTTTTGGGAAGCTGAATTAGTGGAGGTCGATTTACGCCAAACAGAGGATCCATTAGCGGCGGCATTAGCCCGAGCGAAAGCCAATCAACAGCGCGAATTTAATTTAATGGACGGCCCACTTTGGCATGTCGAATTAGGGCAATTAGGCGAACAAGATTTTGTTCTGTTATTCAATATTCATCACATTATTTCGGATGGTTGGTCACTAGAGGTCATTATCGACGAAATAATGGCGTTTTATCGGGATGAATTACGTCCCGCATTAGCCGTGCAATACAAAGACTATTGCCACTGGTTGAATACCCATCTTGCAAATGCAGAAAGCGGCGATTATTGGCGTAATGAATTAGCGGGAGAATTGCCGCGTTTGCATTTAGCGACCGACTTCCCTCGTCCGGCAGTTCAAACTTTTCGGGGCGATACGGTTCATTTCGATCTCGATAAGGCTGGATGGGGGAGCCTATTACAGCTCGCACAGGGACACGACATTAGCCGATTTAGCCTATTGTTGACGCTAGTTAAAGGCTTATTACAACGCCTAACGCATCAAACAGAATTAGTCATTGGGATTCCCGTTGCTGGGCGTCATCATTATGCGCTTGAAAACCAGATTGGGTATTACACGAATACGCTCGTGTTACGCGAAATGATTGATATAAAACAGGACCTAACAAGTTGGCTAAAAACCAATCAATTACGCTTAAATATGGCGCTTAATCATCAACTTTACCCATTTGATCACTTGGTTGACGAATTAGCCCCTGTACGCGATATGAGTCGAGCGCCGTTATTCGATGTCATGGTCGTTTTGCAGGATGATCGCACTGCCAATTTGCAACTTCCTAGTGTACAGGTCACTGAGTTTTTGAGTGAAAACCACTGGGAAATCAGTCGTTTTGATTTGTTTTTCCATTTTGAGATACAGGGCGACGGTTTACGACTCAATCTCAATTTTAATTCGGATTTATATCGGCGAGAAACCGCAAACCAACTTGTTCAAGCGCTCAACAATTTAATTCAGCAATTAGCCTTTAATGACACGCTGAAAAACGCCCCCATTAGCCAATGGCCGATGACCGATTCAGCAACTGAAATGCAGCTATTGAAATGGGGAAAAGGTCAATCGTGCGCCTTACCCTTTGAAACGCTAGTTTTAGGGTTTGATGCACAAGTTTTGAAATCCCCCACCCAAATTGCAATTTGCGATGAATTTGGGCAATTAAGTTACAGTGAATTACACGCAAAAGCGCGTTACTTGGCTGCCCAAATAACCCCTTGGATTAATACAGGCGACCGAATTGGCGTTTTGGGACGACGCAATAACCAATGGATTATCGAACTATTAGCCGTTTTGTATGCAGGTGGCGTGTATGTTCCTTTAGATCCCGAGATGCCCCTCCAACGTCGTGAAAAAATCGCGGCAAAATGCGCGCATTTATTTGATCAGTTAACGGAAAAACTTGCCTTCTCTTCGCCGAAAACGCGCGATTTACCCTGCATTCAATCGCCCGATTTAGCCTATGTTTTATTCACTTCGGGATCGACTGGAGAACCCAAGGGTGTGATGGTCAGTCACGAAGCGTTTTGCAATATGATTTACGATCAAATTAACGGTTTTGGGATTTTGCCAACTGACCGAGTCGTGCAATTCGCAGCCCCGTCATTTGATGCGAGTTTATCGGAAATTTTTATGGCGCTATTAAGCGGAGCAACGCTTATTTTAACGCCCAAAACCAT
>CAZTIH010000031.1:6129-25022 GCA_964613675.1 uncultured Candidatus Competibacteraceae bacterium
AAACCATCATTAGTGGTGGAGTATCATTTGTCGACTTTTGTGCGGATCAAAAGATCACCGTCGCGACCCTGCCGCCCTCTTATTTGAAAGCTCTGAACCACCCATTACCTAGCCTGCGCGTCATCATTACAGCGGGCGAGGCAGCGATTCCCAGCGATGCGATGCGTTATGCCCAAGACCAAGATCGCGCCTATTTCAACGCTTATGGCCCCACGGAAACGGCGGTTTGTGCCAGTTACTATCGGGTGCAACCTGACGATGATTTACGAGCTGGGGTTCCAATTGGCGCGGCGGTGAGCAATACGCAAATTTTGTTGCTTGACCCGTCAGGCAATTTAGTTGCTCCCTTTGCTGAAGGCGAAATTTGCATTGCAGGCAAAGGTTTAGCAAAAGGCTATTTGGATGATTTATTTCGTACCGATCAAAAATTTATCGAGCATCCTCGATGGGGTCGCCTCTACAAAACGGGGGATCGCGGGCGGTGGCTGGACGCGGGAAAATTGTTGTTTCTGGGACGGGCGGACGATCAAATAAAAGTCAATGGTCAGCGTGTCGAATTAGGCGAAATTACGGCCGCATTAGCGAATCACCCACAAATTCAAAATGCAGCAGTTATTCAGGACGAGATAAATGGCCAATTGCTGGCTTATGTAACGCGGCGTCAGGCGATCGAATTATGGCCGTCAATTGCGGAATTTTATGTGTATGACGACATTGTTTATCGCTCAATGGCCACGGATGAAGGACGCAATTTGCGTTACAAAAAGGCATTTTCGCGGTATTTGGCGGGCAAAACGGTGCTGGAAGTGGGGCCCGGACCCGAATTGATCTTGAGTCGTTTTGCGCTGGCGGCCGGCGCGAAAAAAGTTTACGCCGTAGAATTATTGGCAGAAACCTACCGTAAAGCGAACGCCATGATTGACCGTCTCAATTTAGGCGATCAAATTACTCTAATTCACGGAGATGCAAGGGAAATCGAATTACCTGAACAAGTCGATTATTGTATTTCAGAAATTGTAGGGGCAATTGGTGGTTCTGAAGGAGCTGCCATGATTATTAACGCGGCCCGTCGCCATTTGAGAGACGGGACAAAGATGTTGCCCAAACGTAGTGTTACTCAACTGGTGGCTGTCGAATTAAACGAAGCCCAATTCAATTACGAGTTTTCACCAATCGCCGCTCATTATGTAGAACAAATATTTGCGCAAAATGGCAGCCCATTCGATTTGCGACTGTGTGTCAAACATTTACCCGACGAGGCCATGCTTTCGACGGTAGGGATTTTAGAGGATTTGGATTATACCCATCCTATGTCATTGACGGATCAGCATTTTATCGAGTTAAACCTCACCAAAACCGGAACGATGAACGGATTTATGGCTTGGCTCAACTTATTTGTCGATGACGATTTATGCGTGGATATTCGCCAACAGACAGGCAGTTGGCAGCCAATTTACTGGCCCATTTCGACGGCAGGGATTGCCGTTAGTGCAGGAGATCGAATTAGCGGCAAAATCACTCGTTTTAGTGAAAATGGATTTAATCCTGACTTTCGTTTTCAAGGAGTTATTCACCGACAGAACGCCGAAGCTATTGCAATAGAGACTGAATTACTTCACCGAAGCAACGTGTATCGGGGCAACGAGTTTTATCAAAAATTATTCGGAAAGGGGATTATTCAACGGGCATCTGAATTAGATGAACATCAAGTACGACATCATTTGGCAAATCAATTGCCCAGCGCATGGATTCCCCAACGCATTATCACGCTAGAAAATTTACCGTTAACTATCAGTGGGAAATTGGACAAGCAGGCATTGCCCAAACCGCGTGAGAGCTTGGAAAAAGCGGCTCCGCAGAACGAAAAACAGGCGTTACTAGTTCACATCTGGGAAGCCGTATTAGGTCGCTCGGTTGGGATTTACGACCACTTTTTTCAAATGGGTGGCGATTCCATTAAAGCAATTCAAATCAGTAGTAAACTAAGAGAAGCGGGCTACCGATTAGATGTACGTGATCTATTTCTACAGCCCACAATTGCAGAATTAGCCTTGTCATTAAATTCCCTAGCGATAGCACATTTTGAGGAAGTCGAATTAGCTCCATTAATGCCGATTCAACAGTGGTTACTGACCGAACTTCAACATCCTGAACCCCATCACTTCAACCAAAGTGCAATCATTTATGCGAGTGAATTCAATGAACTAGCCTTGCAAACCGCCTTGAATCATCTATTTGCGCACCATTCGGGTTTGCGGTTGCAATTCATACAAAATGGCGAAGAATGGCAACAACGCATTATGCCCATAAGCGAATTACCATTGACGGTTATCGAATTAAACAATCGCGATGAATTGATGGTACAAATTAGCGAAATCCAGGGGAGTCTAAATTGGCAAGCTCCGCTAATTAAACCTGTACTCTTTAAATTACCCGGTGAATCAGCACTATTATTAGCCGTTCACCATTTAATCATCGACGGTGTGTCATGGCGAATCGTGCAAGAAGACTTGGCGACTGCTTACGACCAAGCCTGCCAAGATCGTGCGATTGAATTAACGCCTACAACAGATTCAATTTGCCGAATTGCACGCCAATTAACCACAGTGAATTACCCCACTGATTATTGGAAAACGCTATTAAATCAGCCCGTCTCACATGGAACACGATTGAGTACTGCTAATGCAAATTTTGCTAATTTGGTGTCCACCGAATTAAAACTGGATACTCATAAAACCGATCAGCTATTCAACGCTACTCAAACCTATCGCAACCGCATCGACGAATTATTACTGCTGGCGTTTGCATTAGCCCTTCGGGAATGGCATCAAGGGGATGCCACATTAATCGAATTGGAGAGTCACGGACGGGTACATTTGCCTGAGGAGTTAGACGCGAGTCGCACAGTAGGCTGGCTAACGAGTGCGTATCCGTTTCGACTAAGTTTAAGCGAGGGCGACTTAGGCCAACAGCTAAAATCTCTCAAAGAAGCGATCCGTCGAGTACCCGAAAATGGCTTGAGTTACGGGGTGTTACGCTATTTACAAGCTCATCAGGACATGGCGTCCAAACCGCTCATTGGTTTTAATTATCTTGGCGAACTGACCAGCCAGTTGACTGAGAATTGGCGCTTTGATTGGGACGTTGTTGCAAATGTGAGTGCCCAAACCCCATTACCTCACGAAATTGATTTTTTAGCGTTTTGTGTGGATGGCGAATTACGCATTATTTTGAGCTATGCCGCCACTCATTATGCGATGGAAGAAATGCAAAAGTTACTCGCCGATTTTGCGCAGTATTTAATCGAAATTAGCCGTTATTGTTTGGCACAAGAACACAGCGAATTAACTCCCTCGGATTTTTCTTATCAGGGAATCGATTTAGATGATTTAGACCAAATTTTAGCCGATCTTTAAAGGGCAACTCGATGACGATCATTAACGCATTAAAAAGCGTACTCACCCAAGTCGCAGGCTCAATAGAAATCGGCCTTACTCAAAATCTTTTTGAACTCGGCTTGGATTCATTGATGCTGGTGCAATTGCAGAAACGGATCGAAATACAATTCGGCGTCAATATCCCTTTAGAGGCCTTCTATCAATCTGCAAATACCTTGCAGAAAATTGCAGACATTGTAGAAGTCAACAAAGCTGTGGTGATTCAAGAAGCTTCTCCCCCACCGATGGCACCCAAATTAGCGCCCTATTCAAACGATGACATGCCTAAAGAGGTCACGGCGTTATTGAGTCAACAGCTAACAATGTTGCAGTCGGTGATGATGCAACAATTAGCAACTCTACAGGAAAATCGTGCGCCCAACGCTAATGTACCCAAAAACCCCATTCAAAAGGTCACTAAAGCGCTGTCTTCGACGAATTCAGTTGCCCGCGAAGTACCCGGGTTGTTTAAGGCATTGAGTCAAACGAATGATGATCCTTTACCGACAGCACTCTTAACCCGTTACACTAAAAAAACTTTAAAATCAAAAAGTTATACCCAAAAACATCGCGCATACTTCGCCAATGTACGCGCAGTCACCGGGTTTCGACCCGCTTGGAAAGAACTTATTTACCCTATTGCATTTGAACGAGCGGCGGGCGCTCGAATTTGGGATATTGATGGCAATGAATATCTCGATATTACCATGGGATTTGGCGTCAGTTTATTGGGTCACCAGCCACTCTGTATTCAGCAAGCTATCAACGATGAATTAGCCAAAGGAACCCCTATCGGTCCCCTATCTCCATTAACGGGCGAAGTGGCCGAATTAATTGCCGAATTAACGCATCACGAGCGAGTCGCATTATTTAACACGGGTTCTGAAGCGGTGATGATGGCCTTGCGATTGGCACGGCTGGTCACCCAACGCGAGACCGTGGTGATTTTCAAAGGGGCTTACCACGGTAATACCGACGAAATTTTAGCAACGGGTTGGGTAAGTGACGGAATAAGCGAAACTTTTCCCATCTCCCCCGGCACGCCTAAAGGGGCGGTAGAGCGCATCATCGTCCTAGAATACGGGGCACAAGAATCGCTCAAAATAATCGACGAATTAGGCCCACAATTAGCTGCGGTATTAGTTGAATCGGTGCAAAGTCGTAATCCACATATTCAACCGCGCGATTTTCTCCATGAAGTGCGCCGAATTACCCAAAAAAATGATTGCGCCCTAATTTTTGATGAAATGATTACGGGGTTTCGCATTCATCTGGGGGGCGCACAAACCTATTTCGGCGTACAGGCCGATTTAGCGACTTATGGAAAAATCTGTGGGGGGACCCTGCCTATAGGAGTGGTAGCGGGAAATCGCCGCTTTATGGACGCAATTGATGGCGGTTTTTGGCAATACAACGATGATTCGACGCCAACAGCCAAAACGGCATTTGTAGCCGGCACTTTTCAAGGGCATCCGCTCACTATGGCAGCGGCAAAAGCCACCCTGCTTTATTTGAAAAATCAGGGCACCGAATTACAGGAAAATTTAAATCGCAAAACGGCCCAGATGTGCGATGAATTAAATACCTGGTTTGCGAAAAATAACGCGCCATTAGTATTGCGTTATTTTGGCTCATTATTCCGATTCCATTTCCATCAAGATTTAAGTTTATTGACTTGGTGCTTATTAGATAGAGGCATTTTAGTCGGCGAGGGGCGTAATTGTTTCTTATCGACCGCTCACACCGATGAGGATATTGATGAATTAAAAACCAAAATTATCGATAGCCTTGAGGAGTTACGTTCCTGGGGACTTTGGAATGCCCCGAATAGGCAGGCTTTGAGCGAAGATCAACGTGCCATGGCGAAACTGGTGGAATTAGCCCCCGATTCCAGCCGTTATCATCAAACCATAGCGATTAAATTAGCCATTCCATTAGATATTTCCCGTTTATCGAGTGCCTGGCATAAATTATTTGCATTACGACCTGAATTATTATTAGGTCAATTAACTGACAATGATTTTCATCTCAATGGTGAAATCCCGAGGCTCAAAGAAGTCAAGGCGCACGAATTAATGCCGACTTTAATAGCGCCTTTTGATAAAAATGAATGGTTAAAATTAGCAGTCGCCAGAACCGAAAGTAATCAAACACTCCTCGGGTTATGTGCACACCATCTAGCTTTTGATGGCTGGTCAATGGGGATTCTACTCAACCAACTAGCCTCGTTTTACCGAGATGAAGTTGCTGTATCTCCTCCGACTCACGAGTCATGGAAACAGTTTTTAGTATGGCACGCGCAAAAAAAGTTAGACACCAAATATTGGGAACTAGAATTAGCGGAGTTAAAGCCACTTTATTTAACTTATAAACCGAAATCTCCCCATGCGGTTGCCCAACGAATTAGCCGCACATTACCGCTTTCTCCCATTAAACAATTAGCGCGTGAAAACAATGTTAGTTTATTCGCGTTAATCGTCACTGTATTCCAAAAACTGTTTACCCAATTAACTCGAACGCAGCGTTTTGCATTAGCGATTCCTTGTGCTGCCCAGGTATCGATGAATCTACCCGATTTGTTGGGACAGTGTTCTGAACTATTACCTCTCGTCTTGGATAATCGCGATCCAGCGAGCGCCGAAAGATTGGCGGTTAATCAACGCCGTTTACTCGCACTTCAGCAACGGGCGGGGCAATCGTCAATTTTACGGCGTGAAGGAAAGTCTCCTGCCTTACCCGTCATCGTTAATTTAGATAGCGGGTTAACGCCCGATTTCGGTGCAACTATCGAGTTAGTGCCAACCCTGCCACCTGAATTCGACGGAGTACTGTTCTGTAACGCACTAGAATGGGGCGGTAACTTGTATCTGGACTGGGATTTTTATCCCGATCAACTCGATAAATCGCTCGTAACTCAATGGCAAAGTGCATTTGCGGATAGTTTACAGGGAGCGGATGATGCACTAGAAGAATTACCGCCACTCCCCCCACAAGATGATTCGACGACGGCTGAACTTTCACCTCATTGGCCCACGGTCAACGCCCTATTAGTTGACCTGTTTAATTGTGAAAATATCGCACCGTTAGATAACTTTATTGCTTTAGGAGGCAATAGCTTACGCGCAGTCACCTTGTGTCAACGACTTGCTCATTTGGGGTTAGGTCCGATGGATGCCTCAACCGTGCTGGCATCTCACAACCTGGCGACCATGTGCCACCATTTAACCGTGATCAACCCGATATCAGGGATTCCAAGACTCCCCGAATCTCCTATTTTTTCTGCGGCCACTGCACAGAAACGCTTGTGGATTCTCGATCAACTGGAGGGCGATAGTGCAGCGTACAACTTACCTTTAGCGCTTCAGATCAATGAATGTCTTGATAATGAGCGTCTTCAAGCAGCTTTGCACCATCTAAGTGCGCGTCATGAAGCCTTGAGAACTTCACTCGTAGCAAATGAATTAGGTGAACCTCAACAACAAATTGCGTCACATAGCCTAGTCAATTTTTTGACTTGGGAAACGACTGATAAAGGCGAATTTCTAAAACAAGCCCAATCAGATGCAGCGATCCCCTTTGCATTGGATCAGATGCCTCTGTGGCGGATACGTGTAGTTTATTTACCAGATAAAACATGGATTTATGGATGTCTGCACCATGCTATAGCCGACGGCATTAGTTGGATCGTATTTCTGCAAGATCTATTTGCGCTGTACGATGGTCGTGAATTAACCCCACTGAAATTGCAATTACGAGATGGTTTAGCGTGGCAAGCAGCTGAAGGCGAAAAGGCCGATTTATCTCAAGCAATCAAGCAGTTAAGCGATATTCCTTGCCTTGAACTGCCCACAGATTTTCCTCGTACGTTGGACAAAAAATATCGTGGCGTCAGATTGCCTCTCAACTTACCGATAGATCTCATCCGTCGTCGCGCAAGTGAAACAGGGTTGTCGATTTTTGCCTGGGCAACAGCGGCAACAGCCATTTTCTTGACGCGCCTGGGTCAACAATCTTCCGTCGCATTGGGAACGGTTATTTCGGGGCGAACCCATCCAGACTTAATTGACCAGATTGGGTGTTATGCAGATACGCAAGTGTTAGGGATAAAAATCAAAAAAACTTCTCAAGCCATTGAAATAGTTAAAGAAGTATTTAATGAACTCCGTAGAGTTCAACAAAATCCCGTCCCTTTAGAACGCTTAATTGCGAAAATTAATCCCCCGAGATCGGGTAGACGTCAGCCTTTATTCGATGTTGTCACGGTGATGGATGATCGAACGCATACTAGTGAACGGATACAAGAAATGGCATTCGATCCTGGTAGCGCATTGTTTGATATGACTTTTTCACTAACTGAATCGGCAGAACGATTAAGCGGTTATTTAGAATACGATGCTGATTTATTTAATGACGACACGGCACGTCGGTGGGCTTGTGAATGGCAACAAATTTTACGAGATCTCACTAGCAATCCCATTCAAAGCGTTGAAAAGCTCGGAACTAAGCGTTGCTTACACGAACGATTTGCAGAAATTGCACACTGTTATCCTAAAAAGTGGGCGTGGCGCTGGAAAAATGACGCATTAACCTACTGGGAAGTTGATCAGTTAGCCAACAAATTGGCACATCGGCTACAACAACTGGGTACACAGCCCGATCAGCTCGTTGCGGTTTACCTAGACCGCTGTCTTGAGCTACCGATTGCATTGCTTGGTGTACTGAAAAGTGGTGCTGCGTATCTGCCGATTGATCCGGTCTATCCTATTGATCGACGGGCATTTATGCTTCAGGACAGCGGCGTCTCTGTTGTCATCACGCACTCGAAAGTGCGAGACGAATTACCTCCCCTTTGGCAAGGTCACATGGTTGAAATAGACCGTCTTGATTTTGACGCACTCTCAGCCGAACCCTTAGAGACTTCAGTCACACCCGATCATTTGGCCTACTGTATTTACACTTCAGGCTCGACAGGGCAACCCAAAGGGACATTGGTCGAACATTGCCAAGTTGATCGACTTTTTACCTATACCGATCAATGGTTTGGATTTGGTTCAACCGACCGTTGGACGCTTTTTCATTCCGTGGCATTTGACTTTTCCGTTTGGGAACTTTGGGGCGCTTGGCGCTTTGGCGGCACTTTAGTAGGCGTTGATTATGAAACTAGCCGAGATCCGTCAAGTTTTTGGCAACTGTTAATTGCCGAACAGATCACCGTTCTGAATCAAACTCCCTCTGCATTTTACGGATTAGAGAATGCACACCCCCTCCAGAATCACAATCTGAAAACCATTATTTTTGGTGGGGAGGCGCTTGATTTACCTAAACTTTCGCCGTGGTTTACACGAAATAGAACCGCAACTCAATTAGTCAATATGTATGGCATTACCGAGACGACCGTTCATGTCACCTATCGGGTAATTTCCCCTAGCGATACCTTGAAACGGGACAGTGTAATTGGAACTCCAATCCCCGATTTGCGCTGTTATCTATTTGATAATGAACAAGAAATTACGGAAACTGGCCAAGAGGGAGAGTTATTTATTGGAGGAGGTGGAGTAACCCGAGGTTATCTGAACCGCCCCGATTTAACTTCATCGCGTTTTATAGATCATCCTAAATGGGGTCGTCTCTATCGGAGCGGAGACAGTGCGTGTCAAATCAATGGCGAATTGGTTTATCGTGGACGTCTCGATCAACAAGTAAAAATTCGCGGATTTCGCATAGAGTTAGGTGAAATCGAAGCGGTTCTTCAGGAAGTCACCGCGTCAAATGCGGCGGTGTGCGTCGATGAAAGTGCTGAAAATCCCCGTCTAGTCGCTTATTTGACGGCGCAAAATTTTGACGAGATGGCTCTACGTAAAACGCTAGAGGGTCGTTTACCGAACTATGAGATTCCGAATGCTTTTTTCGCGATCGAAAGTTTGCCGTTAACCGCCAATGGCAAGTTGGACAGAAAGTCTTTACTCGCTCAGATACCGTTGCAGACAAAAACCTTACCTCAGACCTCTGATGTACTTAAATCTCTTTGGGAAACACTACTGCGCCGTCAAATAAATGACAGCGATAATTTTTTTGCAACAGGGGGTGATTCGATTTTAGCAATTCAAGTCGCTACTCGTGCGCGGGCGATGGGAATTCCCCTAACACCAAGGATGATTTTTCAACATCAAACCCTTTCAGAATTAAAACACGCTATTGAATCCCTCCATTCCTCAGTTAGTGAAGAAAAACAACTCGCTGATAAAATTGAAGAAATGTCCAAACTCCCCATCCATCGCTGGTTCTCTCAATTACCCCTGCAACACCGATCTCACTTTAACCAGGCAGTGCTATTGAAGTTGGATGATTCTGTAAATGATCGGAAGTTACCCGATGTCTTCAGACAGTTAGTCGATCGGCACATCGCATTGAGAAGTCAGTTTTCTGATGACGGACAAATTTGCGGAACGGCCACTCTGGGAACCTGGCAAGATTTTGACATAGTGGATGCGGACTGGAAGACCGTCGCACCTTCGCTGCACACCACCTTGAATCTGCGAACTGGACAACTTCTCCGTGTTGCTTATAAACCAAGATCTCGAGAAATTTTGATTATTATCCATCACTTAGGAGTTGATGGAGTCAGTTGGCGCATTTTGTTAGATGAACTGGCGAAATTGATGAAGGGCCATGTCCTGATGCCCGCTGCCCAATTCCGACTTCCTCCTATTTCTCATTCTCTTACCGAATTAGAGGTTTGGAATCAGCAGTTTACCGAAAATCTTCCGCTCGATAGGGAAGCCCTCGATCTAGCGAGCTCAGCGAGTACGATTGTAAAAATATTTGATAAATCAGTGACTTCTGCTTTGCTAGAGGGTGATGTTGAAGCCACTTTGTTGGGGGCACTTTTACAAGCCTTATCGATTTGGACAAAACGCCAGGAATTTGGCGTTCACTTAGAACATCATGGGCGTGAAGGGGTTGATTGTGTCGGTTGGTTGACAGCCCTTTACCCAGCCCGTCTCAAACTTCCTACAGATTTAGAAAGTATTTCTGAAGCGGTTCGCAATCAAATAGATGCGCTGCCAAAATGCAAGCAAATCAGCGAGTTAGCTAACTTACCCACGCCCGATTTGGCTTTTAATTACTTGGGGCAATTACAAACCGCTTTCGACGCATTCTCGTTATGTTTCCCTGCCCCGGGACCGACGCAATCTTTTGAGGATTTACGTCCTCATCGCCTTGAAATTGATGCTGTTGTCATAAATCAGGTATTGCAAGTCTATTTTACACACGGTGCGGGGCATTTCGCGGAAACCATTGAACAGCTTGCTGACAATATGGCTAATAATGTTGTGGAAATGTTGCAAAAACCAATTTACTGGTCTGTATCACCCACACAACAAGGGATGCTTTTTCAAGTGCTGACTGCCCCTGAAAAGGGCTTGTACCATGGCCAAATGATCGCAGATGTCGCGGGGGATTTAGATATTGATCAGTTCCAACAATCTTGGAATGCCGTCGTAAACCATCACCCGACCCTTCGATGTTGTTTTCGCTGGAAAAACCGTGAGTTACCCGAAGCCCTCGTGCAACATCAAGTAACCGTACCTTGGATTTTTCTGGATTGGTGTAACGAACCAGACACTGATAACGCTTTGAATTTATTGTTAATTGAAGATAGGAAAAACCCTTTTGATTTGACGGTCGCACCTTTACAGCGCATCTACTTAATCCACTTAGGCGCACAACAATGGCGTTTAATTTGGAGCCATCATCACCTTTTGTTAGATGGGTGGTGTTTGGGGATTTTATTACGCGATTGGTTTAAGGCTTATCGCGGAGAAACACTCGCTGTCGCCCCCAATTATTCCAGTTATATCAATTGGTTATCCACACAGGATCATCTGCAAGCCGCTAAATTTTGGCGTCATTATTTAGCGGATTGTTTACCTACCCCCCTCCACTTGGGTCCCGCACAAGGTACGGGTTATGGGCAATACGCATTATCGCTACCAATTGTCGCTATAAAACAACAAGCAAGAAACCAACAAGTTACTTTGAGCACAGTTTTACAGGCAGCACTGACTTTGTGGCTAGCTTACCACAGTGGTAATGCTTCGATTTTGTTTGGTGTAACGGTCTCTGGTCGCCCCGCTGAATTAGAAAATGTCGATGAAATTGTCGGTTTATTTATCAACACTATTCCTAAAAAGATTGTTGTTGATGCCACTCAACCGTTATCTGAATGGTTACATCAGATACAACATTCAAATTCTGAACAGTCTGCCTATGAATGGTGTGCTCTTGGCGAGATTTTACAATGGAATCAATGGGATAGTGGTGATCCTTTCGATGTAATCCTGATCTTTGAGAACTATCCGTCCCCTCCACTTATGGGGGAAGGGTTAACCTTTTCGCCGTTACCGAGCCGTGAACAAAGTCACTATCCTTTGGCTTTAGTCGCGCAACCTACAGAAAATTCTCTACATCTGGAGGCAGTTTATCGCCGTGATACGGTAAGTGATGCTGGAGCTACTCAATTCCTTGATGAATTAGCGCATTTATTAATGAATATCCCCCCCGAATTAGCGACGGTGAGTGAATGGAGTAGCCAATTAAAACGCCCACAAACAATCACCGTAAAATCAGCAACTGAAATACTCGATGAGGACTTTTAGTTATGTGTGGAATTAGCGGTATTTATGCGCCCAAATCCTCCCATTTACCGACGCTAATGCAATTAGAAAATATGGCAGATGCGCTTATTCATCGTGGCCCCGATGATGTAGGAATTTACTGTCAAAACGAGTTGGGTCTCGCATTCAGGCGCCTATCTATTATGGACATTGCAGGGGGACACCAACCTATGCAAAGTGTTGATTCACAACAGATAATGATTTGTAACGGCGAAATTTTTAATCACCGAGAATTACGCCATGAATTAACGCAAAAAGAGCATTTATTTCTCACTCATTGCGATGTAGAAGTGATTTTACCTCTGTACAAAATTTATGGCCGAGAATTACTTACTCACCTGAATGGACAATTTGCATTAGCCTTATTCGATTTCCCAGAAAAAATGCTTTTGTTAGCGAGAGATCCTTTAGGAATTGCCCCGCTTTTTTATAGCGTTGTGGACGGCACTCTATTATTTGCTTCCGAAATTAAAGCGTTATTGACGCATCCTTTAATTAGTCGGGCTGTCGATTTAACGGGTTTAGACCAAATCATAACCCTGCCTGGCACGGTGAGCCCACGCACTTGCTTTGCAGGAATTAGCAGTCTGAAACCTGGGCATTGGATGACAATGGACGCAAATGGAGACATCAAAACGGGTTGCTATTGGGATTTTAATTACCCCACGCAACCTGACCCACTCATTAAGACAGAAAACGACGGCATTGAAGCACTCGAAAATGTTCTGAAACGGGCTGTCAAGCGCAGATTAGACGCAGATGTTCCTGTGGGGTTTTATCTGAGTGGTGGGTTGGATTCATCGCTTATCGGGGCTTTAATCCACGATTTAGGGGCGGTAAAAAACCGCCATGCCTTCTCAATTCAATTCAATCAACGGGAAATTGATGAACGTCATTATCAACAATTGATGGCCCAAACGATTGGTGCGACCCACGAGCAAATTGTTTTTGATTGGCCACAAATTGCTAATTCGTTAGCCACTATAATTTACCATAGTGAAACGCCCTTAAAAGAGTCTTACAACACTTGCTCATTAGCACTTTCTCAAGCGGTTAAAAACCACGGTTATAAAGTCGTCTTAACGGGTGAAGGAGCGGATGAACTGTTTGGGGGTTATGTAGGTTATCGTCTCGCCAATCAACGACAACCTATTGATGAATATGACTTAAATACCCTAATGGAGAATGAAGTCAGAATGCAAATGTGGGGCGATGAGAACTTTTTCTATGAGCGCAATTATCTTGAGCTACGCGAATTAAAAGCGGCTATTTATGCGCCTGAATTAGCTCAGCAGTTAGGGGCTTTTGACTGCACCCAAAAGCGGTTAATTGATGGCAACCAAATTAGCAATCGTCACCCCCTACACCGACGCTCTTATGTCGATGCCAAATGCCGAATGGCCGATCATTTGTTGGCGGATCATGGCGACCGAATGGCCTTTGCAGCATCAATTGAGGCCCGTTATCCATTTCTGGATTTAGAGGTAATTGATTGCGTCAAAAGAATTCCGCCCGCATTTTTGGTGAAGCAGATGGAAGAAAAATCTCTGCTGAAACAACTTGCAGCTAAATACATTCCGCAAGCAATTCTGAAACGCGAAAAATTTAGTTTTGTCGCGCCTGGAAGTCCGTATTTGCTACGACAAAATATCGAATGGGTTAATGATTTACTGTCTTATGAGCGAATTAAAACACAAGGATATTTTAATCCGGACGCCATCGAGCGCTTAAAAAAACAATATAGCCAACCCGACTTTTATTTAAGTCAAACTTTTGAAATAGACTGGCTAATGATTGTTTTAACCTTTGGGTTATTTCTTGAGGCATTCAAATTACCCAATCGGAGCTGAAATCGTGGCGATAGATAAAAAAAATATACAGGATTTATATCCATTAACGCCTTTGCAAGAAGGAATATTGTTTCACGCAGTAAGTGAACCTTATTCAAACGCCTATCACGAACAAGTTTGGTACGAATTAAGCGGTTTTTTAAATAAGACTGCGTTTAAGGCGGCTTGGCGTGATCTGATTCAAAGGCATGACATTTTACGCACCGCTTTTGTGTCTAAAGGATCACACCGCCCCTTACAAATTGTGCTTAAAGAACGGACTTTAGTATGGCAGGAATTAGATTGGCAAATATTTGATGAAAAACAGCAACTTGAACAATTATCCGAACTTAATAAACGCGAAAAATATCAGGGGTTTGATTTAGTAAATTCTCCGCTGTTGAGATTTTGTTTAATTCAAACTCAGCAACATCATTATTGGTTTATTTGGCGCTTCCACCATCTAATTTTAGATGCGAGTTGCTTTTCTATTTTGCAGCGGGAATTTGCCGAGCTTTACAACGCGCATTGCCAACAAATTAGTTCGCAACTAAAACCAGCGCCTCGATTCGCGCGATTTATTCAATATCTTGAAAAGCAATCTCAACGGGAGAGCGAATTATTTTGGCGCGCTTATTTGGACGCCATAGATTCAACTCCTACCCTGCCGCGCAAATTGACCACGGAACCTGGAGAATCTCTGCAAAAACATACTTCTATTCTTGATGCAGAAACTATTGGGCTTCTGCAAGTCCGCCTTCAAAAGATCAATGTGGGGATTACCGATGTTCTGCTGTTGGCATGGGGTTTAACCCTCGCCGATTTTGGAGATACCCAACATGCAACATTCGGATTAACTGTCGCTAACCGTCCTGTTGAATTGCCTATGGCTTGGGAAACCGTAGGTTTATTTATTAACGCCATCCCTGTTTGCGTAAAAATTAATGATGAATTTTCAGTGGAGACGGCGTTACAACAGCGTCAAAACGAGTTTTTACTATCTGAGCCTCATCATTCATGTCCGTTGTCTGTCGCTTTGGGCGCAGAGAAAAGACATTTAATCGATCATTTGGTCATCATAGAAGGTAAAAGCGAGAGTGAAACGATCAGATTATTTGGTGGATTACAGCTCACTCAAAGGGAGATGTTGGAACACCCTCATTATGATTTCACATTGACGGCTCGCCCGGGAAACCACTGGGAAATTTCTTTGCAATTCAATGCAAATCGCTGTGATAGCCAGCAAATGGAAATCGTTTTAGCGCGATTAACTGCTTATTTGCAGAAAATAGCAGAAAGTCCTCTCAATCTTTCTTTGAAAGAACTCAAGCAATCTTTTACCACCGCGACAAGCGCCATAGAATCCAGTAATCCCTCATCAACCTATTGTTTAGCTTCACAATTTTTGGATTACGCTCAGCGCCATCCAGAAGAACGCGTTTACGAGTGCATAGATGGAGATTGGACATGGGCTGAACTTGCTTCATGTGCAGAAGCGTTGGCAATTCAGCTAACACAAGAATTTTTACTGCAAGCAGATGATTGTATTGGGATTTTCTGCCCAAGAGATCGGCGGTTACCTGTAGCGCTGTGGGGAACGATTTTATCGGGAGCGGCGCTTATTCCCATCGATCCTCAGTGGCCTCTCGAACGCATTAACCATGTGCTTCGCATATCAAATGCTAAAGCTTTGATTGGTCAAGTAAATTTTGAGGTCGGCATACCTATTATCGAAGTTAATGTTGAGGAAAGGGCAAAGGCACCTTTACCCATACTTAAGAAAGATCCTGCCCGTCTGGCCTACATCATTTTCACCTCAGGATCAACGGGTGAACCCAAAGGTGTCATGATTGAACATCGGCAAGTCTGTGCATTTTTTTCTTGTTTGACCACATCGTTACATCTAAAACCCAAACAAAAATTTTATGGGTTAACGACTATTAGTTTTGATATTTCTCTTCTGGAACTCTTAGGTGCGCCACTCGCTGGACTAACTGTACTTGTTGCAGATGATGCAGAAACAAAGAATTTCAGAAAAATCGCTGAGAGATGCTTAAAGCGTGAAGTTGATATATTGCAGATAACGCCTTCACGTCTGAATCTATTACTAGAGGTGGGCGGCACCGAAAGTCTGAACAATTTGCAGACAATTTTAGTAGGGGGTGAAGCCATGTCACCTAAATTAGCTGTGCAACTTGCTCACCTATCGGCGACGGTTATCAATGTCTATGGGCCAACAGAGACTGCTATTTGGTCCACCGCATCAGTAGTCACTACCGAGCCAGTTAATATTGGAAAACCTTTACCCGGCGATCAGTTAGTGATTCGTTCAAGATACGATGGCCGTATATTACCCACAGGAGCGATGGGAGAGATCTGCATTTCGGGGAAGGGAGTTGCGCGAGGATACTTGAATGACCTTGTCCGAACTCAAGCGTCATTTATTCAGACGTCTACAGAACGTTACTACCGCACAGGAGACATTGGCCAGCAACTCATCGACGGTAACTTTATGTGTTTAGGCCGACGGGATTCGCAGATTAAGTTACGTGGGCAAAGAATCGAATTAGGTGAAATTGAGGCCCGTTTACAGGCTCACGAATTAGTTATTCATGCGGCCTGTTTATTATTAGATGAGCAAATTATTGCGTGGGTAGTCCTACATCAGCCCTGTGCCCCCAATTCACTACGAAATTATCTCGCACAGTGGCTACCAAATTACGCAGTTCCAACGCATATTTTAGTCATCGACGCATTTCCGTTGACGGCCAGTGGGAAAATAGATCGTCGTCAATTACGCCCCCCCCAATTAGCCATTCAATCAGGTCGTCTTCCATCGACTGAATTAGAAAAAAGGTTACTGGCAAACTGGGAGATCTTATTTAATCGCCAAGGGCTTTCGATTGACGACAATTTTTTTGAACTAGGGGGACATAGTTTATTAGCTTTGCGTCTCGTCGCACAGTTGGATAAACAGGGCATTAGCATTACGCCGACTACGCTATTCAGTTGCCCCACTATAGCTCAATTAGCGCAATTTTTATCTCGCAAGAATGCTAAGTTATTTCATAAACTAGGAGGTAAAGGTTTGAATTTATTCGCTTTACCTCCTTTGCTCGGTGTAGGCAGCATTTTCGGCCCCTTATCTCAGCATTTGAACATGACTATTTACGCGGCTGACATACATCCTTGTGCGGATTTATTGCCTAATTTATTGGATGAGATTTGTGACCTACAAGAGACGGGTATTTACTATTTGCTCGGTTATTCGGCAGGCGGGTTATTAGCTTGGCAACTTGCTCGGGAACTCGAATTACGGAATAAGACCGTTAATTTATTTATTTTTGATTCAATTTGGCCTGATAATTCGCCATTAACTCAAGATGAGAAAAATGAGTTATTTTCTACTCACTGCAATTGGGCGAATGAGTTAGGCATTGAAATAGCTAACTCAAACTTACAAATAACTTTTTATTTGAATTGGTTAATCTCTCAATCGTGGGACGGCAAAATCAAAGCCCTTACACAGTTCACGGGGAGGCCGCAAAACGCAGTGGGTTGGTCCGAAAGAGTCGGTAAATTAAGCATTTACGAGACATCATGCGATCATTTCAAGCTCTTTGATCGTGAAAATTTAGCTCAAACTTTAGAAGGTATTGTCGGGAAGGGAATAATTATGAGTGGGTGATAATCTTTGATCATTCCCACCAAAAAGAATCGCGTGCATCCACGAGATTATGACGGCTATCTGTATAGGTTCAGACATCTGATCGAGAATATCTTGCTTCATCTGAAGTCTTGGCGCGGCATCGCCACTCATTTATCCGTTAAGGGTCAAATATCGCGTCTTTCGCTGCCGTCATTCAGATCAGAGTTCTTTTACTCTGAACTTTTGTGATGACGCCCTCCGAAATTTGGGTTTTGCAGCGGCTAGGTCTCACTGAAATAATCCAGATCTATTTTCTTCACTTCATAGGCGGCCACCAACACGACCCCCACGCCAAAATCAATCATCAACTCCGCCAGCGCCTTGCCATCAATGAGGACGATCTTTAAGTCAATGCGGTGGACATAATCCTGCGCTTCCTTGGAGAACTCGGATGTGGTGATAAAGATACCTTTCTTTGCCCGTTGCCCCTGAAGCGCCCCCGCAAATTTCTGTATCTCGGGCCTTCCCACCGTCGCCTCCCACCGCTTGGCCTGGAGATAAATGCTGTCCAGACCCAAATGATCTTCCTTGATGACCCCATCGATCCCTTCGTCGCCACTGCGACCAACTGCTTTCCCCGCATCTTTCCTGCTGCCGCCATAACCCATTTTCACGAGCAGATCGACCACGATGTTTTCAAACATCGAAGGATCAGATTTCTTAAGCATTTGTAGAATCTCAGCCGCGATCTCGGAGCGGAGACACAGATACGCGCTTTCCAGGGCTTCATGGGGCGTCTGCTCGGCAACAGTTTCTGGTTCTGCAACCCCCTCTGAGTCTTCATAGAGGTCTCTCTTTACGCGTTTCTTGTTCAAGAAATCCCTAAACTCTGAAAAACGCTCCAGATATTTGAGGTCGATTTTAGATGGGGCTTCTTTCACCACGGTTTGGCCCCGAGATGTGATCTGAAAGTAGCCGCGCCGCGTATCATCTAAGAGGCCAGCTTTCTTCAGATAACAGCGTGCCCAGCTCATGCGGTTGATGAATACAGGCTGCCGACCGCTCGGCAAAAACTCATTCTGTTCTTCATCGGTGAGCTTGAATTCCCGAGCCAGGAACCTGGAAGCCTCCTTGATCCGATGTTCTTTGCCATCGGCGGTGAACCTCAAAAGTGGCAACATGCACATCTGGAAGTTAGGAATGGCCATGGTTTTTTCTCCTGAATTGATCCAGATGCGCGGCAAACCCCGCCGTTCAGGGCGGGGAAGGATAGCGCGGGCGGCGACCGCCGCCCCTAATC
>CAZTIH010000032.1:0-8737 GCA_964613675.1 uncultured Candidatus Competibacteraceae bacterium
TGTGGATTACCGTCAATCGCCAACCCTTTCTGATAGGGGCGTTGACGGGCGGATTGTCGAGTTGCAGCCGCCCCCGCGAACTCGATTATTACGGACGGTTTGCGCTCACGGCGAATACTTTTGATGTGTGGCTCAATCCGAGACGCTATTCGACGATTTGGTGGGATCCGCAACAACCCGGCATGGGGGTGTACTTGCTACGGCGCGGGCTGGAAATTCTCGGTATTTGGTACCGCTACAACGCCCAAGGCACCACGGAATGGGTTAATTTCACATTACCCCTCGTGGGTCAACGGGCCAGTGGTGATTTATGGCGGTTTACGGGGCCGCCGCAAGGACAAGCGTGGGATGTCAATCGTTTGCAAGCGCAGACTGTGGGTACGGTCGAACTTACCCTGACGCCCCCGATTGACAACGCGCTGCCGCGAGTGCAATTCGATTACGACACGCGGTTAGGCCCGCCACAAAGGGGTCGTCTCAATCTCGAACCTTTCCAAGCGACAACGGAAATGGGGTTTAGCGGACTGTGGTGGGATGTGGAACGGGTTGGACAAAGCGTGCAGCTACAGCAACAAAACAATCAGCTTTCGGGCGTGTGGTATCTCTACGATGCGTTTGGTCAGCCTCAGTGGTTCACCTTTGTGGGCACCTGGCAAAATGGCCGTTTAACGACAAATTTGCTGCGATTTACGGCAAATGGCCAGACGGCGACGGTCGCGGGGACGGTTTCTTTGAGGGCTTTATCGGGGCCATCGCTTGAAGCACCGCGTACTGACCAGCTTGAGTTTGAGGGGCGCATTGGTAATCAAATTACGTCGCTACAATTGAGGCGTTTCTAGGAATTAACGCAGCGCCGGGACTTGTAAAATCGCAATCTGTAAGCATGTTGAGATTCCGTTTCCCAGTTTTATCTGCTTGTAGCGCGACAGATAAATAGTCCTATGGTGGAGGTTGCGATTTTGGGGGATACCTCAACAAAGGGTCCGCGCTATCCCGCCTCGCTGTACAGCGGGGAATTTCGCGTAAATTTTTATGACGATGAATCTACCCGCGCCCTTGGCGATGACTCCCCGTGAAATTGAACAGGAACTTGACCGTTTTATTGTCGGTCAGCAAGCCGCCAAGCGGGCGGTAGCCATTGCGCTCCGTAATCGCTGGCGACGACTCCAACTCGATGAACAGTTGCGCAACGAAATTACTCCCAAAAATATTCTGATGATTGGTCCAACGGGGGTAGGAAAAACGGAAATTGCCCGCCGACTCGCTAAGTTAGCGCGAGCACCGTTTGTGAAGGTGGAAGCGACCAAGTTTACGGAAGTGGGGTACGTCGGACGGGACGTAGAGTCGATTATTCGCGATCTGATTGATGTTGCGATTAAACAAACCCGTGAATCAGAGATAAATAAGGTGCGTTTTCGAGCTGAAGAAGCCGCTATCGAACGCATTTTAGATGCGCTACTTCCCCCGCGTAGCTTCGATGACCGACCCCGTGAAAATTCACCGACTCGCCAGAAGTTGCGCGAAAAGCTCTTAAATAACGAGTTGGAAGATAAAGAAATCGAAGTCGAAGTCTCTGCGAATGTGGGCGTTGAGATTATGGTTCCGCCGGGACTAGAGGAAATGTCGCAACAATTGCAGTCGATGATGCAGAACTTTGCTGGCCAACGTACCCGTATGCGCAAGATGAAAATTCGGGATGCCCGAAAGCGCCTCATCGACGAAGAAGCGGCAAAGCTCATCAACGAAGAGGAAGTTAAGACGGCAGCACTGCACAATGTCGAACAAAACGGCATTGTTTTTATTGATGAAATCGACAAAGTAGTGCGACGGGGGGAATACAGTGGACCGGATGTTTCTCGGGAAGGGGTACAGCGAGATTTGTTGCCGTTAATCGAGGGCTGCACGGTGACGACCAAATACGGTGCCATCAAAACCGATCACATTCTCTTTATCGCGAGTGGGGCGTTTCATCTTTCTAAACCGTCGGATCTGATTCCGGAATTACAAGGCCGACTGCCCATCCGCGTGGAACTGGAGGCGCTTACGAGTAAAGATTTTGTGCGCATTCTGACTGAACCCGACAGTGCTTTAATCAAGCAGTATCAAGCACTTATGCAAACCGAAGCCGTAGAACTGCATTTTACTGTTGAAGGGATTGAGAAAATTGCGGAGATCGCATTCAAAATTAACGAGCGGACGGAAAACATCGGTGCCCGACGATTACACACCGTCATGGAAAAGTTATTGGAAAAGCTCTCGTTTGAAGCGCCGGACCAATCGCGGCAAATCGTTGAAATTAATGGTCAATACGTGATGACGCGACTGGGCGAGTTGGCTCAAAACGACGATCTCACGCGCTACATTTTATAACTTCTACGGTCAACTTCTGAATCCACGCATAAGGCACAACTATGGCGCAACCTATTGAAATCCAACTCCATCAGAAATCGCGGGTACTGGAAATTAGCTTTGATGACGGCACGCGATTTGAGCTGCCCTGCGAATATCTGCGCGTGTTCTCGCCCTCAGCCGAAGTTCGGGGGCACGGTCCGGGGCAAGAAGTCTTGGTGTACGGCAAGGAGACCGTGAACATTAAGAACATTGACCCTGTGGGCCATTACGCGGTGCGTTTGGTCTTCGACGACAGTCATGATTCGGGGATTTATTCGTGGGATTATTTATACGAATTAGGTCAGTTCAAATCCCAAAATTGGGCTGACTATTTAGCGCGTTTAGCGACAGCCGGCCATCAGCGGAGTACTCATTCGTGAGCCAAGAAGAAACCACCCATTTTGGTTATCAAGAAGTCCCGGTCGAAGAGAAAGTCAAACGCGTCGAACAAGTCTTTGATTCCGTCGCCCGCAAATACGATGTGATGAATGATTTAATGTCACTTGGCATCCATCGTTTATGGAAACAATTCACGATTGGCATTGCGAATGTGCGCGTTGGGATGACCGTCTTAGATTTAGCGGGCGGGACGGGCGATTTGGCAACTGCATTCCTGAAAAAAGTGGGCCAAACAGGGACGGTAGTGTTAGCCGATATTAACGACGCAATGTTAGAAGCTGGGCGCGAAAAACATCTTAATCACGGAATCAGTGGTCTGCATTACTTACAGACCGATGCGGAAAAACTGCCTTTTCCCGACAACACCTTCGATTGCATTACTATTGCATTTGGACTACGAAATGTGACCCGTAAGGAAGTGGCCCTAAGCGAAATGAAGCGCGTCCTGAAAGTCGGGGGCGCAACATTGGTATTGGAATTTTCTCAACCTTATGTCCCGGGCTTACAGCCAATCTACGATCTTTATTCGTTCAGTGTTCTACCAAGACTTGGCAAACTCGTCGCCAATGATTCCGAGAGTTATCAATATCTTGCAGAGAGTATTCGGAAACATCCCGATCAAGATACGCTAAAAAGTATGATGGCGGCGGCAGGGTTTGAGCGCTGTGATTACTTCAATTTGACGGGTGGCATTGTCGCCCTACACCGAGGATATAAATTCGCATGAGTTCGGCGATCGCATTTGCCGTCCAAACGGCCCTTAACACTTTTGCCCCCTTTGCGCCGCTTGCCCCTCTCGAAAACAAAATCGTCGAATTGCATTTGCAAGAGTTGGATTTGAAATTAGCTTTTTCGGCGGTGGGGGAAAAATGGCAAGTAACTGAATCCGTCAGCCCGCCCGATGCCTCAATTAGCGGCCCGATTTTAACCCTAATTAACGCCCTTAATTCGGGCAGCATTATTGGACTTTATATTCGAGGGGATGCGGCGTTAATTCAGGCATTTCAAAACGCATTAATGGGGGTCGATTTAACGCAACTATTACGCGAGTTACCTCATCAGATTCCCCAACAATTCGCCTTAAAAACCGATGAGATTCGCCGTTGGATTGCAGAAACGGGGCTTAATTTGCAAGCCACTGCTAGTGAATATCTTCAACACGAACAATTTCTCTTGCCATCACGCCAGCAATTTAATGACTTTGCCGACCAAGTGAGTCAACTGAACGCCAAACTCGATGCACTCGACTATCGAATGAGCCAACTCCGAAGTCTGCAAACATGATTGGTCGTCGCGCCCTTTCTGGTATTCGCCGCCTCTGGTTTATCCATGCGGTTTTGATTCGCCACGGTTTAGATGATTTTATTTTGGAAAGTCCTTGGGTTAGACCCATACGGTTATTAGGACATTTACTGCCGTGGCGCTGGAGCAAACGTAGCCAACTCAGTCGCGGTGCGAGAATCCGTTCAGCGCTTTCGGATTTGGGACCGCTCTTCGTCAAATTTGGCCAGATGCTCTCGACTCGCCGCGACTTAATTCCCATAGATGTCGTAGAAGAACTCTCTAAGTTACAAGATCGTGTCCCTCCATTTTCCAGCACATTAGCGCGTCAAATCGTCACGCAAGCCTATGGGCGTCCGCCGGAAGAAATCTTCTCCGAATTCAACGATGTACCTATGGCATCGGCGTCCATTGCCCAAGTTCACGCGGCCCGTTTACTCGATGGGCGGGAAGTGATTCTGAAGGTCGTACGTCCCAACATCGAAGCGACCATTCGACATGATCTCGATCTACTTTACGCTGCGGCCGATCTAATCGAGCGTTATTGGAGCGAGGGAAAACGTCTGAAACCTCGTGCAGTGGTTGCAGAATACGAAAAGACAATTCTAGATGAACTGGATCTTTTGCGGGAGGCCGCGAACGCGAGCCAATTGCGCCGCAATTTTCAAGACGCAAGAAGTCTTTATATTCCCGAAGTTCATTTTCATTACTGTCGCCGCACGGTGATGGTGATGGAGCGGATTCATGGCGTTCCGATTAACGCGATAGATGAGTTAACCCGCTTGGGAATTGACCTGAAGCGACTTTCTCAGGTAGGGGTCGAAATTTTTTTCCAGCAGGTGTTACGAGACAGCTTTTTTCATGCAGACATGCACCCCGGCAACATTTTTGTCGATGTTCAGAATCCCAAGAATCCCCGATACATTGCGGTTGACTTTGGTATTGTCGGAACCTTAAGCCCTAAAGACCAACATTATCTGGCTGAAAATTTTCTTGCTTTCTTCAGAAGGGATTACCGACGAGTTGCAGAACTTCATATTGAATCGGGTTGGGTACCCAGCTCTACGCGAGTGGATGAATTTGAATCTGCTATTCGGACGGTTTGCGAACCCATCTTCCATAAACCCTTGAAAGAGATTTCTTTTGGCAACTTTCTGATGACGCTTTTCCAGACGGCAAGACGATTCCAAATGGAAGTGCAACCTCAACTAGTTTTGTTACAAAAAACTGTCCTGCATGTCGAAGGGCTGGGGCGCCAACTCGACCCTGATTTAGATCTCTGGGAAACTGCCAAACCCCTGCTCGAATCCTGGATGCGCGAACGGGCTGGGCCATTAGCGACCTTAAAACAGTTGGGAATGAGTTTACCGCGTTGGTTTGAAGGGATGCCCGAACTTCCGAACCGCTTGGAGAAATTATTCAGACGTTTAGAGCAAGGTGAACTGGCGATTCAAGTCGAACGTCACGCGATCGAATCCTTGCGCTATGAACTCAGACATACCCATCGAAAACGCTTCTTTATGACGGCAGGCGCGACTTTTATTATTGTGGCGGCCCTCATTTTCCCAACAACCCCTTGGCTTTTAA
The DNA here is from genome assembly GCA_964613675.1 of uncultured Candidatus Competibacteraceae bacterium. Taxonomy (GTDB): domain Bacteria; phylum Pseudomonadota; class Gammaproteobacteria; order Competibacterales; family Competibacteraceae; genus DAIUCA01. Next base: position 5,659 of record CAZTIH010000032.1, read on the forward strand.
GCAGTTTGTTGGGTGCCTTGGGACTATTGCTACTGCTGCGGGGACTCTGAAACTCGGCTATCGGCGTCGAAAATAGCCGGTCGATACCGCAATCCGTAAACGAGTTCTGCATAATCGGGCGCATCGGCCTCTATCAGACCGCGACGTATCAGACAGTCTATGACGACCAGTGCAGAATTAAACTTAAAGCGTGGTTGCTCACGGACGATGTCGGCAATCTCTTCAAGCGAATGATTAAAGAAGGCCGCGACTTCACCATCCTGATTTTGCGGCGTGAAATCGGGCGGCAAGACCAAATCAAAACAATAAATTAAATCGGGACGTAATCCCATTTTTGTTTCCAAACAATAGCTTACCATTCCTACGGCTTTCAAATGAGTACGGCTATATTCCAATGGCACCCCTGCCTCTTCAAACGCTTCTTTGGCCGCGTTTTCACGCAAGGTCAGACCCACAGGTTGTCCACCGGCGGCAAGCTGATCGAGTTCGTTAGGGGCAGTAGATCGGTTAGCAGCCCGTTGAGCAATCCACATCCGAAGGTCGGATCCCTGCTGAACGAGTCCGTTAATGTGTACCCCAATCCCCGTCAAACCAAAAAGGGGAATTGCCGCCCGTTCGATTTCAAAGAGCAGTGGTTCGCCAAAACGGGTGACAACGGGATAGTTTTCGTCTCGCCAGTTCGGAATCTGCTGCTCTGCACGTAAACAAGTGAGCATATTCGCAATCCACTGATTACGTTGCGGAATGCTCGCTGAATCAAAATCTGGATGACTGCGCACTTCATCGTGGCTGACCACAAATAGATGTGGCCAACGCCGTAACTGTTCTGCAAAACGGGGACGAATGCGACCGACGGTTCTCTGTGCCACGCGAAACGGAATAAAATTCGAGGGCTGCCAATGGTTTACCGACCGCAGCCGATCCAAATAAGCCATCCTTAGATTTCTTCAACGGTCAGGTAAACGAGGGTTTGGTTAAGCAACTGATACGCAACCTCACCAAAAGTAATAGGGCCTGTTAACGGTCCTGTCTGCTGTCCCTCAAGCGAGGAATACAGATAATTTAGGATACAATTGCACGAAAAGGTCACGCCTTGCAGATGGGGGACAGCTTCGCGAAACCGATTGAGATAGTCGATCATCGGTGACGCCAAACGATACTGGATTCCCTTAAAAACCGGGGCATAGAACCTCACCAAATCCTCTTCGACGGCCTGAAAACTCACATTAACCATCGCACCGTGATAATCAGCCACTAACGGCCAGCGCATATCGACTTGTTGTGAACGCAAATAATGGGCAAACAACTGGGGTTCTCCATTAATCAAGCAGTTTTTCACCTCAAAACCTTCATCCTCAAAGGTTATGGTATCCCCTTTGCTGGGTTGAAATAGATTTACAATGCCAATGCACGGGAGTTTGTGAGGCGGGAAGGCCATGTGCAGAACCACTGCCCGATCTGCAAACGCACTCCCCGATGCACCATTAAAAACCATGGGCTTTATGCGCCCCAGATCATTAAGATGAACCCCACTAATCCATCCGATGATGGGTTTTAAGAACATATTCGGATAGGTCGGGGCATGTTGGGCGTAGGCGAGATGAACTGGGCTGCTGGCCGGCAAAATAATCATCGAGCACCCATGTTCGGGGGCGTCTTGCAATACCTGAGGAAGCTCATCCACCCCGTAATCGCGCACCTCTACATCGCCTGGTGCGACGGGTAAGGGCTGTACAAACAAGCGATCTTTACAGGTTTGCCCTCCACTTTGGCTCATAAAGTAAGGGATTGTCCCGCCAATCCAATCGCCAGGGGGAAGTTGTCTTAGTAAGGACTCTTCCCCCGCCAATGACAACACTTGACCTTGACAAATCCGCTCGGCGACCTCTGCCACAGGTCGCAAGAACATATCATTACATTCCGCTGCATCGACCATAATCTACGCCACCCGCTCTTCGCCAAAGAGCTGATTAATTTCATGTTTCATCAAGCGATGGTATTTTACGAAGTAACTCCGTAATTCTTCAATTCGAGCAAGCCGTGCCCCAATATCAGATTGCTCGCGAAGTTGCATTTGCAAGCGGTGCAACAACATTTGCAACCCCAAATTGCGGATGTTCAACTGAATTTCGTTATCCAGCAACCGCCCCCAATTTGGGTGTCCTAGCCCCGGCAACATAGAAACGGGATCGGATTTGGGCGCTTTATTAACTTGGGTGACTTGCCCCAAAGCGCGGCGCACTTGACCTAATTCATTGGGCGAAACATCGAATAGTTTAGTTACTGCCGCTTCATCGTTCCCCAAGAGCAGGGCTTGACGAATTTGCTGCTCAAGCCCCGCGCTAACTAAAGCCCCTTCGCGTTCTGGAAAAGTTCGGTGTTGTACTGGCGGCGGCGCTTCACTAAGTGCTTGGTGACGCACATGAATCACCGTACGGTAATCCCCAAAGTTGACATGTCGCCAGACCCGTTCATGGGCCTCGCGCTGCTTTTGCCGACCAAACCACCAGTGGCGCTTGGGGTGCTCAATATCGATCCAAATTTCAATGCGACTTTTGGCTGGGCTGATACGGACTTCCCGCACCAACCACGGTGACTCTAGTTCAAGCAGCCAGCGGAAAACTTCATTGCCTTGCATGGTGATCTCCCCCCTTAGTATTTGAAGATCGCTGTTTAATTTTTGATGATATTTTTCGAGTGTTTCGGGGAATTATGGTGTGTTTTGCAGATGGAAGTCTATTTCACCATGCCCGAATCACAAGCGCTTTTACCTGTCTCTCACAAAATGACACACAAATACAATCCGTTAGTTATAAATAACTTAGATTTTGGCGTCCCCAAAATGGAAAATGCGACGACGCGCCTGTAAACCATTAAAAATCAATGTCCATACGCCCCCAGGTCGAGCTTGTCCGAATGCGCCGTATCGACGAAAGCACTGCGCATCGGGGGGTTAGCTGAACGCCTCGACTCGGCCAACGGGTAGGACGTGGGTGCTATTACGGTGCCCAACCTGGTAGACGATCGAGGGGACTAATCACTCCCTGCGGTCCACGATTCAGAACATGGGTATAGATCA
>CAZTIH010000032.1:8837-24663 GCA_964613675.1 uncultured Candidatus Competibacteraceae bacterium
ACATCCGAACGCCCCAACAACTCCTGCACGGTGCGAATATCCTGGCCGAATTCGAGAAGGTGCGTGGCAAAGGAATGATGCGGATTATTTGCTAAAGCAAAAGAACTATTAGGAGACACATCATGAAATTCACTGTTGTATTCACATCTCACGAGTCGTCAGACTTATCCTCGTTTAGTCTAGATGAAGGGAAAAATTAGCTTTTAAATCCACATCCGCAGAATCCCCATTTCGAGAAATGGTCATCTGCAAACGCTATTTCACAGAAAGAATATAAAATCTAGAATTGCGAATTACACAAACTAAGGTGATGATTATCGCACATTCTATCGGGCATGGTACGCTCGGTTGTCTTAACTCACTTGTTGAAGATCTAAAATCTGAAGGCTTTGAAGTTACAATGGTTCATCAATAAACATAGTGAACTATGTGATATTCTCAATATGGCTGTGATTCATTCTCTGGGGGCTTATGGAAAATAATATTTGGTACTTCGCCTATGGTAGCAATCTGCTCCGAGAGCAGAAAGAAAAGCGCACTGGAACAATAGGAGAAGCACGACGTGCCCGACTTGACGGTTACCGCATAACCTTCAATAAGCGCGGGGACGATGGCACAGGAAAAGCGAACATTATGCCAGACGTAGCTCACATGGTTTGGGGCGTGGTGTACTTATGCAATCCGACGGCGCTAACTGAAATGGATAAGCATGAAGGGGTTCGCGGTGGTCACTACTACCGAGAAATTGTCTGTGTTCAGTGCGATTCGGGAGAGGTTTTGGAAGCGGTCACCTACATAGCAGGTGATACATTTCTTCAGGATTCTTTGGTGCCAACATCGGATTATTTGCTGCGAATTCTTCGTGGTGCCCGTGAGCATGGCTTACCGCAAGACTACATCAATGAAATTGAAAGAGCAGCCCAAGGCGGAATATAAGCACAAGTCCAATCGAAGTTTCGATACTTTTTACCCACAAATGTTACCATCTGCCGACGAATGCGCACTCATTTCTAAGTGAGGGGGTATCTCCCAAAGCCCGTAGAAAAATCCCACGGGCGCCGTTTGATGTCGCGATCCACGGCCACGCCTTGCGATGTGATCGTCTTTGCGCCCCCTATCTTTTTAATCTCACCCGTCCGACTCGCCGTTTTCGAGGTGTAGGCTTCGTTGCAGTCCACGACGTTCTTGCCGACGCTTGGCCTTACTCATTCGTGAAATCAAGTCATCCATAAAGTGACACAGTCGCGTAATTCGAGAAAAATCGCCATGACCAAGTTTGAACGCTGTATCCGACGCAAACCCGATAAGGAACATGAGAATCCCTGGATCTAATGCAACAACGCGGCCTTGGCTATCGGCTGGTTGCGCATAAGCACGGTGATGTAAATTGGGTAACTCGGCAACAGATGGAGGGACAGAGTGTTGTTGCTATTGATCAGAACTTTTTCAAATGGCGTTTCCTAGACACAATTCCATTGTTATCAACGCTTGAGGTTAATTTCTGATGAGTACCCCATTAGCAGTAGAACTTTTTGCTGGTGCGGGGGGTTTGTCAATTGGACTAGAAAGAGCAGGTTTTGAGTTAATTCTTGCAAATGAAATTCATAGAGATTTTGCGAGAACACTAAAAATCAACCACCCCAAAACAACTGTTTTATGTGCAGACATCCACAATGTAGACTTTAAAAATGAAACTAAAAAAATGGGATATTGCACCGGTGATATAGACCTTCTTTCTGGTGGCCCACCCTGTCAAGGATTTTCAACAGTAGGATCAAAAAACGAGAGAGATCCAAGAAATAGTCTCTTTTACGAATACCTTCGTGCCATTAAAGAAATCCGTCCAAAGTATGCAATATTCGAAAATGTGTCTGGATTTAAGAGAATGTATTCTGGTCAAGCCTATGATGTTCTTCTCTGTGAATTCTCCAATCTTGGGTACAAAACCAATGGCACAATCCTTGACGCTTCTAATTTCGGCCTCCCACAAAAAAGACATCGAACAATCGTCGTTGCGTGGAGAAATGATCAATCCCCAATCACAATGCCAGTCCCCACGCACTCTGATAATCCTACTCTATTTTCTCTTGCACCTAAGCTGACGGTCATGGATGCCATTTCGGATTTACCAGAGATAAGTGCAGGAGAAAGTTCATGCAAGTATAAATGTGATCCACAAAATGATTATCAAAAATCGCTTCGTGGAACACTGAATGTCCTTAGTGAGCACAATGCGACAAACTATGGAGATAAAATGAAAGAAATTCTTCGACTGATACCGCCTGGTGGTTCAGTCCAGGATCTTCCTGAATATTTACGCCCCAATTCCTATTTCGCAAATACCTATGCGCGACTGGTGCCAGACATGCCTTCTCCAACAATTACAAGAAATTTCGGCACACCTTCATCTTCCAGATGTATTCATCCTTATCAAAATAGAGCTTTGAGTACAAGAGAAGGCGCTAGATTACAGGGCTTCCCTGACAGCTATGTCTTCTATGGTGGAAAAGGCTCAAAAAACCTTCAGATCGGCAATGCTGTTCCACCCGTTTTTGGACATATCATTGCCGAAAGAATTATTTCCGCATTATCCAACAAGGCGCGGCACTCGGATAAAATTTACGCTGCGCTCCGTTGCCACCTGTGAGCCTGGTCGTTAGAACTCTCCCGTGACAACACGCACGAATTTTGTCCTTGTCGATTTTGAGAATGTCCAGCCAAAGGACATTGGCCTGCTCAAGGATAGTCCGTTCAAGGTCAAGATCTTCCTCGGCCCCAATCAGTCCAGGATTACCGTTGCGCTGGCAGCGGCATACAATGCGGCCGCATTTTTAGCCAACAAAATTGAGTAGAGAAGTGCAAGAGCAACTTAGCCTGGTATCGGAAGGCTTCACTGAAGAGTCGCCTCAATACCTTCAGTCACAACTGATTACCTATCTTGGCAATAAGCGTGCCTTGCTTCCCTTTATTGGAAAAGGCGTCGAGATCGTAAAGGCGCGGCTGTCGAAATCGAAACTTCGCTGCTTAGATCTCTTCTCTGGAACGGGAGTGGTGTCACGATATTTAAAGCGTCACGCCGATTTCCTTGTGGCAAACGATCTGGAACTGTATAGCGAAATAACCAACAAGTGCTATCTGTCGAATGCTTCCGAAGTAGTTGATTCTGAAATGAAAGATGGTCTTCATTTTCTTCGCAGCGAAATTGAAAAAAACTGGACGCGAGGATTTATTGCTGAGTTATACGCGCCTGAATTTGATGAAAATATAAAAGCCGAAGAGAGAGTGTTCTACACGCGAAGAAATGCCGAGTATCTTGATACGGCAAGAATGCAAATATCGCGATTATCGGAAAACCTACAGCCCTATTTTTTGGCGCCTTTAATCGCAAAGGCATCAGTTCATGCGAATACTTCTGGCGTGTTCAAGGGCTTCTATAAGTCCAGGAGTGGCGTAGGTCAGTTTGGCGGGCACGGGCAGGATGCACTGACGAGAATTGAGAAAAATATAGATCTGGATATTCCGATTTTCTCACGATTTTCTTGTGAGCATCAGGTAACCCGCGTGGATGCGAATGCGTTCTTTGAACAAAATGGCTCGCTGGAGTTTGATCTGGCGTATCTAGACCCACCCTATAATCAACATCCGTATGGATCCAACTATTTTATGCTGAACCTGCTGGCTTCTTATGAGAGGCCGATCGAGGTGAGCGAGGTTTCTGGAATACCGATTGACTGGAATCGAAGTCGATATAACCAGCGCCGAGAGGCTGAAGCAGCACTGTTTGAAGTCATTCAGAAGTGCTCTGCTGCATTTGTGATGGTTTCGTACAGCTCAGAAGGATTTATCACGCACGAAAGGTTCCTGGAAGTCATGAATGGGTGCGGGAAATTGTCAGTCCTAGAGACTCCCTATAACACATTCAGAGGCAGCAGGAATCTCAATAGTCGTCCAATACATGTGACTGAGTTCTTGTATCTCTTGGAGAAAAACTGAAATAGCGAATAAGGAAGTTCTGATGGTGATTAAGAGACGATCAGGCTCGCCTGGCCTAGTCGCTTAGAAACCTGTCGCTGCTTCGCTTTTGAACATCTGCCATGTCTGGCCGCACCCGAGAAGTAGCCCAAAATCCCCGTCCTTCAGGGCGGGGTGGATGTCGAAGCAATTTTTAGCGTCGCATCTGAGGCGTTTAATACCAGCAACGACGCCCCCGACAGTAGCGTTGTGGCGGTGGGCCATATACGGGTTGCTGCGGGCCCACATAAGCCGGTTGTTGTTGGAAGTTGCTTGGGTAAGAGGGCTGGGTTAACGCATTCCCGACGGCACCGCCCGCAATCGCGCCAATCGCCGTCCCTGTCGGTGAACCTTCACTAATGCGATTGCCAAAATGTGCCCCTAACGCAGCCCCGGTCGCCGTACCCAACGCGGTACGCCCTTGATCTGACATCACTACCTGGCCATTGGGCGCAGTGGCGCAACCCGCCAGTCCCGCAACAAGCAATAAAGCGAGTACTGATTTCATTGTGTAATCTCCTCGATTTGTGAATAAGCTGTAGTTCACGCTGTCGCGCGTTAATCCCAACTGAATTATTTGAGACAACTTTTTTTGCGAATTGAGGTTGACTATGTGGGAATGGCTATCTTCGCCGCGCACCCTCTCCCCCGACGCGCTGCCATTGGAAGAGCTTAATGCGCGCATTCAAACGCCCGTCATGTGGCTTTTGGGGAAGACCCAGGCGGGTAAAAGTTCAATCGTACGGGGATTGACGGGAGATGAGCGGGCCAAAATTGGTGATTTGTTTCGTCCTTGTACCCGCACCGCTGCCCTCTACGATTTCCCCGATGCAAAAGCCCCTCTGTTGCGATTTCTGGACACGCGGGGGCTGGGGGAAGCGAATTACGATCCCACCGAGGATATAGCGCAGTTTGCCCATCAAGCACATTTGCTCATGGTCGTCGTTCGCACGATGGATTTAGCGCAAGACACCGTACTCCATGCTCTCCGTGCGATTCACAGCCGCCGACCCGATTGGCCTATTTTAATCGTGTTGACCAGTCTCCATGAGGGATACGCCCCACAAGATACGCATCTTCTCCCTTATCCTTACCATAAATGGCCCTTACCTTCTGCGACTCCTCGCGAACTCGCTGCGGCAATTCATTACCAACGCCAACAATTTGCCAATTTCAACGCATCCTTTGTCGCCATTGATTTTACACAACCCGAGGACGATTTTTCCCCTCAAAATTACGGTCTTACCGCCCTTACCAAAGCCATCGAAGATTTATTACCTAGCGCTGGCTTTGCGATTACGACTTCAGCAAAAGGTAGCGTTGCCCAAACCATTTTGCGTCATGCGCTGCTAGCGGGGGCTGCGGGGGCCGTTCCTCTCCCGGTCGTCGATGTCCCACTCGTGATTGCCGTTCAGAGCAACCTCGCTCGCGAACTGGCCCAACTTCATCATCAATCTTTTGATACGCAAACCCTAAAAGAACTCGCGGGGGCTGTAGGCGCGGGGCTGCTAATGCAACTGGGGCGTCGTCAGCTTCTGAAATTTATTCCTGCTTACGGGAGTGCAGTGTCTGCCGTACTCACTGCCGCCAGTACCTATGCCCTCGGACAGGTGCTGGCAACTTACTTCAGCGCCATTAAATCTGGGGATGCGCCTAATCTGCAACAACTTCAGAACCAATACAGGGAACAATTTAAGGTCGCTAAAAATCTTCTAACCCAATACTTTCGACGTCAGAAATAGTAGACAATAGAATCTCCTTCCTTACAACGACAGACCGAAACCGACATGTCCACACATCAAGAAGAGAACTGGCAAGCCCTGTTTGAACGCATGTTTGCAGCGACCAAACATACGCAGAGCAATTTAGAGACGATGGCTCGAGAACTCGCGGCGATCTCGTCGAGTTACCAAGTCGCCCCCAAAGAGACCAGTAAAGAAGAACTTGCCCTTCTGGTACAAGATTTGGCAAATCGCTTGACTGCCTGTGAAGCGACGATGAAACAACTCGCTTTGCGTCTCGATACTCTGGAAAATCAAACCGTTACCTCGAACAACCGTGAACCTTCAGTACCCTCTGTGGATGAAAATACGGGTTCGCCAAAGAAACGAAACCGTTCTGCGGCAGAAAAGAAACCCAACAAGTTGCGCGTCACGCATTCGCCTGAACAAAAGGAAGAAGCGTTAAAACGCCACGCGGCTGGGGATCAAATCGCCGACATTGCGCGTGATCTGAACGTAAACTACAAAACGGTGTTTTCGTGGATCAACAAAAATCGTCCAAAGGCACCGGAAACTTCCGAAGCAGAAACGCCCGTAACAGATTTACCTCCGACGCCCGACGCCGAGTAATGTGACCTCGCGCCCGTGAGTTACCCGTTTTCACCGCTGCACGCGCTGACGACGTTGCAACAGTATCTGCAACAATTTTCTCGCCCGACAGACACCGAAAGCCTCCCGATTCATGCTGCCCTTTGCGGTCGTTGCCTGGCCGAACCGCTGTTGCAACGTCAAGGTTGGCCTCCCGAATCGCGATCTACCGTGGACGGAATTGCCTTGCAGAGTTCGGACTCGATCGGCGCGAGCGACTTACAGCCCTTGCCACTCTCTCTGACTGAAAAAATCGCCGCCTTGAAGCCAGGAGAAGGTGCGCTGTTACAGACAGGAGATCCGTTACCCCCCTGCGCAACGGCGGTGTTACCCCTTGAAATGGCTGAAATTTTCAACGACTTGGCCATGATTCGAGGTGGGGTTGCAGATTCGGAAAATGTGTTATTGGCCCATAGTGAAGGACAGGCGGGCGATAATGTATTACCTGTAAATCATCGGTTGCGGGCCGTTGATTTGCCTTGGTTACTGCAACAGCAGATCGAAGAATTAAAGGTGTACCGCCGACCCTGCATAAGAATTTTGAGCGATCATCCTTCAGATGGCACGGGCATGATGGTGGCGGCCAGATTGGCGACCTTGGACATCGAGGTCATCTCGCACAAAACCCTAAGTTTCCCCTCAGAAGAGGTCGCCGATTTATGGTTAACGATCGGCCGTTGTAGCGCAGGCCCCAACGATATATGGCCCCAAAATCTCGCTAAAGTCGGTAAATTAGCGTTGCACGGCGTGGCGTTACGACCCGCTTTACCGAGTGGAGTGGGACAGTTTAGAGGGTGTCCAGTCGTTTTACTGCCAGGCCAACCCGTATCTGCCTGCTGCGCACTCGACTTACTCGTACTCCCCTTGCTGCGCGACTGGTTACAGATTCGCCCGCCCATTCCTGAGTGGTTGCCATTGCGCAGAAAAATCAGTTCTGCCCCCGGATTTGATGAATACTGGCGCGTTAAACGGAAAGATGATGGCCTGATTCCGATTGCAACCGATTCAGCATCGCGTCTGATGACCCTTGTTCAGGCAGCGGGTTTTGTACACATCACTGCGATGGAAGAGGGATTTTCGACAGGACACCTACTACCGTTTTTTGCCTATTAATTCGCGGTTATTTCTCATTCGGACGCCCATTCTATGCCTGACTCATTTCGTAATGCTTTTCAGCAAGAACAGTTTTTACAAATTATGTCGCCAACGGCGGCATTTACGCGATTTTGGGAGGCCGTAAAACCCCATCCTTTGGGCATCGAAATAGTTGAATTACGAAACGCATTAGGTCGTGTATTAGGCGTGGATGTCATAGCCGAAATCGATGTCCCGTCATTTGATCGTAGTAATGTAGACGGCTTTGCATTGCGGGCACAAAATACCGTCGGTGCGAATGAAGTAAATCCCATTTATTTAACCGTCGGAACCCAAATTCTAACGCCTGGAATTACCCCTACCGAGACCGTCGAAACCAACCACGCTTTAGCCATTGCCACCGGAGGCGTTTTACCTCGGGGGGCCGATGCGGTAGTCATGATTGAACATACCGAATGGGACGAAAAATCCCATAAAATCGCTGTTTTTAAGCCAGCTCAAGTGGGACAGTTTATTGCGCATACGGGGAGCGACATCGTAAACGGCGAAACGGTATTGTTTCAAAATCAAATCATCGGCGCTCGGGAAATCGGAATTCTAGCAACGCTGGGTAAAACCCAAATCACCGTTTATCGAAAGCCCAAAGTTGCCATCTTTTCCACAGGGAACGAAATTAGCCCCCAAGGTAAAGCGTTATCCCCAGCAAAGCTATACGATTCTAATGGCCCATTAATCGCAGCGGCGGTGACCGAATTAGGGGCAGAAGCCATCGAATTAGGCATTTGTCCCGACGATGAAAACGCGCTCGATGATTACTTTCAAAGGGCGCTGAATTACGATGCTATTATTTTATCGGGCGGGACTTCAAAAGGGGCGGGCGATTTCTCTTATCGGGTCGCTCGCAAATATGCCGAGATTATCTGTCATGGCGTGGCGTTAAAACCCGGCAAACCCCTCTGCTTAGCGGTGAAAGATCAGAAACCCATCGCCATTCTACCGGGATTTCCCACGTCTGCTATTTTCACTTTTCACCAATTTGTGGCCCCCGTTCTGCGAAAATTGGCTGGCTATCCCCAGGTTACCGACCCACCGCTGGAAGTAGAACTCGCCCTCACTTTGACTTCTGAAATGGGACGTACCGAGTTTTCAATGGTGAGTCTGATAGGGCAACCCGACGGCAAATTGAAAGCCTATCCAGCGGGCAAAGGCTCGGGGGCAGTCACTTCTTTTTGTCGAGCGGATGGGTTTATTCAGATTCCCGCCCATAGTGGTCAATTAGCCGCGCATTCTCCTGTTTTGGTACAGCGATTAAGTCGCGAATTAACCGCCCCAGATTTAGTCTTTATCGGTAGCCACTGTATGGGATTAGACTGGTTATTAAGCGAATTACGACGCGAAGGTTTAATCGTTAAATCGCTTTTCGTCGGTAGCCAAGCGGGTTTATTAGCTGCCCAGAGAGGTGAATGTGATTTGGCAGGAATTCATTTGCTGGATCCCAAAACCGATCAATACAACCACCCTTTTCTAAAGCCAGAGTTAACATTAATTTCGGGGTATCAACGCGAACAAAGTTTCGTTTTTCGTCAAGAAGATCAACGCTTTAAGGGAAAATCTTTAACGGATGCGTTACACACTGCATTAGCCGATAAAAACTGCTTTATGGTGAATCGAAATAGCGGTAGTGGCACGCGATTTTTAATTGATCAATTACTTCAAACCGCAGCGATCCAAAACTCGCCTTTGGGGTACGGATTACAGCCGCGTTCCCATCACGCAGTGGCCGCCGCAATTAAGCAAAAGCGCGCCGATTGGGGGATCACATTAACGGCAATAGCCCAATGCAATGGACTGGGTTTTATTCCCGTTCGCGCCGAGCATTACGATTTTATCTGCCCAACGGAGCGTCAAGTAAAACCCAGCGTACAACAGTTTATTACGCTAATTCGGGCGCCTAGTACTCAGGAAAGACTGGCCGCGCTGGGATGTGCGATTCCAACGCGGTAAGGATACGGTGAAGCGACTTCTGATGTCGCTAATCCAATCCCCGTGCAGCGAGGTCGGCAGCACGAAACAACGCCCGACGTTTATTCAGAGTCTCTTCCCATTCGGCTGACGCTTGAGAGTCTGCAACGATGCCCCCTCCCGCCTGCACAAATAGTTTTCCATCCTTCAGAACCCCCGTACGAATGGCAATCGCCAGGTCCATATTGCCCGACCACGACAAATATCCCACTGCCCCAGCGTAAATCCCGCGCTTTACGGGTTCTAACTCGTCGATAATCTCCATTGCCCGAATTTTCGGTGCCCCTGATACGGTACCCGCTGGGAAAGTGGCCCGCAGAACCTCTATTGCATCCATATTGGGCTTCAGACGCCCCGTTACATTGGAAACGATGTGCATCACATGGGAATACCGTTCGATCACCATCTTATCTGTTACGGTCACGGTTCCGATTTCGGCAATGCGTCCGACATCGTTGCGTCCCAAATCAATTAACATCACATGTTCGGCAATTTCTTTGGGGTCACTCAGCAAATCTTTTTCAAAATCAAGATCTTCTGCCTCAGTTTTACCGCGAGGGCGGGTACCTGCGATGGGGCGCACGGTGACTAAATCGTCTTCTAAACGCACCAGAATTTCGGGAGATGATCCGACGATATAGAAGTCATCCAGATGCAAAAAATACATGTAAGGCGAAGGGTTGAGCATCCGCAACGCACGGTATAAGTCCAGAGGTGGGGCGGTAAACTCAATGGTCAACCGCTGCGAAGGCACCACCTGCATACAGTCGCCCGCTCGAATATATTCCTTAATCTTTTCAACAGCTTGTTCGTAACGAAAATTATCAAAACTAGCCTGAAAATCGCGCTCATCAATCCCCGCTGTCGTATTCTGAGGCCGTCGTACTCGTTCTAGCGGAGCAACTAACTGTTCTGCTAATCCATCGAGTTTAGCTTGTGCTTTCTCGTAGGCGTCTTCAGATGAAGGATTGACCAGCGTAATAATCTGCAAAGTTCCTTTCAGATTATCAAAAGCAATGATGTCCCGAGACATCAACAACAGAATATCGGGCAATCCTAGCGGATCGGGATGGGGGCAGTCCTTCAAGCGCGGCTCAATGTAGCGCACCGTATCGTAGCCAAAGTAACCCACTAATCCTCCTAAAAATCTCGGCAAATTAGGGAGCTGCGGCACACGAAATTGTCCTTGTAATTCCGCGATCCATTGCAATGGATCATCTACCGTAAAATCGGCTATCGGTTGGCGATTTTCCGAAATTTTGATCTGATGGCCGTAGATTGCAATGACACGATCGCTCTGTAACCCTATAAATGAGTAACGGCCCCACTTTTCGCCCCCTTGCACTGATTCTAATAGATAGCTGTAAGACACATTTGCCAGCTTGCAATAGACACTTAACGGCGTGTCGAAATCGGCAAACAGCGTGCGGGCTAAGGGAATTAATTCATAACCTTCAGCAGCCAATTCGAGAAACTGTTGTTTATTCATGGGGTTAGATCAACACATCTAATTCAACTAATGAGGGGATGATAAGATCAGCTTGAGATAAATCACCGTCTTGGTGATAACCATAAGGAACACAGACGACCGAACAGGGGGCATGACGAGCCGCTTCGATGTCATTGATAGAATCCCCGACCATCAGACATTCACCAATAGCTACTTGCAGATGTTCTGCCGCCAACCATAAAGGCGCCGGGTGAGGTTTCTTATGGGGGGTACATTCGCCACCGACCACGGTCTGAAAGAAATGACCAATGCCAATGCGATTGAGTAACGGTTCTGCAAATCGACTGGGTTTGTTCGTTACACATGCTAACTTGATGTTCCGCTGCTGTAACTTCTGCAACCCGACTTCAACCCCCGCATACAGACGACTTTTGCGATAGAGATTCGCTTCATACTCCGCTAAAAAAATGGGTTTGGCCTGAGCAAATACTTCGGCGGAAACTTCCCCGTCCATAGCCCCCGTCAACGCCCGATTCAATAACCGATCCGCCCCATTTCCCACCCAACGCCGCACCTTTTCCTCCCCCGCTGGGGGTTGGTCGAAGTGGGCCAATAGATTGTCTACGGCCACCGCAATATCGGGCACGCTGTCGATGAGCGTTCCATCTAAATCGAAAAGCACGGCATTTATCGAATGAAACAAATAATTATCCTCACTAAACTCAATTTTTAATCTAACTTAATCGCTTAAAACGACAAGCTAAGCGGCTGTTGACACCCTGTCGCTTGTGCTCAAATAGCGAATTCAATCCCTAATTAACACCCCGATTTCGAGGAGTACAACAAGATGTCGATGGCAGATCGCGACGGCTTTATTTGGATGGACGGCCAACTCGTGCCCTGGCGCGAGGCAAAGGTTCATGTCCTAACTCACACGCTACATTATGGCATGGGTGTCTTTGAGGGCATTCGCGCCTACAAAACCGAGTTAGGAACCGCGATTTTTCGGTTATCAGAACACGCCCAACGATTCATGCAATCTGCTCATATTTTAGGGATGAAGATGCCATTCACCGCTTCTGATGTGCAGGCGGCGTGTGTGGCAATTATCCGCGAAAACCATCTGTATGAAGGCGCTTACATCCGACCTATGGCGTATCTGGGGGCAGAGGGAATGGGGCTACGCGCCACTAACCTCAAAACGCATGTGATGGTGGCGGCGTGGTCTTGGGGAACCTATCTCGGCGAAGATGCGTTAAATCATGGGATCCGCTGTAAGGTGTCGTCGATTCAACGCCATCACATCAACGCAACCCTTTGTCGTGCCAAGGCAAATGCCAATTATCTCAACTCCATGTTGGCACTTAACGAGGTGGCTAATCAGGGCTATGACGAAGCCATCATGCTAGACACCCAGGGATTTGTGGCCGAAGGGAGTGCAGAAAACATTTTTATTCTGCGGCACGGGCGTCTGATTTCGCCGCCCCTTCATTCGGTACTGGAGGGCATCACCCGCGAGGCGATTTACCACATTGCGCAGGATATGAACCTCGAAATTATCGAACGGAATATCACTCGCGATGAGCTGTACATTGCCGATGAAGCCTTCTTTACGGGGACGGCGGCGGAAGTAACCCCCATTCGCGAAGTGGACGACCGAACGGTGGGTAATGGAGATCGTGGCCCGATCACGGCAGAAATCCAGCGACGCTTTTTCGATATTATTTATGGTCGCAACTCGGCGTATCACGCTTGGCTGACGGTCGTCGAATAGAATTTTCCTTTAGCATCAAAGAGGTAGCAATTTATGCCGATAGTTGAAACTGGTCATATCCAACCTAATGCGCAAAACCGTTACGAAGTGACGACAGACGATTTACCCCTATCTTGTCCTATGCCTGGGATGGAACTTTGGAATTCGCATCCCAAGGTGTATCTGCCCATCGAAGCGACGGGATTTGCAAAATGTCCGTATTGTGGGGCGGAATATGTGTTGGTCGATGGGCGTTTGCAGCACGCTTAACCGTTTTTTATGAAACGTATTCTGATCGTCGGCCCTGCTTGGGTTGGCGACATGGTGATGGTGCAATCGTTAGTTCAGACCTTACATCAACAGGTTTCAGAAGCGCATATCGACATTTTAGCGCCACCGTGGACCTGCGAACTGACGGAACGGATGCCAGGGGTACGCCGAGGAATTAGCGTACCCTTCAAGCATGGTGAATGGCGTTTTTTTGAGCGTTATCAACAAGGTAGCGCGTTGCGTCACCAGTATGACCAAGCCATCATCCTGCCGCGTGCATGGAAGGCGGCGCTGTTGCCTTATGCGGCCCGTATCCCTCAACGGACGGGTTATCTTGGAGAAGCGCGTTTTGGTCTGATTAACGATCTACGCCGTCGCCTTGCGGATCGTACGATTGAACAGTTTGTGGCCTTGGGATTGCCCAAAAATCAATGGCTTAACGAATTTCCGTCGCCGCAAATCATGGCCCACTCTACTGTGGCGGCTTCGTTGCGAACGCATTTACAGCTCGATGATCCCCGTCCTATCGTCGGATTTTGTCCAGGGGCCGAATATGGACCGGCAAAACGATGGCCGACTTCTCATTTTATCGTTCTTGCTCAACAACTTATCGCCCAAAATTACCAAATTTGGGGCTTGGGTTCGACGAAAGACCAACCTTTAACAGCGGCGATTGCTTCAGAATGCCCGAAACACTTTTACGATCTTGCGGGAAAAACGCGCCTCAACGATGCCATTGATTTGTTAAACGAATGTAGCGCGGTCGTCAGCAATGATTCGGGATTAATGCACCTTGCTGCGGCCTTAGGACGCCCTACTTTGGGTTTATTTGGGTCTTCGAGTGCGAAAAAGACCCCTCCCGTGGGAAAATGCGTCAAAAGCCTTGAAATCACTTTAGATTGTCGTCCTTGTTTTCAACGCGCTTGCCGCTTTGGACATTTGCGCTGTTTAACCGAGCTTTCGCCGACTTGGGTGCTTTCAGAGTTACAGACGCTATTGACGACTGAATGCTCCTAACGATTACAACGGCTTTTTCGCCCACAACATGTAGCCACTAGCGAGTTCAAAATTTTTCTCAACAGGGAGCGCAGTGACAAAGGGTTGATCGAGATAAGTAGCTGGGGAAGCGAGCAAATCACCTATTTTCAGATTTCTGAACTGCGTGCGAATCGCATCGGGTAACCCCGAATCCCAAGATTGCAGTATCCAGGTCAAAGAAAAAATCGGCAGCATACTGGGCACAACTTCCAAGCGCTCGATGACTAAATCTGGTGCAAATAGATTCCGTAAACCTTGATCGGTGGCATTGTAATAATGATGTGGATAGCCATGACGCGGCTGTAAAAACGGCATGTGGCAAATTAACGAACCGCCTGGCTTCAGAACACGTTTAATTTCCGCAGCACAGGCAAAGGGATCCTTTACATGCTCCAGAACCGCCAGCGAAATCACGCCATCAAAAGCGTTATCGACAAAGGGCAGATATTCTCCCACGCCGCGCACATCTGTAGTGTCGTAATTAACGATCTCGAAGTTGACGATATGGTCGTAATAGACATTCCGTTGACCCGCACCACAATCCAGAATGATGCCCGCTTGCAGACGCTCTACCATCTCCAATACCAGAGGATCGTAGCAATTTCCGCTCACTGCATCGGTTTCTACAATATCGCATTGCTGATTCAATTCCGACGTTAAGAAGTCAAAGTAACCATCTGTAATTTCGTGGGGCAGATTTGTATTTAACAACGGTTTAATTCGAGCGAGTTTGGCTTGCTTCATCTCGCGCAATGTCGGGTCGTTGAGTCGGCGAATCGAACGGTTTTCCCGAAAGCCAAACAGCTTAAAATGCTGATAGCCACTCGCAAAACCCCCAGATCTCACGGCCTGAGCCACTGCCCAATTTGCCGCAAGATAACCCGCCTCATCAAAATTTTTGAATGTTGCGGGAAAGGTCAATTCGATAGACCGCATAAAATTACCTGTACAAGTTTTGCCAAATTTTCACACAGAAAAATAGTCTGATCGCTGCTAAGGTAGCTAGGCGGCAAATACCGTTTAACCATCTAAAACGAGGAAACCCCATGCACAATCTCATTCGGGTGTCGACCATTTTCGTCTGTCTGATCGCTGCACTCCCCGTCCATGCACAAGATCGCAAGTTCTACGCAGGCGCTGAGACGGGCGACTATTTCGGCTTATTCTGCCCGCATGTCTTAAAAACCATCACAGCCAACCCGTTTTTCTTCACTGAATTTACGGGGTGTGAGGTTTCTCGGGGAAGTGCCGCAAATATCGAACAAGTCCTCGCCAATCCCAAAGCCATCGGTCTGTCGCAAGCGGATGTTGCTCTGGATGCACTGGCGCAAAATCCCGACAAACTCGCCGTATCCACCGCCGACATGGGGCATGAATGCCTGTTTTTTGTGACCAACGATGCGTCGGTTAACGATCTGAACTCGCTTCCCAGTCGCTTACCGGTTGCCTTGGCAGGGGAAGGAAGCGGGAGCGATCGGACTTTCCGGTTTCTGCAAAGTTTGAATCCCAGCCTCGAAAGTCTCCGCAATATTCAGCGTTTCGGCAGCAGTGCAGAGGCGGTTGACGCCGTAATTGCAGGTCAAGCCGTAATGGCCTTTTTCGTACAGTTTCCGAATATGCAGAACCAGATTTTTCAGAAACTCTTAAATGCGGAGAATATCTCTTTCGTTCCGGTAATAAGTCGGCCAATTCTGCGCCGCGAAGTGAACGGAGTACGCGTGTACGAACCCATGGAAATCAAGTTGCAAGGTGGCATTAGAAGTCGCTTGCGGAAGTGGTTCTCCATATCGGCATAGGCATTGATCGAGCGCTGGACAT
>CAZTIH010000033.1:0-22176 GCA_964613675.1 uncultured Candidatus Competibacteraceae bacterium
TCAAAGAAAATGCCGAATATCACGCCGCCCGCGAGCACCAAAGTTTTATCGAAGGGCGCATTCAAGATTTGGAATACAAATTAGCGAACGCGCAAATCATCGACATCAGTAAATTGCCCCAAAATGGCAAAGTCGTTTTCGGGACAACCGTGCGGTTGAGTGACGAAGAGATGGGCACTGAAGTGCGTTACCAAATCGTTGGCGAAGATGAAGCGAATATCGAAGAAGGACGAATCTCCGTCACTTCCCCTATCGCGCGCGCCCTCATCGGTAAGGAAGAGGGAGAAGTCGTTGAAGTCCGAGCACCGGGCGGCGTTAAAAACTACGAAATCATCGAGGTCATTTACGCATAGTCGGGGCTTGACGGGGCGTCGCGAAATGAATACCGTCTGCGACCTCAATTTTGGCGCATAGCTCAGCGGGAGAGCACTTCGTTCACACCGAAGGGGTCGGCAGTTCGATCCTGCCTGCGCCAACCAACTCAGGCTCGCAACTTTATTGGCGGGCCATTTTTTTGGGGATTATTTCAGGGTCGATTTGGAATACGGCAGGGAAAGCGCCGAATTCGGGGGTCGCTCAAGACGCCGATTTAAAGGGAAAACGCAGGTAAAACGGCTGCCAATGCCTACCTCACTGTGAATTTTTAGCTCCCCGCCGTGACGGCGTACGACATATTTCACAATCGCCAGCCCCAACCCTGTACCACCTTTGTCCCGTTGACGTCCCCGTTCGACGCGATAAAACCGTTCGGTCAACCGCGAAAGATGTTCGTCGGGAATGCCATCGCCATCGTCCTGCACCGCGAAATACACCGCTAACCCATCGGTGTACCAATCGAGCTCGATTAATGTCCCTGCGGGCGTGTGGTTCACCGCATTGAAGAGCAGATTTGAAAAGGCACTGCGCAATTCGGTTTCCGCCCCCAAAAACCACAAATTTTCATCTAAATTAATTTCAAATTCATGGCGTTGCTGACTCAGGGCTTGTGCGTCCTCAAGCAGCGTCAAGACCATCCCCGGTACCGCGACGGGTTTATTTGGGGGCATTTGGCCTTCCGTCTCCAACCGCGACAGGTACAGCATGTCTTGGATGATGAACAACATCCGTTGCGCCTGAATTTGTGCCTGCAATAACGGTTCACGCCAAGATTGCAGTTCGGGGGCATCACTATCGACGAGCGTTTCCAAATACCCCGTGATGACCGTTAACGGGGTACGTAACTCATGAGAAATATTGGCGGCAAAATCTTGGCGTGTGCGTTCAAGACGGCGTAAACGCGAAATGTCCGTCGCAAGCAACAGGTTCTGCTTTTTGCCGTAATTCGCTAACCGTAAACTGAGTAGTCGTTCATCGCGGGTGGGGGCCGAGATTTCTAAAGGTTCGTGGTACGCCCGACGGTGCAAAAAACTCACAAAATCCGGATGGCGCAATAACGCCGTGATGGGACGGCCAATATCGTCTTCCTTTAAGCCGAGTAAGGTCGTGGCTTGGGGATTGAGCCACCGAATCGTATCGTCACCATCGAGTACCACCGCCGCATCGGGGAGCGCCATCGCCGCATCGCGAAATTGCCGTAACAAGCGAGTGCGTTTGCGTTTGCGCTTACGGCTTTGCGTGCGTAGCCGTTGGCTTTCGGTCAGTAGCGCATTCCAAATGCTGTGATCGTTCGGTAAGAGATAACTCGGCAAGCGAAGTAATTTCTGTTGCGACAAATAACACAACAGTCTGAAGCAATGCAGACCGTGCCAACCGAGTAATCCAAAGGCCATGAGCGCTAATCCTGGGGACGGTTCGCCAAACATCCCCCCAATTCCCGTCGCCAACATCAAATAACCAAAAGTTCTGTGAATCGCTCGACGCCATAATTGTTTGTTCACCTAAATCCCCCGATCAGGGTTTTTGTCGAGGCGGAATCGGTGTCGGCGATTAAGACATTTCCTCATCTGTTCTCAACACTTTTTTCACAAGACCAAACGCGTTTAGTGGCGCGTTGAGAAGCGATAGCCCGAACCCCGTACCGTCTGAATCATGGTGTCGTGGCCCGAAGGCTCCAAGGTGCGACGTAAACGACGGATGTGAACGTCTACCGTGCGCTCTTCCACATATACGTTGCTGCCCCACACGCGGTCGAGCAACTGGGAACGGGTGTAAACGCGCTCAGGGTGAGACATAAAAAATTCCAGTAAACGATATTCGGTGGGGCCAATTTCTACGGTTTGATCGTTCACCATGACGCGATGGCCCGCTGTATCGAGCGTGAGACCGCTTGCCTCTAACACCTCAATTTCACCGTTGCCGTGGCGGCGCAACACAATTTTGATGCGGGCAATCAGTTCCCGTAACGAAAAGGGCTTGGAAATGTAGTCATCAATGCCGCTTTCTAGGCCCCGAATACGGTCTTCTTCCTCCGAACGCGCCGTCAACATGATGATGGGCGTGTCCCGCGTGAAACCGTCTTTTTTGAGCTTGGTGGCCAATTCAAGGCCACTAAAATCGGGCAACATCCAATCGAGAAGGATCAGATCCGGCGGGCTTTGATTGACAATCTGTTGGGTTTCACGGGCATCCCCGCTCTCAAGGGTGCAATACCCCGCATTGTTCAACGCAAATCGCACCATGTCACGGATAGGTTGTTCGTCTTCGACGATGAGGATGGTCTTCACTTTGGCTAATCCACGCATTCTTTTCGTAACTCCTATTAAAGAAATCCGCCGTTACAAAATAATGAATACTGCATCGCAACAATACGCAAGCGGAGCTAGAGGCGACTAAAGAGCGCCATGGATTCCACATGGGCCGTATGCGGAAACATGTCCATGACGCCCGCCGCTTTCAGGGAATAGCCGTGGTGAGCGAGTTCAGCCGCGTCTCGGGCTAGGGTGGCGGGGTGGCAAGAGACATACACCAACCGTTCCGGTTGCCGTTGTGCAATGGACGCCATCAGATCAAGTGCCCCCGAACGCGGCGGATCAATCAACACTTTGTTCCACGGGCGCATAAACCAGGGGGTGTGTTCCACCGATTTCGTCAGGTCAGCGGTAAAAAATTCGGCCTGGGGAAGTCCGTTTTGTTGGGCGTTAAATTGGGCCTGTTGCACTAAACCGACCTCGCCTTCCACCCCAATGACTTGTTTTGCGGTTCGGGCGAGGGGAAGCGAAAAATTGCCCAGTCCACAAAATAAGTCGAGCACCGTGTCTTCGGGCTGTAAATCGAGTAGCTCGATGGCTTGACGAATCATGAGGCGGTTAATCGCGAAGTTGACCTGCGTGAATTGCCAGGGCGTAAACGCCATCTGTAAATCAAATTCGGGGAGGGTGTAGATCAGCGGTTCGGGGGGATTGGGATAGAGGGGTTGAATGGTTTTGGGACCACCTCGCTGTAAATAAAGCTGCCAAGTTTCGCGTTGGGCTAAGGAAATGAGCGCGGTTAAATCCTCGGGGGTCGGTTCAGCGAGTACGCGCAGATTTAAGGTGGGAAGCCCTCGGTCAGGGATCGCCACTTCAATCTGCGGAAGCTGTTCGCGAATGGACAAATGGCCTAACACGTCGGCTAACAGGGGCAATCGTTCGCCCACCTGGGGATGGAGTACCAAACACCGCTGTAAGTCGGCAATAAACGCGCTGTTCACTTCGCGAAACCCCACCAGTAATTTGCCCTTTTTGGCCACCCACTTCGCACCTAAACGGGCTTTGTGGCGATAACCCCAGTAAGGTCCGCGCAGGGGAGGTAACCAGCGTTCGGGCGAGAGGTGACCAATACGCAAAAAGTTATCCGCTAACCAGTTTTGTTTATGCAGAATCTGTTGGTCGGCTTGCAGATGTTGCAATACGCAACCCCCACAGTGGCCAAAATGAGGACAATCGGGCGAGGTGCGGTGTTTTGAGGGTATTAGCACCTGTTCGACGCGGGCATCGTCGTGTTGGCGATGGGTTTTGAGAACCCGATAGGTCACCGTTTCGTCGGGTAAAGCGCCACTAATGAGTTTGACTTTACCGTGGTCCCGCGCCACGCCTCGGCCATCATGGGCAAGGTCGGCGATAATGACTTCAGAAGTCTGCATCATGGGATGTCCTAAGGCAGGCGGGCATTGCTGGCCCGTCGCCATGCGTGGAGAAATTCGTGCCAATGGGGTTTATCGCTCTCAGTCAGCAGTTGACGGATGCGATCGTGAAGGACATGAAGTTCGTCGAGCGATACATCACCCTTCATCAACGCGAATTGCAGATACACGAGAAAAGTATTGAGAACATCGGTTTCACAGTAATCGCGAACGGCACCGATTTCACCGCGTTGAACGGTCTCCCAAACCTTGCCCCCGCTCATGCCCAATTTGCCGGGAAATCCGAGCAACTGGGCGATGTCATCGAGGGGTGCAACGGCGCGAGGTTGGTATCCCGAAAGGATGTCCATGAGGTCGAGATGACGCCAATGAAAGCGAGCGAGATAATTGTTGTAACGATATTCACTCATCGTCTCACCCGTTTCCCAATAGGTTTTTGCCACGATGCGGTTGAGTAGCGCACGGTAATGCAGCACGGGTAAATCAAAACCACGGCCATTCCAAGAAATCAAGACGGGTTGGTAGTGGCGGACGAGGGCAAAAAATTGTTTCAAAATCGGGACTTCGCCGTCCTCGGGTTCGCCAAGTGACCGTAATTCGAGTTTCTGATCGTTGCAGTAGAGCACAGAAATGGCCGCGACCTTCTGCAAATGGTGACGCACAAATTCGTTGCCGGTCTGCTGACGCCGTTCCAAAGCCATCGCTTCATACACGGCAAAGTCGTTCAGTTCGGCAAGTTCGGGGTTTAGAATGCGATAGCCATCTACGTCGGGGATCGTTTCGAGGTCGAAAACCAGCCAATTCGGGGATTTTGGCTTC
The DNA here is from genome assembly GCA_964613675.1 of uncultured Candidatus Competibacteraceae bacterium. GTDB lineage: Bacteria > Pseudomonadota > Gammaproteobacteria > Competibacterales > Competibacteraceae > DAIUCA01. Next base: position 4,880 of record CAZTIH010000033.1, read on the forward strand.
GCGGATTTATCGTTCAAAATGGGCAAACCGTTTTAGTGAGAACCATCATTAAAGACGCCCGTCGAGAGATAACGGTCACCGCGATCGCACACAATCGTCACAATCACCGCCGCTTCACCCCGTTCTGCGCATTCTCGGCTCAAGGCCAACGCAGCGGCCATCGCACCTCCCGCCGATACCCCCGCGCATAGTCCTTCCTGTCGCGCCATCTGCCGAGTCATCGCTTCTGCTTCCTGTTGACTGACTTCCATAACGCGATCCACCGCCGTGGGATTGAAAATCTTCGGAAGATACGCAGCGGGCCATCGCCGAATTCCCGGGATACTCGAACCTTCCGCAGGCTGCACGCCAACAATCTGTACATTGGGATGTTGCGACTTCAGATAGCGTGAAACGCCCATGATAGTGCCGGTCGTACCCATCGAACTCACAAAATGCGTGATTTCACCGTGGGTATCGCGCCAGATCTCCGGGCCCGTCGTGGTGAAATGGGCGTAGGGGTTGTCTTCATTGGCAAACTGGTTGAGAACGAGGCCCTCCCCGCGTTTCCCGAGATCGTCGGCGAGATCACGGGCGTATTCCATCCCCTCTTCCTTCGTTACCAACACGAGTTCCGCGCCAAAAGCCGTCATGGCGGCCCGCCGCTCCAAACTCATGTTGTCGGGCATGATGAGGCGCATTTTGTAGCCGGCAATCGCCGCAATCATGGCGAGCGCAATGCCCGTGTTGCCACTGGTGGCTTCGATGAGCGTGTCGCCAGGACGAATATGGCCGCGTTCCGCCGCACGCCGAATCATCGCCAACGCCGCACGATCTTTCACCGAGCCGCCCGGGTTTTGGCCTTCGAGTTTGCCCAAAACGCGACAGCCCGCGCCGACGGGAAGTCGCCGAATGTTGAGTAACGGCGTGTTGCCAATGAGGGCGTCGAGTTGTTCTAAGTGCATATGCGATTCCCAGATCAAATAGTTGGGGTAACCCCGTGGATGAAGCGACTTTATTTAACCGTTTAATTCGATTCGTCCAGTCGGATCGACCTGACCCACCTGACCAATAATCGCCGCCGGATAGCCCACGGCATTCAGCAACGCGACACAGTGCAACGCCTGTTTGACGGGCATCGCAAATAACAAACCTCCCTGAGTTTGGGGATCGAAGAGCAGGTGAAAACGCGGATTTTGGGGCGCTTTATCGCCATATAACGCTCGGTTGTCGGCGTACAAGCTGCTGCGTACCCCCGCCAGCGTCAATTCGTCCGCTCCCGGCAATACGGGAATCGCATTGAGGTGAATAGAACAGTTCATGTGAGCGGCGCGCGTCATTTCTTGGAGATGCCCGAAGAGACCAAATCCCGAAACATCCGTACACGCATTTACCCCCAGTTCACCGCCAATAAAAACGGCCTCTGCATTGCTGTGGCGCAGATGGGTCATAAGCGGTTTTAACCACTCGCCCCGCAATTTTCGGCGCATTCGGGCCGCTAGCAACACGCCCGTCCCCAGGGGTTTGGTTAAAATCAGTGCATCATCGGGTTGGAGCCCGTTTTTGCGCCACAAATTGAGTGCGGGCGTTCCCACAACCGTGATCCCAATCCACGGCGTTTCGCCCTGTGCGGTGTGGCCCCCAACGAGATTGGCGCCCACCTCCTGCAATGCCGTCGTGATGCCCGTCAACACTTGGGTTAAGTCCTGGGCCATCTTTTGGGTTCCCCCGACGGGCCATTGAACGAGGGCCAATCCCGAATGTGGCGCACCCCCCATCGCGTACAGGTCGTTGAGCGCATGACGGGTCGCTAGGGCACCGAACTCAAAGGGATCGTTGAGGGGATCGGTAAAGCCATCGGCTGTTACCAGCAGCTCTCGTCCCGCCACGCTAATCCGCGCACTGTCATCGGCACTCAGCGTGTCTGGAAATTCCGCCATCACCGTCCGTAACAAGTTCGCGGAATGTTTAGAGCCACAGCCTCGGCAGGGCATAGTCACTTCGGGCATCGGCGGTAAAATTTTGAATTTACGCATGAATTTGTGGTCGATGTGGTTTTTCCAACGCCACACCCACGCCCCCGACAGACTCACATTGCCCCAACTCATCACCGCCTGTCGGTCGCCCGTGCTCAGGAGACACAAAAACCGCGTTTGCGGACGGTAACGCTGCAATCGGGTCGGCGAGGTTCCCGCGATCCACGCCAAGGCTGCCTGCCGCAGATTGTTTGCCAAAATCGGCCCCTGACGCACCGCAAACACGCCCGCTTTGGGACGAGGCGTGGGTAGGGCAGCGATGTCACCACTCGCAAAAACGAACGGATGACTGAGGCTGCGTAAGGTCGTGTCCACCTGTACAAATCCCTTTTCATCCACCGCTAAACCGCTTTCCGCCACCCAGCTCGCCGCCTGCGCACCAGTGGCCATAATGGCGTGTTCGACGGGTAGAACGCTGCCATCGTCCAAAATCAGTTGACCGATGCGCATCATGCGGACGCGACATTTGAAGTGACAGTGAACGTTAAGCCGTTCGAGATGCCCTTTCATCCGCCGCACAACGCTTGGGGCATGGCCCGGGAGCAGTTCGTCACCCACCAGATGCACCGCGAGATCGCGCGTTAACCGTCCGTCGCTCTGCAATAGCGCCTGTAGCCGATGACTTGCCGCCAAAGCTACTTCAACGCCCCCCGCCCCCGCGCCAATCACGGCAAGATGGCTCACCCCCTGACGGGCCAGCACCAGCCGTTGGATTTCCTGCCAACCCGTTAAAAACGTCTGGATGGGTTTAATGGGCAACATGAGTTCGGGGGCACCGTGGACGCTGGGAGTGGGCGTCGAACCGATGTCGAGGGATAGCAAATCAAAGGGAATCGCGGGCCGCTCTTCGCAGTTCACGACTTGGTTAACGAGATCAAGTCCCGTCACGGTTTCCACGATGAGCCGCGCATTAGCCATGTGGGCGAGGGGTTCGAGGTCGATGTGAACGTCGTCAAATTGATAATGACCCGCAATCAACCCCGGCAACATGCCCGAATACGGTGCATTGACCTCCCGTGTAATGAGCGTGACGCGCAGCCCCGGGATCGGCTGTTTGGCCAAATTCATCAAGACAAACAAATGACTATGGCCGCCGCCAACTAAAACTAAGTCACATATCACCGAGTGTTGTGTTTTCACAACAATGACTCCACGCTGTTGTTTTATTGATTGTGCGCTGAGATTGCCTGAGCGACTAGTCTTGTGGAATAGCTCTTGCGGGAAATATCTCCCTTATGCCGTCGAAAGAATTTTTTGTACGCCTCAAGTTTCTAAGCGACCGTCGCGCAATTGCCACACACGGTCGAGTTTTTGGGCCAACTGCGGGTCGTGGGTCACGATGATGAGGCTCGTATTACGGCTTCGGTTGAGGGCCAATAACGCATCAAAGACCCGTTGCGCCGTCACGCCATCCAGATTGCCCGTGGGTTCATCAGCAAGTACACAGCGCGGTTCCCCAATCAGCGCCCGTACCACCGCCACCCGCTGGCGTTCCCCCCCCGACAGTTCGCTGGGTTTGTGATGTAACCGATCTGCTAACGCCACCTCCTCCAACAGGGCCGTCGCCGTTTCTCGGGCTAGCGCAGGGCGAACGCCGCGCAATAACAACGGCATCGCCGCATTTTCGAGGGCCGTAAATTCGGGTAACAAATGGTGGAATTGGTAAATAAATCCGAGATGTTGGTTACGCCAACGACTGCGTTGTGCTTCGGTAAAAGTTCCGAGTGCCCGCCCCGCCACCACAATATCGCCTTGGGTGGGGTGATCGAGGCCGCCCAACAGATGTAATAGCGTGCTTTTGCCCACCCCCGAACGCCCAATAATCGCAATCCGTTCTCCAGCATTGACCGTAAAATTGAGGTCTTCAAACAGCGTGACCTTCTGCACACCCTCATCGAAAACTTTGGTGAGATTGCGGGCCTGTAAAACCACTGCTTCATTCATAGCGAAGGGCCTGTGCGGGTTGAGTTGCGGCGGCGCGATAGGCGGGATAAAGCGTCGCTAAAGTGGCTAACCCAAACGAAGTCAGTGCAATGACATACACATCGCTCATCAACACTTGGCTGGGCAAATCGCTGATGAGATACACATCCGGCGCTAAAAACTTGAATCCTAAAGCGGTTTCTACCGCCCCCACGACCTGTCCCACGTTGAGGGCCAAACTCACCCCCCCAATCACGCCTAAAATCGTTCCCATCAACCCAATAGCGACCCCCTGAACCACGAAAATTAGCAGGATGAGGCGGGGACTCGCGCCTAAAGTGCGCAAAATCGCGATGTCGGCCTGTTTGTCGGTCACGACCATTACCAATGTCGATACCAAATTGAAGGCGGCCACCGCCACAATCAGCGTCAAAATTACGAACATGGCGGTTTTTTCGATCTGCACAGCGCGAAAAAAATTGGCGTGTTCTTGCGTCCAGTTGCGGACAAAATAGCCATCAGGGGGCAACGTTTTTTGAACCGCGAGAGCCAAGCGCGGCGCATCTAGGGGATCGGCAAATCGCAGTCGTAGGCCCGTCGCACCGTTAATGCGGAACAGTGCCTGGGCATCGTTTAGGTGGGTGAAGGCAAATTGGCGGTCGTATTGGAACATCCCCGAATGAAAGATCCCAATGACCGTAAAACGACGAAAACGGGGTTCAATTCCCAGCGGCGTGACGGCGGGTTGCGGGGTAATGACGGTAATGCTGTCCCCCATCACTGCACCGATGTGTTCGGCTAATGCGCTCCCTATAATCAATCCAAACTCACCGGCCTTCAAATGGGCGAGTTCACCCTTGACCAGTTGGGCGTCGATTTCCGAAACCGCAACTTCATCCTCGGGCAAAATTCCCTGAATGACCGCACCACTCACACGTCCCCCTCGACTGACCATGCCCTCCGCGTAAACAAAGGGGGCACTGGCTTCGACCTGGGGGTGTTCGCGCACGATGGCTTGTAAGGTTGGCCAGTCGGCGAGGGGTTCGCGAATGCCGACAATCGACGCATGGGCCGTGACATGCAGGATGCGACTGCGAATCTCCTGTTGAAACCCGTTCATCACCGACAGCACCGTGATGAGGGCCGTAATGCCAAGAGCCATCCCAATCATCGAACTCAATGAAATGAAGGAAATAAAGTGGTTACGGCGTTTTGCACGGGTGTAACGCCAGCCGATGTACACCGCGAGTGGATAAAACATAGGATTTTCCGTTAGAGCCAAAGGAAACAGGGGCGTATGCAGCCCCATTGCGAACGCAAAGTTAGCGTGCGAATTGATAGAAGGTCGCTAATGCCGTCCGAGGATCGGGCGATTGCGCAATGGGTCGTCCAACCACGAGATAATGTGCTCCCGCCGCCCGTGCCTCCGTAGGCGTAACGATACGTTGTTGATCGTCGGCGGGGCTGTCGGGCAGCCGAATTCCCGGTGTGACCCGTAAAAATGCGTCCCCGAGGGTGTCGCGCAAGTGGGATGCTTCCCGCGCAGAACACACAACGCCGTCCAACTGGGCCTGTTGCGCAAGGGTCGCCAGGCGCAATACCTGGTTTTCCACCGTATCCGATAGTCCAACGGCCCGAAGATCGGCATCGCGCAGACTCGTCAGCACCGTCACGGCTACTAAATGCGGACGTCGTTGAAAGGGAACGAGGGCAGCGCGTGCAGCTTCCATCATGGCAATACCGCCTAGAGCGTGAACATTCACCATCCACACCCCCAACTGCGCCGCGACCGTCACCGCTTTGGCGACCGTATTGGGGATGTCGTGAAATTTGAGATCGAGAAACACTTCAAAGCCCTGGCGTTGTACCGTTTCGATGAACGCAGGCCCCGTCGCCGTAAACAGTTCTTTGCCCACCTTCAAGCGACATAGGGTCGGATCGAGTTGATCGACGAGGGCGTGGGCGCGGGTAATGTCCGAAAAATCGAGCGCCACAATGAGGGGGGAATGACAGGTGGGCATGGCGAGGTCAATCAGAAAGGAGCGAAGGGATAGCGTTGCAGAGGGCGGGGAGGGTGACAATAGTGCGTGACCCACAAAAAAACCCCGCCAGTGAGACGGGGCCTTAGAGAATACGCGTTGAGGGAAAACTTAGCGGGTGGCTTGCACTTCTGTGGGACGTAATCCTTGGATGTAAGACGCCACCGCTTGGATTTGCTCGTCCGTCAGGCGCACAGCAATCGAACGCATCATGCGACCCGGATCATTCGCCCGATGGCCCGCACGGAAATTTTGGAGTTGTAAGACGGTGTACTCCGCATGTTGACCCGCTAAGTTGGGGAAAATGGCTTCAGCGTTGCCCGTACCGTTGGGGCCGTGACAGCCGCTACAGGCCGCAATCCCACGGGTTAAATCGCCCCCGCGATACAACGCTTCACCCATCGCGACGAGTTCGGGAGCGGCCCCTTTACTGCGCTGCGTGGTTTGGGTGGTGTAGAACGCGGCTAAATCCGCAATATCTTGATCGCTCAAGCCCACCGCTTGGCCAGCCATCAGTACGTTATTGCGAACCACTGCGCCTTCTTCGCCTTTCGCTCCGCTGCGGAAATTATGCAATTGCTTGTTGATGTACTTGGCATGTTGACCGGCAATCGTAGGCCATTCGGGGTTGGCGAGGCTGTTGCCATCCATCCCGTGACAGGCGGAACAGACCATAGCTTTTTGTTGCCCGGCCGTAGCATCTCCTACGATAGCGTCTCCACTGACGGGATCGGCGGCCCACAAAGGCGTGGCGAAGAGAGCGACGGTTAGGGTAAACAGGGTGGTTTTCATTGAGATGACTCCCTAGTTGGATGTGTAAGTGAATGAATTATCAGGCTACGCGCTTCGTCATGGGAGCCCATGAACTGCGGCAACTCCCTCTGGATATTGAACGAGAAATCGCTTTTGCGGGACGTTCTAACGTGGGCAAATCCAGTGCCCTTAACGCCATCACCCAACAGCGCAGCTTGGCGCGTACCAGCAAAACGCCGGGACGAACTCAGCAAATCAATGTGTTTGAAGTGGCGAAAGGTCATTGTTTGATCGATTTACCCGGCTATGGCTACGCAAAAGTACCCGAGGCGTTACAACGTCATTGGCGGACGACGCTGGCGAATTATTTTAACCAGCGTCTAGCTTTACGGGGACTTTTTTTATTAGTTGACTGTCGCCAGCTGATCACACCGCGTGATCGACAAATGCTCGATTACTGTCAACATCGACGGTTAAAAGTGCATTTACTTGTAACAAAAGCCGATAAATTGAGTCGTGGGGCGGCCCAAAACGCTTTATTACAAGTGCAACGCGACTGCCCTTTTGCCAGTGCCCAATTGTTTTCCGCGCTTGAAAAATCGGGCGTGGATGACGCAAGGGCAAAGCTCGACGAGTGGTTTGCTCTTCAGGAAGATGCCTGAAAACAGCCATAACGACGTTGGTAATAAAGCAAGGGTTGACCCGTCCCCGGGAGCACAAGATTAACGCGACCAATAAAAATTCGATGGCTGCCTACATCCATGAACTGTTCGATCGTGCAATCAAAGCGGGCCAAGGCTTCTACCAGACTCGGCGAACCACTGGGCAAGGGCATCCACGGGTTACATGCAAAGGGGTCGGGATAGTCTTGTGCTCGATACCCCGCAAATAAATCTGAAATAAACGCTGCGTCTTGATCCAGGACATTGACAGCAAAGCATTGATTTTCCGAGATAATGTCGGCTGCATTGCTTTTGCGGTTGATGCACACCAATAACAACGGGGGATCGGCGGAAACCGAAGTCATCGCACTCACCGTCAACCCCGTTTTGCCGGCCACGCCATCGCTGGTCACCACAGTGACGCTTTGGGCTAAATTGGCCATCGTGTCGAGAAATAGTTGGCGTAACTCGCTCATTTTGTTGGCCTTTATGGGTTTGAGAAATCAACGGGGGATTTTAAGGATGCAAGGGTTTGCGTCGTCAATGGTTGGAGGGTGAAGCCCATCGACGACTATTCCAGAGATTACACCGTGACCGCAGATTGTTTACGCTTATCGCAACGCAAAATTTTTTCGGTAACTCGCTATGACCACCGCTTTTCAAACGCCTGATGACTACATCCAGCAGGCCAAACGGTCTTTTTTCCCCAATTACGCCCAAAAACCTCTGGTATTGACTCACGGACGGGGCAGTCGCGTGTGGGACATGAGCGGGCGGGAGTTTATCGACTTTGGTACGGGCATTAGCGTGACCTCATTGGGTCATCAAGATCCCGATCTTATGGCGGCTCTCGTCGCGCAAAGCCAACGCCTTTGGCATGTCAGCAATATCTATTACAGCCAACCCGCCATCGAACTGGCCCATGCCCTCGTCGAATCGTGTTGTGGGCAACGGGTGTTTTTCTGTAATTCCGGCGCCGAAGCCAATGAAGCGGCCATCAAGCTCGCCCGCAAATATGCCAGTCTCCATCTCGATCCCCTTCAGCGCGACATAATCTCCTTTGAAGGGTCGTTCCACGGTCGTACCCTCGCCACGGTGACCGCCACCGCCCAACCTAAGTACCACGAAGGATTCGATCCCCTACCGGGGGGGTTTCATTACTGTCCTTACAACGACATCGACGCCCTCCGTCCGCGTCTCGCAGAAGGCACCACCTGCGCGGTCATCGTCGAACCCATTCAAGGTGAAGGGGGCGTATTACCCGCTCAACCGGGTTATCTCGCCGCCCTCCGTCAGCTCTGCACCGAGTTCAATGTGTTGCTCATCAGCGACGAAATTCAATGTGGGATGGGGCGAACCGGGCATTTTTGGGCCCACGCTTGGGCGGGTATCGAACCCGACATCGTGACGACGGCCAAGGCCCTCGGGGGGGGACTGCCCATCGGTGCGCTCCTCGCCAAGGAATCCATTGCGGCCGTCCTGCAACCGGGTACCCACGGCACGACATTTGGGGGCAATCCCGTAGCGTGTGCGGTGGCGTTAGCGGCGGTGCGTAAAATTAACCATCCCGAATTGCTCGCAAATGTCCGTCAACAAGGGGAAAAATTGCGGCAATTTCTCGTCGAAATCGGCGAGCGCCTTGGATTGTTCGCTGAGGTGCGTGGACAAGGTTTGATGTTAGGCGGGGTATTACAAGCCCCGTTTGCGAACCAAGCGCCCCGTTTCCTCGATGCGTGTCTCGAAGAAGGTGTCCTTATTTTGCAGGCCGGCCCCAATGTCCTGCGGTTCCTGCCCCCCCTCAACCTAAACGACACCGACCTCGACGACGCCCTCCAGCGCATCACGCGGGGTTTTGAACGCGCCGTGCGTTCGTAGGGAGGCGGAGAAGAATGTTGCCGCATATGGTCATTCGGCCCGTCGCGCCGTCGGATTTGGCGGATTTGATGGCATTGGCGGTCAATGCGGGCGCGGGAATGACCAATCTCCCCGCCGACGAGATCCGTTTGCGCGACAAAATTGAGCGTTCTCAACACAGTTTTGCAGTGACTCCCACCGTACCGGGCGATGAACTGTATGTGTTTGTGTTGGAAGATCTTCAGCAACAGCGCGTGGTGGGGACGGCGGCGATTGTAGCGACGGTTGGATTACAGCGACCGTTTTACACTTTTCGGTGGTTGAATCTCGTCAATACGTCCCGCGAACTCGATCACTATCAACCGCTTCAGGTGCTCCAGATGGTAGATGATTTTCGGGGGGCCTCTGAACTCGGGATGCTCTATCTCCAACCCGACTATCGCCGTGACCATTTAGGACGATTTTTGTCTAAGTGCCGCTTTTTGTTCATGGCGCAACACCCCGAACGCTTTGGTGCAACCGTCATTGCCGAACTGCGCGGTGTGGTGAACGCGGGCCACGACTCGCCTTTTTGGGAGGCGGTGGGGCGACATTTTTTGGGGATGGAATATGTCGAAGCCGATCGGCTCAGCGCATTAGGGCATCACCAATTCATCGCCGATTTAATGCCCAAACACCCCATTTACTTGTGTTTGTTGCCTGCGGCGGCCCAAGCGGTCGTCGGTCAGACCCATCCGCACACCACGCCCGCCCGTCGGTTGTTGGAAAACGAGGGATTTCGGTTTGAGGGGAGTGTCGATGTGTTTGATGCAGGGCCAACGCTACAGTGTCCGTTGACCAATATTGCGACCCTGCGCGACACCCGAGCGCTTACGGTGACGGTGCTGATGGATCAGGTCACGGAGGGAGATTGGTTCATGGTGGCGCACCAACAGCGTATGGCAACTGCCCAAATTCGGCGTACCGGGTTTCGACAAATTGGGCTGTCATGGGAATTAGCGCGACAACTCCATCTCGAAGTCGGGGCGACGGTTCATATCGCACCGTTGTGAGGGGATCCACGCGATGTCTAGCGGGTGGGGATTAGATCCCGAAATTTATGAGGTATATCAATGAGTTTGTTTATTGGCGATCAGTGGTTGACGGGGAAAAGCGAACCCTTCTCGTCCGTCAATCCCGCAGACGACCAAACGGTGTGGTGGGGCAACAGCGCCAGTCGCGACCAGGTGGAGGCTGCCGTACACGCAGCACGGACAGCGTTTTCGGGGTGGGCTGCCCTGTCTTTCGAGCAACGATTTGCCATCGCCCAGGGGTTTGTGGCCGAACTTGAGGCCCATCGGGAGGAATTGGCGGCGTTGATCAGTCGAGAGGTGGGAAAGCCGCGTTGGGAGTCGCTTACAGAAGTCACGTCGATGATTAACAAGGTGACCGTTTCGGCCATGGCTTACCACGCCCGTTCTGGTGAAACCGTTGAGGCAGTAGCAGAAGCGACAGCACGCCTGGTTCACCGACCTCACGGGGTTCTCGCCGTGCTGGGGCCTTATAACTTTCCCGGGCATCTCCCCAACGGCCACATCGTCCCGGCCTTGCTGGCGGGGAACACCCTAGTGTTCAAACCCAGCGAAGTGACGCCGGCGGTGGGGGAGTGGATGGTGCGGGCGTGGCAGCGGGCGGGCGTGCCCAACGGGGTTTTGAACTTGGTGCAGGGCGGGCGTGACACCGGTGTGGCGTTGGCCAATAGCGACATCGACGGCCTATTGTTCACGGGAAGCTATACGACGGGAGTACAGCTTCATCGACAGTTTGCTGGGCGTCCCGAGGTGTTGTTAGCCCTCGAAATGGGCGGCAACAATCCGTTAATCGTTTGGGAAACCAATGACTTATCGGCTGCCGCCTTACTCGTGGTGCAGTCGGCGTTTTTGAGTGCGGGACAGCGGTGTACCTGTGCACGACGCTTGATTGTCGCGGACGACGAAACGGGGCAAGCATTTGTCGCGCAGCTCCTGCAATGGATGGATCGCCTTCGGGTCGGCCCGTGGGACGCGGATCCCCCCCCTTTCATGGGCCCTGTGATTCATCAGCAAGCGGCGCAATCCCTCCTCGCGCAACAACAACAATGGCTCGATTTGGGGGCACGGCCGTTGCGCCTGATGACGCGGTGTACAAGCGACGATGCCCCGTTTTTGCGACCGGGCTTAATAGAGGTGACGGGCCTGACGATTCCCGATGAAGAGGCGTTTGGGCCGTTGTTACAACTCATTCGCGTCCCCAATTTTGCGACGGCCATTCGGTGTGCCAACCAAACGCGCTTTGGGCTGAGTGCGGGGTTGATTTCGGATAATGCGACGTTGTGGAACGAATTTTCGCAACAGATTCGGGCGGGCGTCGTGAATTGGAACCGTCCGTTGACGGGGGCGAGCAGCCGAGCGCCGTTTGGGGGGGTGGGGTGGAGTGGTAATCATCGACCGAGCGCGTTGTATGCGGCGGATTATTGTGCGTATCCGGTGGCGTCGTTGATGGATAACGCGCCTAAGCTCCCCACCAACTTACCGTTAGGCATTGAGGGATGAGGTGTATCGCCAGCGATTTCATTTAATCGTGGTCTAAAAAGTCTGAAATTATAATCGAGACTTTTATGCGAACGGCACCTCCTCCTTCCAGACCCTTTAAATTCAATGATTTACACGTAATTCGCCAGCTCTGGCCCTTTCTGTGGCCCCATCAAGAACTCGCGATCAAAACCCGACTTGCCCTTGCGCTTGGCTGTCTGCTCCTCGCTAAAGGGGCGGTGGTTTCGGTGCCGCTGTTCTACAAATGGGCCATCGACGCCTTGACCGACGACCTCATTTACTTGCCTCTGCTAGCCATTCTGGGTTACGGCCTGGCGCGGGTGGCGGGGTTACTTTTTGGAGAACTGCGCGATCTCGTCTTCATTCGCGTGACGGCACGAGCGATTCGTCGGGTTTCGTCCCAAGTTTTCACCCATCTCCATCGACTGTCCCTGTCGTTCCATCTCGAACGCCAAACCGGGGGCCTGACCCGCAATGTAGAACGGGGCACAAAAGCGATTGACTCGCTGTGTAGCTATCTCCTGCTCTACATTTTCCCGACGATTCTCGAAATTGCCCTGGTGACTGCGATTTTTATCTGGCTATTTCCGTGGCCATTTGCAGCAACCACATTGTTGATTTTGGGAGGTTATATGGTGTTTACAGCGGCGATTACGGAATGGCGTTCCCCGCTATTGCGCCAAATGAACGAAGCCGATCAAGTCGCGTATACCAAAGCCATCGACGCGTTGTTGAACTACGAAACCGTGAAGTATTTCGGCAACGAACAGCACGAAAATCAACGACTTGACCGCGCTTTAATCGCCTACGAACAGGCTCACATTCGCAGTAAACAATCCCTCGCCGTGTTGAATATCGGACAGGGGGCGATTATTGCGATGGGCGCGTCCCTCATCATGTATTGGGCGGCGGTTGGCATCCAACAGGGCACGATGACGCTGGGGGATTTTGTGCTCATCAACACCTACTTAATTCAGCTCTATCAGCCCCTAAATGGCTTTGGAATGCTGTACCGCATTGTTAAGCAGAGCCTCGTGGACATCGAAGAATTGTTCAAATTATTAAATGCCAAAATTACCGTCGCCGATGAGCCTGATGCTCCAGAAATCGTCATTCAGAACGCGACCGTGACCTTTCAGAATGTGCACTTTTCTTACGATGAACGGCGTTCGGTTTTGCGCAATCTCAATTTCACCATTCCCGGGGGCAAAACTACGGCGATTGTTGGGACTACGGGATCGGGAAAATCTACGGTGGCTCGATTGCTTTACCGTTTCTACGATGTGGAGGACGGCGCTATTCTGATCGACGATCAAGATATTCGGACGGTTACACAGGCTAGTCTGCGTCGTCACATTGGCGTGGTGCCGCAGGACACGGTGCTGTTCAACGATACGCTGTACTACAACATCGCTTACGGTCGCCCCGATGCCCTCGCCGATGAAATTGAAGAAGCGGCGCGTCTTGCCGAACTCCACCCGTTTATCGAACGCTTGCCCGATGGCTATCAAACGAAGGTGGGGGAACGCGGTTTGAAGTTGTCCGGGGGAGAAAAACAACGGGTCGCCATTGCCCGCACCATCCTCAAAAATCCGTCGATTCTCATCTTTGACGAAGCGACTTCTGCCCTCGATTCGCAGACAGAAAAAACCATTCAACAAAATCTGAGGCAGCTACGACAGGGGCGAACGGCATTAGTGATCGCTCATCGTCTCTCGACCATCGTCGATGCGGACGAGATTTTGGTGCTAGAACAAGGTGAAATTGTGGAACGGGGCCATCACGAAGCGTTGTTAGCGCAATCGGGTCGTTATGCCGCACTGTGGGCAACGCAACATCGCCGCCGTGATTTAGAGCTCCAAGTTTCGTAAAGCGAAGTCAAAGAGCATCTCTTCTCGGTCACCGTCATGGGGATAGCTGGCCACGCTCACCTCCAAAGTCCACGCCAATGCAGATTGAATTTGCAGCACATTGTCGCGTTGGAGGGTATCGGCAAGGGCGTCCAACTCCCCACGATGGGTCAAGTCTGGCCACAGCACCCCAAACAAATCCTCACCACAACGGGCTAAAAAGGCTTGGGTTAGCTCCTCTTGACGGCGTTTTGCGTGGAGCTGCTGACTGATTTGGATGGCCCACTTACGTAACGCCTGTTCAGTCACTTTATACCCCTGTTCACGACGCCGACGCCGAATGTGTTGAGGTTGCAGCAGCACCAATCCCAGGCCCCGTCGGTTGAATCTCGCGAGCCCCAACATCCACGAAAATTGTTCTTGAAACAGCGCGTAATTGGGTAAACCCGTCAGCGAATCGTAATAGCGGGCGTACTGCAACTGAGTTGTCATTTGACGCTGTTGACTTTCGTTTCGCGCCCACACCCACCACCCCTGTCCTGGATTTTCTCCCAGTCGCAACGCCCATTCCTGTAAACCACTTTGGGTCGTTTGCTGGCCTTCACCGAGTTGAGGCAACTGCTCTTGACAGCTCTGTTGGCACGCGGTCGCAAACCAATTGGGCTGTTGCGGCGTCAATTTTTGAATGGACTGGCCCTGCACAAAGGGGGTTTGTTCCAGGTCATCGGCTTTGCTCCACTGCACAATCCCTTGGTCATCGACCTGGGCAAAGGCATCGGGAATGATCCGCAGAAGACTTTGATAACGGCGCTCGCTTTCTCTTAACGAACGGGCGATGTCGTGATAACGCATGATTTGCCGCAACCGGTGCCCAATTAAGGCCGTCGGCGCGGGCCAAATGAGAAAGTCACTGATGCCCGCTCGATACATATCCAGCAGATAGTTGCCTGACAGATGCTCTAGTTGCGAAACAACTTGTATGAGGGGGGGGGGACTATCGTCGAATGACTGGCGAAGCTGAACACATACCGCTAAATCGTCCAATCCTTCCATTTGACCGCCCAATAAAAAGGCTTGCGCAGGGGATTGGGTGAGAAAATTCAAGGTGGTTTCCCAGTCATCCGCTTGCCAACTTTGGAACCCTACCTGTTGCAAAATATAGTTGAACGGGGGCGCTAAGGGCCCCAATCCCAATAACCCCAAAGTCACCGTGTGCGCCCTCAATCGTCAAAAAGCTCGCGAGTGTATCCCAGATTTGCGCTTAAGTTTCGGCATCGCTCCCCTCACTTCAGGGAACTTTGGCCGCTTATCCCTCGTTCAGGCGCTCTCTTTCGGCACGAATCATGTTGTCACGCAACTCGTTGAGCGTGGGGCTCAATCCCACGGGGTAGAGATGCGGATACTCAAATCGCAAATGGCTTTCGTGCAGATGGACGAGCTGCTGTTTAAGCCGCGCCTTGATTTCCATTAATGAGGGCCGTTTACCGATCTGTTTCCCCTTGCGAAATACGGGTTGCAAAAGCGATTCGTGGCGGACGGCTTTGGTCAGCTTCTTCTGCCGCGTGTTGTCATTAGGATCGACGATCAACGAAAGCTGTTGATTATCGTGGGATTCGTCCACCACTGCATCGGCCATCATGTGATCGTTGGCATCGTAAAACCGCTGCACCTGTAACACGCCCGGGACGCTCATTTTAGCCTTTTGTTCTGACAGCTTTAATTTATAACGCCACGGTTCTCCGGGGTTGCGAATCGCCGTCAGTTTGTACACGCCCGAGAGCGCTGGATCGTCGTAGGCCGTGATCAATTTTGTGCCCACGCCCCAAGCGTTGAGGGGAGCGCCCTGACGCTTCAGACTGGCGATAACGTATTCATCCAATTCATTGCTCGCCATCACCAACGCATTGGGGAAACCCGCTTCATCGAGCAGTTGGCGGGCGAGTTTGGAAAAGTAGGCTAAATCCCCACTGTCCAAGCGCACACCCACCATTTCATAGCCCTGTTGACGTAACTCGTGCCCGATCTGAATGGCGTTACGGATACCGCTTTCCGTTCCGTAGGTGTCCACGAGAAACACGCAGTTGTTGGGCAATGCGGCCGCAAAGGCTCGAAACGCCGCCCGTTCCTCCTCAAAGGCCATGACCCAGCTATGGGCGTGCGTCCCCACCACGGGAATCCCCAATAATTTGCCCGCCAACACATTCGAGGTTCCCGCACAGCCCCCAATAAATGCAGCCCGCGTCGCGGATAACGCGCCGTCCATGCCCTGGGCACGTCGCAATCCAAAATCAATTACGGAATCGTTCTGTGCCGCAACGCAGATACGGGCAGCCTTAGTCGCAATTAGACTTTGAAAGTTAATCGTATTGAGCAAAATGCTTTCGATGAGCTGTGCCTGCAAAATCGGCCCGACGACGCGCAAAATGGGTTCGTTGGGAAAGACCAAGCTACCTTCGGGAATGGCATCGACATCGCATTCAAAGCGCAGGGTTTCAAGGTGTTTTAGGAAACCGTCCTCAAATAATGTCCCGCCGGCACGATCCTTGAGGGTCGCTAGATAGCTGAGGTCGTCCGTAGAAAACCGAAATTGCTCGAAAACCTCGATGAGGTTGCCTAACCCTGCGTTCACCACGAAGCCGCCATTAAATGGGATGCGGCGAAAAAACATGTGAAAGACCGCTTCCTGCGCACTCATCCCGTTTTTCCAGAAGCTGTATGCCATCGTGAGTTCGTATTGGTCCATGGCCAACATCAACGAGGTATCGCCGCGCAAAAGTGTACTGAGCATTCCCCAGGCTCCCGCTTTACGCTGCCGTTTTCTGTAAAAAGCCCTTCGCTTGCAACTTTTGTTGGGCGACATCGCGGAATTGACGGCGCTGCACGGGCGTATCGAGTTCATTTTCGAGCTGTTCGAGCAAACGCAACAAATCGCTGGGTTGACGAATAGGCCGTAATCGCAACGCATCTCGCACGAGTACCGTTGCGAAGGGCCCGACATAGTAGGTAAACACTTCGTTTACGACCTTCACCGCGTCGGTTAGCAGAGTGACATTGTGCGAACGCACTGACCCCGTGCCTGTGATGCTCCCTTCATCGTTGCCAAAGCGCGTCAGTAACACCAATAGGGCGTCAGTCGGCGGAAGTTGCTCGTTTTTGCTCCCCCCCTTCACAAATAAGCCCTCTGCAAACCGATAGCGACAGTTGGGGGCATTATTCAGATTTTCGAGGGCTTCTATCCCGCGACGATGCCCGTAATAGCAGTCCACAATCTCGCCTTGGATGAACATGATGCGTACTGAATGATGATCGTCGGTGGTGACGAAAAGGGTTCCCGTGCGCTCCTGAGTATTTAACTCGCGAACGGTGTTGAGAAAATCACTGTAGGGATGGTGTTCGAGAGATGACGACGCAAGTTCAGACATTTCAATGCTCACTTAAACAAGGAAAGGGAAAGGGAAAGACAATGGCTAAAGACGTTGGCGATCCGCTTTTTCTAAAGCCTTCTTTACACTCAATCGCAGTCGGTCTAAAGCCAGGGTGAGCTGTTGCACTTCTGTGGCCGTGGCCCCGTTGGGGGTTAAAGGTATCTCTAAAGTCTGCCCCAAGCTCACCGATTCTGCCTGCTGGGCAA
>CAZTIH010000034.1:0-21861 GCA_964613675.1 uncultured Candidatus Competibacteraceae bacterium
ATGCAAATCGCCCAGGTGCTGGCGGGCTACAGTCTTGGCGGGGCGGATTTGCTGCGGCGGGCGATGGGGAAGAAAAAACCCGAGGAAATGGCAAAACAGCGCCAGATTTTTAACGACGGCGCGCAAAAGTTTGGCGTGGACAGCACGGTCGCCAATGAAATTTTTGACTTGATGGAGAAATTTGCTGGCTACGGCTTTAACAAATCCCACTCAGCAGCCTACGCAGTGTTGACCTACCAAACGGCGTGGCTAAAAGCGCATTACAAAGCCGATTTTATGGCCGCCGTGCTGTCGTCCGATATGGATAAGACGGACAAGGTGATGGTAGCGGTGGAGGACTGTCGTCGCCTCAAACTCACCCTTTTGCCGCCCTCGGTGAACGTTTCGCAGTACCCTTTTTTTGCCGTGGACCCGAAAACCATTCGCTATGGCCTCGGGGCGATTAAGGGGATGGGGGAAGAACCCGCCACGCTCATCGTGCGAGAACGGGAAAAAAACGGGCCTTTTAAGGATTTATTTGATTTTTGTCGCCGCTTGGATAGTCGCAAAATCACGCGCCGTACCCTCGAAGGACTCGTTTACGCGGGGGCGTTTGATGAGTTTCAGCTCAATCGTCCGACCCTGTTTCATGGCCTTGAAAGTGCGCTGAACTACGCCGAAAAAGCGCGCCAAAACCGCCACCAAGTGAGTCTCTTCGGAGAAGAAACCGCCGTCCTACAACCCGAACTCAAGCCCTATCCCGAAAATTCCTTACTCGAACGCCTACAAAACGAACAAAGTGCTTTGGGATTATTTCTATCAGGTCACCCTTTGGATCAATTTTCTGAGGAACTGAAAGAATTAACCGATTATTCCTTA
Organism: uncultured Candidatus Competibacteraceae bacterium; assembly: GCA_964613675.1. Taxonomy (GTDB): domain Bacteria; phylum Pseudomonadota; class Gammaproteobacteria; order Competibacterales; family Competibacteraceae; genus DAIUCA01. Next base: position 859 of record CAZTIH010000034.1, read on the forward strand.
CAGCAAGTCTTAAATCCCCAAAGTTTCCCTAAAACCGTCTCTGTTGCGGCGCTATTGACCGATATTCGCCCCAAAACCGATAAACAGGGCCGTAAAATGGCATTCATTACGGTCAGTGATGCCTGTACCCAAGCCGAATTGCGCTTAAATGCGGATTGTTTTGAAAGCACGACCTTAACGGCAGGGCGGGTCGTCATTCTCAAGGGAGAAATTAAAAAAGACAGTTATACCCAACGACCCGATTTTTTTATCAAGCAAATCAAAATGTTAGACGATTTTTTGGCAACGGTTCCCCGAATCAACCTCATTTTGTGCCCAACACCGCCCGTCGAGCTGCCCCAAAAGCTGCGCGAACTGCTGCAACCCCATTGGACCCCGGACGGTTGCGCGGTACGACTGCGGTATCAAAATGATTACGCAAAGGCGGTGTTGCAGTTGCGCGACCGATTGCGTCTGAATACGCAGTTGCTCGTGGCCCTTAAACAACTCGATGGCATCCAAAAGGTTCGCCCGATTTACTCAAAAGAAACCGAAAACAGGTGATTTATGACCGATTCTCGCCAATATTTTGGCACTGACGGCATTCGCGGACGGGTTGGAGAGGCCCCGATTACGCCCGAATTTATGCTGAAACTCGGCTTTGCCATCGGCACCGCATTACAAACCGCACCGCGCCGTAAAGTCTTGATTGGTAAGGATACGCGCCTCTCAAATTACATGTTTGAATCGGCGATAGAGGCGGGACTGGCCGCTGCGGGCATGAATGTCGCGTTACTTGGCCCAATGCCCACGCCGGCGATTGCTTATCTCACCCGCACCCTCCACGGCGCGGCGGGCGTCGTGATTAGCGCGTCGCACAATCCCCATCACGATAATGGCGTGAAACTCTTCGGCGCGGATGGCATGAAGTTGCCCGATGCCCAGGAAATAGCCATTGAAACGGCCCTCGCGGCGCCGCTGACCCTCTGCAATCCCGCGCATATTGGCCGCGCCGAACGCATTCACGATGCCCCCGGGCGTTACATCGAATTTTGCAAGGGAACAGTGAACCATCAGACGGATTTAAGTGGATTAAAGCTGGTGGTGGACTGTGCTCACGGTGCGACTTACCACATCGCGCCCCATGTGTTTACGGAGTTGGGGGCCAAAGTTCATGCCATTGGCGTACACCCCGACGGGCTGAATATCAATTTAGGTTATGGTTCGACGCAGCCCGCCGCCTTAATTGCGGCCGTGCAAGCGCAACAGGCGGATTTGGGGATTGCCTTCGACGGGGACGGCGACCGATTGCTCATGGTGGATCGTCACGGACGCACCTTTGATGGCGATGATCTGTTATTCGTGATCGCGACGGCACGACAACAGGCGGGAAAACCGGTGACGGCGGTGGTCGGGACGCAAATGAGCAATTTAGGCCTCGAACAAGCGTTGCAGCGGCGCAACATCGGCTTGCATCGCGCTGCTGTGGGCGACCGTTTCGTCTTGGAACAACTCATTCAACGGGGACTTCAATGGGGAGGCGAGAACTCGGGACATTTGATTTGTCTCGATAAAACGACGACGGGAGATGGCATTATCTCGGCGTTACAGATTTTAGCCGCGTTGGTGTCGCAGGAGCGTGAATTAGCCGAATTAACTGCTGAAGTCACTAAATATCCGCAAGTGATGCGCAATGTCCCGTTAATGCGCAAAATCCGTTTAGCCGATTACCCTCAGCTTTTGCAAACTGTATCGTTAATGGAGACCGAATTAGCTCATCGGGGCCGCATTTTATTGCGTCCATCGGGGACAGAACCAGTTATTCGCGTGATGGTGGAAGCCGAAAATCTTTCATTAGCGCAACAGTACGCTGTCCAACTCGCCCAAGTCGTCGATGAATGCGTTAATCAAAGTTTTATTAATGCCTAATGAAGGCAGCGAATTACAGCTTACGATTGGGCATCGGATTAACGCTTGCTATAGGACTATTTGGCTACAGTGGCTACTTAATCGCAGGCCATTGGGGAACGCTTACTTTTGTCCTCGGGTCGCTCATTTTTTTCTTGGTTTACCCCTACTTAGTGGCTTGCAGATGGCGTTATTTTTCTCACGCATCCCCCCTCCCTTTGCAACCCATACCTCAATTGAATTGGCTAATTATCGAATTAAGTCAACGGGCTAATCTGACCGCTGTTCCTCGATTATTTTATGTCCCTTCACGGCATTTTAATGTCATCACGATAACGGTATTTGGACGCCCGACTATTTTTATCACTGACGCGCTATTGAGATTGTTGAGATGGCGTGAATTAGGCGCTTTATTGGCTCATGAAATTGCGCTTTTGAAAGCCCCAAATTTTGTCTTTCTCAATGGATTTTGCGGACTGGCCGTACTGGCTAAATTGATCGCCCTGTTAGCACTCTTCATCTGGCTAATTGAAACGCCCAAATATTCCGCACCGCTTATGTCATTTCCAACGCTTATTTGGTTTGTGTTGCTGCCAAAGCTCGTGACTCAACTCAGTGCCTTCACTACGCACGCCCTCGTGTTTCAAGCGGACGCATTGGCGACCCACTTAACCCACGATCCCAAGGGGTTAATTCGTGGATTGATGATTTTGCAGGGTTATCAAACGTGCCCTTGGGAAGCGACCCCGCAAAGAGTTGATGGATTAAACGCCTCAACCCCTGTGCGCCAACGTCTTCATCGGTTGGCCGACCTTACCCCCACCCATGCGCCCTACACTGCGTTTCTGGAAACGAACGATTTGCCGCTATTTACACTCGAAGCGGGGGTAAATAGGGCGGATTTTTCCGACGAACCTCTGCATTCTTCCCGCGCTTCGGATTAGAAACACAACCATGTCCTATGCTGACCTTGCCCTTGCTGCTCGCCTTTCTTGGGAGCAAACCTTTGACGAACAAGACGATTGGCGTCAGGTCTTCGCCGAACGACGCACATTAGATCGCACTCCCATTTACGCATGGCTCCACATCCATGCGGACGGGGAGAGTTGGTTAGCAGCAGCAGCGGCAGGAGACCGCCATGCCCAGTGGTTGGCGGGCTTGTTATGTCAATACGCCTTCGACGATGAACGACAAGCCATTGATTGGTATGAAAAAGCGGCCTTTCAGGAAGATGCAACGGCGGCCTTTGCGTTGAGCCAATTGATTGTGGGTCTAAATCAAATCAACTGGTTGCAGTATGCCGCCGACCACGGAAATGCGCGGGCGCAGTACACCCTGAGCCGCCATTTTATCATGGGGGAGGGTGTGCCAAAGAATCGTCATGAGGGTTTGAAGTGGCTTCGCAAGGCCGCTGAAAACGGTTATCACCAAGCGCAATTTGCATTGGCCAGTCACTTCACCAGTCAAGGCGATGGAGAAACTGCGTCGGAGACCGCGTTGTACTGGTACGAAAAAGCCGCCACCCAAGGGCACATTGCGGCCGCACAACAGCTCGCCGAATTACGTCAACGCTAATTCCGTATTCGTACCTAGCCTCCGGTCACGCTCATGTGGCGAAACAAAACGGGTTGAGCTTGCAAATTAAATTCGTGTCCCTTGGGTTTGATCTGCATCGCCTCGATGATGGTTTGTTTGAGGCGTTCGTGATCGCCTGGATGGGCGCGCAGCACGGCCCGCAGATCCACTGAATGCTCCTGTCCCAAACACAATAGTAGCCGTCCTTCCACCGTCACACGTACCCGATTACAGGTGTCGCAAAAATTGTGGCTGTGGGGCGAAATAAACCCGATCCGCGACTCAGTCCCAGGGATGCGAAAATAACGCGCTGGTCCACCGGTATTTTCTGTCGTCGGAATCAAAGTGAAATGGCGTTCTAAATCGGCACGAATGGCATCGCTCGAATAAAACATTTCGGCGCGGTCGTGATCGCCAATTTCGCCCAACGGCATCTCCTCGATGTAACACATATCCATACCGCGTTGGAGAGCAAATTCGGCGAGCGAAACCACCTCGTCGTCATTGCGATTCTTCATAATCACGGCGTTCAACTTGATGTTTTCAAAGCCGGCATCTTGGGCCGCGTCAATGCCCTGCAACACTTTGTCGAGTTCGCCAACGCGGGTGAGCTGCTTGAAACGGTCGGCATTTAGAGAGTCGAGACTAATGTTCAGACGCTTCACGCCAGCAGCACGGAGCGCATGGGCAAGTTTGGGTAATTGAGAACCGTTCGTCGTCGTCACCAGCTCTTTCAGCCCCTCAAGCTGACCGAGTTGTTGAAATAACCAAAGCACATTTTTGCGGACGAGGGGTTCGCCCCCGGTGATACGAATTTTGTTGACGCCTAAATCGGTGAAAGCCCGTCCTAATGCGGCGAGTTCTTCGAGGGTTAACACGCGAGCGCGGGGTAAAAATGTCATGTCCTCCGACATGCAGTAAACGCAACGAAAATCGCAACGGTCAGTGACGGAGAGCCGCACATACGTCACATGCCGCCCAAATCGGTCAACTAAGGTGGTCATAGTTTATTACTCCCCGAATTTTAATGATTTTAGTCGGCAGAATGGCCCGTAACGGCTTGAAATTGCGCTTTTTGTTCTGCCGTGGCAGGGGCTTGATGCAGGGCCTTCCATTGATCGTAGGGCATCCCGTAAACGAGGGTTTTCGCTTCTAATTCAGTCATTTCTATGCCCTGCGTTTCGGCGGCAGCTTTGTACCATTTGGCGAGGCAGTTACGGCAAAAATTCGCCAAATTCATTAAATCAATGTTTTGCACTTCGGGATGGTCGCGCAGATGCTGGATCAGTTGGCGAAAAACCGCTGCCTCAATTTCGGTGGTTTGCTGAGAATTCATGGAACGTTTGCCTTAATTGATTTGATATTCGCGACACTTTTTACCGCGATTAGACTGCTAATGAAACTTTTACTGATTTTAAGCTGTTTTTTTTACCTCAGCAGTGCTTATGCAACCCGTACCGTTGAAGATGTCATTTCCCTTTATGGCCCCGCTGCTGAGGCTCGTTTGCGACCCGATTTTGTTACGGCAGGGGTACAGTACCCTCCCCGTCAAATCGCGTTGTTGGGCTTCAAATTGGAGCGTCGATTGGAGCTATGGGCGTGGGAGCGGGAACGTTGGCATTACATTCGGACATTTCGCATGGAGGGGGCCAGTGGGCGACCGGGGCCGAAGCTACGGGAAGGCGACCGCCAGGTGCCAGAGGGGATTTACCGTCTAATTTCGTTCAATCCCAACAGTAGTTTTCATCTTTCCCTCGAAGTGAATTACCCGAATGCGCACGACCGTCAACAAGCCCGTCTTGAAAATCGCAGTCGTCTTGGAGGGGATATTTTTATTCACGGCAAAAGCAGTTCTATAGGGTGCATTGCGATTGGCGATCGTGGCATTGAAGAACTCTTTACGCTGGTCTATCGGACGGGATTAGAGAATGTAGAACTCATTGTGGCCCCTCACGATTTTCGTTGGCGGATGAATCGGCCAGTGCGTCACGACCTACCCTTGTGGGTGGACAATTTGTACAGCGATTTAAAGCGCGAACTAAGCCGTTTCTACACGCCCGGCGCGCCGTTGTTTTACGAAGCCGCGAGGCCGACGACCTTCCCTGTTATTCGATAAATCAACCAAATAGCATCGCCATCAGAAGCAGACATCAGAGAATTCGTTGGATGTACTCGACCCACACGATTTCACAGGCACCAGCCCCCGTGTCCGTGCGGGTCATCGAGGTACGCCAGCGCCAGTTCCGCGACACATGATCCACATCGACTAACCGACCGCGAATGCGCACTACAGCATCTCTAGGGATGCTCAACAACTCGCGTTCAACCTCGGAATTAGCAGGGATCATGTGCATATTTGCACTGGATCTGATGATCTCTTGGATCGGAATCGGTAGTTCTCTGCTGTACCAGTAGAAAAACCGACCGCGTTGGGAAATATCAATGTTTTGCAAAACCTCGCTATCGGACATCCTCTGCCAACCGAGCGCGAAATCGACGGGTGACAGGACACTTTCGGCATCAAAGCGATACCGAGCAGTGGAAAGTACCCGTGCTTCCAGTTCAAAGTCGGCACGCGGAGTCAGTCTGAAATCGCCGTGTACCCAGGGAATCGGATTGGAGAGGTTGATCTGTTGCGGTACTTCCGATACCAGCACGCCCGCCCCATGCTTTGGGCTAGAACTGTTGCCGGCCAGCCAAGCCAGCACCAGTATTGGCGCGATCAGGCCCATTACGGTCGATAAACGCATGATGCGCTCCCCTCCGTTAGGTCGGTTAAGGTGATAAAAAACGCGAATGTGCTTTCTGAAAAGTCTGGCAGGCAGCCGAGGGCCACATAAGGGGCGATTTGGATGCGGATCAGGTTTTCGCTTAGGGAATTTTGGAAAGGCAGCGCCTCCAAAAACGCCCCTATCACCTGATCAATTCTCGAAAAATCAGTTAGTTAACCAACTCATATATGAGCCGCGAACCGCCGACTTGACTTTCCAATCGCAACCAACGGCGGTCATCGCGGGCATACCACAGTTCAATATCTAACTCTTCTGCACGTAACCGATAGCGTCGTGCGGGGATCTGCTGCCCCAACAAAGGCAGGGTTTCTTCTCGGATAAACTCAACTTCTGCATTGAGAAATCGACCATCCTGGGGGTTAAGCAGATTGATTTGGGGCTGGGCAACCAAACTCGGATTCCAGTAAGCAAAAGTTTTAATGCAGGCAGGCAAATTCTGTTCAACCCCATTCACATTCAACACAAAACGGTCGTTCTGAAGCGTTCCCAACAGATCAAATTGCTTGCCATTATCATCGGTTTGGGCACGAATTTCCCCTAGACAGCCATCCTGCCAGCGTTCGGTATGGCGGTGGCGATAGCGGTAAACATTGATAAATAAGAAACGCACATCGAATTGGGCTTCGCTGTTGACCTGCAACGCTCCCCCCCCGTTTTGCAGATCAAAACGCTGAAAGCCGATTTCGCTCCCGTCCAATAGTGCGCGGAATTTCCAGTGATCTGCGGGCAGTTCCATTGCCGTTGTGGCCGTCGCAAATGCAGCGAATGCCGTAAATGAAATTGATCGCAACACGATGATTCTCCAATGACTTGTGACTATTAGTTGACGCTTTCAGTAGGAGATTCGTTCGCATTGCCCACACATCTGTCATTGATAAGTTTGCCGTTTTTAAGAAACCTCAGGGCGCATCTGAGGAAACAACAACACATCTCGAATAGAAGGAGCGTTGGTAAATAACATGACCAATCGATCTATACCGATTCCCTCGCCAGCCGTAGGAGGCATCCCGTATTCGAGGGCACGAATGTAATCCGCATCGTAGTACATCGCCTCATCATCCCCTGCGGAACGGGCAGCGACTTGCATCTGAAACCGTTCTGCTTGATCTTCTGAATCGTTTAACTCAGAAAATCCATTAGCAATCTCTCGCCCCACAATAAACAGCTCAAAGCGATCGGTAATTTCGGGATTTTGGTCATTACGACGGGCTAAGGGCGATACTTCTGCCGGATAATCGGTAATAAAAGTGGGTTGAATAAGTTGGGACTCAACGGTTTCTTCAAAAATCGCCGTTTGCAACTTACCGACACCATCGTTCCCATGAATGACTAAATGCAATTGCTGAGATAGTTCCCGAAGACTGGACAGGTCGGTTAATTGAGACCGTTGCCATTGCGGATTCTGTTCCAAAATAGCGTCGAGCATGGTTAACCGTCTGAAGGGTTGACTGAGGTCGATTTCATGACTTTGATATTTCAACAAATACTGCCCCAGTACCTGTTGCGCTAAATGCCTGAACAGCCGTTCTGTAAAATCCATTAAATCGCGATAGTCAGCGTAAGCCCAATAGAACTCCAACATCGTGAATTCGGGATTGTGTTGCGTACTCAACCCCTCGTTGCGGAAGTTGCGGTTAATCTCAAACACACGCTCAAATCCCCCCACCACCAGTCGTTTCAAATAAAGCTCAGGGGCAATCCGCAAAAATAAGGGCATATCTAGTGCGTTGTGATGAGTTTCAAAGGGTTTGGCCGCTGCGCCGCCAGGGAGCGGGTGCATCATGGGGGTTTCGACTTCCAGAAATCGCTCGTCGATCAGAAATTGTCTGATGGCCGCAACGATCCGACTTCGAGTGATGAAGGTCTGGCGCGTTTCGGCATTGGCGATCAAATCGACATAACGTTGCCGATAGCGAATCTCTTGATCCTGCAATCCGTGAAATTTATCGGGCAATGGACGGAGTGCCTTGGTTAATAGCCGAATTTCATTCGCATGAAGGGTCAGTTCCTGGGTTTTCGTCCGAAATAAAGTCCCTTTTACACCCACGATGTCGCCTAAATCCCATTCCTTGAACTGCGCGTAAATCTCGGCACCAACGCTGTTGAGTTGAATGTAGCTCTGAATTTGGCCCGACATATCTTGCAAAGTAATAAAACTCGCTTTGCCCATAATACGCCGCAACATGATTCGTCCTGCCACGGTCACTTCGAGAGCTGCGTTTTTCAGAGATTCGGCATCGTGATCGCGATAAGCCGTTTGCAGATCGTCCGCCCAATGTTCTCGACGAAAATCATTGGGGAAAGCGATTCCCAAGGTTCTGAGGTGTTTAAGTTTTTCCCGTCGCAACGCAATGAGTTTGTTTTCATCCCGCGCATCGGAATCGTGTTCTGTAGGAGAATCGGTCATCGGATTAGAATCCACTTTTCAGGCTGGCTTCGATAAAATCATCTAAATCACCGTCTAAAACGGCTTGTGTGTTGGAGTTTTCAACCCCCGTACGCAAATCTTTAATACGCGATTGGTCAAGCACATAAGAACGAATTTGGCTCCCCCAACCAATATCGGCTTTCGTATCTTCAACGGCCTGGGCCTGATTTTTGCGCTTCTGCAACTCCACTTCGTACAGCTTCGATTGTAACTGCTTCATTGCCCGATCTTTGTTCTGATGCTGTGAACGTTCGCTTTGGCACTGCACGACGATATTGGTTGGCAAATGGGTGATGCGCACCGCCGATTCGGTTCGGTTCACATGCTGCCCCCCCGCTCCAGAGGCCCGAAAAACGTCAATCCGCAAATCAGCAGAGTTGATCTCTACGGCAATCTCGTCGTCGATTTCAGGGGCGACAAAAACAGCGGCAAACGAGGTATGGCGACGATTTCCAGAATCGAACGGCGACTTTCGCACTAGGCGATGCACACCGGTTTCTGTACGTAACCAACCGTAAGCATAATCGCCTTCAAACCGCACCGTTGCGCCTTTGATGCCCGCGACTTCCCCCGGCGAATAATCGACTATTTCCGTTCTGAAACCACGCCGTTCGCCCCATCTCAGATACATCCGCAACAGCATATCGGCCCAATCCTGCGCTTCCGTTCCCCCCGAACCCGACTGCACATCCAAAAAGGCATGGCTATGATCGAGTTCTCCGGAGAACATTCGCCGAAACTCCAATTGTTCGATTTGTCGCTGACAGGTTCCTAAGTCCTTAGCCACACTCGCTAAAATCCCCTCATCCCCTTCGAGTGCTGCGAGTTCCAGAAAATCTTTCGCTTCTTGCAACTGATGGTCGAGTCGTTCGATCCCCTCGACAACCCCTTCTAATTGAGCCCGTTCTTTACCCAGCACTTGGGCTCGTTCTGGATGGTTCCACAAATCAGGCTGTTCTAACTCTCGCAGCACTTCGATATAGCGTTCCTTTTGGGTATCGAAGTCAAAGATACCTCCGCAAAATAGCGATGCGATCCATAAATTCTTCGATAGTGCGGAAATGCAGATTGAGGTCTTCCACGGAAATCCCCTTGATTTTGTCGATTATGAAGATGGGTAATTATTCTCATTTTACGGAGGTCGCGCCGCAAATAACACTTTATAGCCATGCACTAAGGACGGGGCTTCAATTGCGATTCGAAAAATCCTAATCTTGAACCCAATTCCTCTCCATTTTCTGTTCACTGGTTATCCCATGCTCAAACTCCGCAGTTTGTACGCTTACGACGCTGATGGCCGTGACATCGATCGTTTTGCGGCAGACTTTAAGACGATCTTGAAGTCTTTCGGACACGATGCGAACCCAGCCTACATCGACTATGCGTGGGATAACGGCTTGGCGCTGGAATTAGCGACCTGGCGTGCGCTTAACTTGGCGCGGGACGAGGAGTTATACAGCATTTCAGACGAAATTTTAGAACTCATAGAAAGTCTGCGTTACACGGAGGTCAGCGATTTTTTAGATAAGCTCGAAAGCTACTATTTAAGCCAGCAGCGATTCGATGACATCACCCGTTATCTGATGAGTTTTCCCATCCCCGAACGAGTGTTGCGCATCTCGGGGTGGTTACCAGAAACGCCCCCGCGCTATGGTTTTTATGTCTCTGGATCTGAAAAATGGTCGTTACTTCTTAAAGTGACAGATCAGAAAGTCTTTTCGGTAGGACTCATTAAGGAAGAACAGCCGAGTTATTTTGGGGCAACGCTGCCGATTTTAGAGGAATCTTTGAGCGACTGGCAGCAGCGAGTAATCGCCGAAAACCAGGTTTATCGGGGCGCTTTTTGGCATTTTCGGGATGATTTGTATGGAATGGCGGTTTTTAAGGAGCATGGCGAGGGAGAACCCTCTCATGAACGACGCATTTTCTCGCACACGATGTGGATTTAATCGCGTTATGCTCTGCGTAATTATTCTGAATTGGCAGACCTTCTGGCATACCAATCAGAATCTGAAACAACTCGCAAAGTGGGTCAATGCTCGGAAAATCGACCTTATCCTATGCGACAATGGCTCGACCAATGACTCACTTGCAGAAATCTGTTCTCACCTCTTCTCACTTGACATGAAATTTACCGTTCGGCACGTAGAGGCTTCTCTTGTAGCGTCCTCTAATGAGTCCGTTTCAGAACGACACACCCCCGTTACGCTGCTCGTTCAACGCGAAAATTTAGGTTATGGCGCGGGAAATAATCGTGCGTTTACCGTCGCGGTGAAGCGAAAGCGGTATCACGCCTGTTTGATTCTGAATAACGATTGTCTGATTGAGGATTCACTTGCGGAAATGCTCTTCAATGATCCCCCAAAATCTCTGAACGGAGGACAGATTTACGGATTCCCGACCCTATCCACCGAATTTGTCGGTCAGTTAGTCAACGCAGGCGGGGGGCACTATTTTTTTTACACTTCAATCAATTACGAACCGTTGCGGAACCAATCTTTAAGCCAATTAGCGAGACAATCCGTGCATCTGAATTATATTTCGGGGGCGAGTCTGTGGGTTCCACTAACGGAATCGACGCCCGAAACCTTGTTCGATGAGCGCTACTTTCTTTATTGCGAAGAAATAGATTTATTTCAGCGGCTTAGGTTGACGGCCCAGCTCGATCGTCGCGGCGTTATTTTCCACAAAACGGCGGGTTCGACGCGACTCATTCACCAAACCGCCCCGCCCCGTTATTGCCGACAGTATTTTGAGAATTACAGTGCTTATCTGTTTGCTGCGACTCAAAAAACGCCATTTGCGCTCCTCCTGACCCTCGCGTTGCGACTACTGATTAAACCCTTAAAATTAGGCGTTTTGCAGCGCCAGAAACGCGATTTCTTCGCTTTTTGGTTAGCGACTTGGGATTTTTTAATTAGGCACTGTTCTTCTCGGTGAAACGCACGCTCATCCTTTATGACCATCTGCATCATCGCGGCGGTGCCGAGTTGGTTACGCAGCAATTGGCACAAGCGATCCCGAATGCAGAAGTCTTAACCGCGTTAGAAATCGTTTTGGGCAAACAAAATTCGCGTTCAACCGACCCTTTGGGGCGTTCAAAATCGCTTTGGCACCATCACTTAGCAAAACTGTTGCCCCTCATGTTGGCATACGGTTTACGCGACCGCTTTCTACATACGCTGCAACGCCGTTATTCGACGATTCTGGCAAGCGGTTTCTACGGGAACGATCTGCTATTGCGGTTAGAGGCAGAACGAAAAATTTATTATTGTCACGGTATTCCAGAATTCGCTTATGCAGAGACCCCTCAATCGCTGATCGGTCAAATAGCCCTTCCGCTGTTCACGACGCGGCTGCGTTACGACTACGAAAAATCCCTGGTGCCGCCCTGTGTAGTCGTGGCGAATTCTCGTTATACGGCCCAAAGATTAGAACAAATTTGCGGTACTGCTGTACACGAAATCATCTATCCACCAGTTGCAGTGGAGGCGTTTCACTGGTCACCTTCAGATGGATATTTTTTGTCCACGGCCCGATTAGAACCGCACAAACGGGTAGATCTCATTATAGAAGTCTTTAAGAAATTACCTCACCGCTCACTGCTCGTCGCTGGCTGGGGAAGTGCGGGACGACAACTCATGCGAAGCGCCTCCAATGCCCCAAACATTCAATTTCTCGGATGGGTCGATGGCCTACAAATGCGCACGCTAATCAGTCGATGTACAGCAACAATCTACATCTCCAAAGCAGAACCTTTCGGAATTTCTCCCGTAGAGTCAATGGCGGCTGGAAAACCCGTGATTGGGGTCAACGGCGGGGGACTGGCCGAGACCATTCTTGATGGCGAAACGGGTTATTTACTCGATGAAAATGATTTATTTCAACAAGTTACTGATAAAGTCTTGCAACTCGATCATGCGACGGCTCTTGCCATGCGGTCGGCTTGTGAAACCCACGCCCGCCGATTTGATGGCCGTCACTTTTTCGATGCAATCCGTCGGTTATTACCGTCAGACGCGGTAAATCCCCATGGTTAAAACCGATACCGCTGTCGTAATCCCCGCACACAACGAAGCGGATACGATTCAAGAAGTTATTCAACATCTGCAAATCATGGGTTTTCACATGATTTTCGTCGTCGATGATGCCAGTTCAGATAGCACAAAAACCCTAGCAGAAGTCTGTGGCGCGGTCGTGCTCTCGCTCCCGGTACAGTTAGGGGCATGGGGCGCCTTGCAAACCGGGATCCGCTACGCGCAACGACACGGATTTACCCGAGTGGTCACGCTCGATGCCGATGGACAACACGACGCACAGTTCATGAACGCGCTCACTGCACCGCTGGTTTCAGACATCGCACAGGTCACTATCGGATCGCATCCAGAACGCATCTCTCAGCTGCGCAAAATCGCTTGGCGGTATTTTCGCTGGTTGACGCGCTTAACGATTCAGGACATTACCTCGGGGTTTCGCGGGTATAATGCGAACGCGATGAAGGCGTTAGCCAGTCCTCAAGTGACCTTGCTCGATTATCAAGATGTCGGCGTGTTGATTTTTCTGAAACAATGGCGTCTCAATATCCAAGAAGTCAGTGTGGAGATACGCGGTAGGCAGCATGGCAAATCCAAGATTTTTTCTTCATGGCTCGTGGTAGCGATGTATATGCTCAAAAGTACGATGATTTGTGTTGCAAAAAGGCATCGCTAGATGGGCACGCTATTTGGCATTGAGTATCTTTTCTCTTACCAGCTCACCTCTGCACTACTCGGAATCGGACTGGCGAGCATCATTTTATTCTTAGTGCGGCGGGACGAATTACACGGTTCATTTGCGGTTTGGTGGATCATCACCGCATTCTTTATTCTGCTATTTGGACTTTTTCCCAGTTTAGTCGATCTGATCGCGATTAGATTAGGGATCCAATATCCCCCAACCCTTCTGCTCATCGTCAGTATTGGATTAATCCTCGTGAAAATGCTGACGATGGACATCGCAAAATCCAAGCAGGAACAGCGTTTGCGCCGACTCACCCAGCGATTAGCGATGTTGGAATGCGATTTTTACCGTTCTCAACCCCGACAGAAATCCGATGATTGACCCACATTTTCCCGTCGAAGGGCATGGCAACTGGTGCTGGCGGGTGCCCTTAATAGGAGGAGGCGCGATCCTATTTCTCGCCCCAATCGCCTGGGTCAATGTCGCGACAATCCTAATCGTGATCGCGAGTTTATTGCTCATCTACCGCTGGGGACTTACCGAAAACCACCCGATCGAATTCACCTTTTCCAACCCGGGAGTAATCTGCTTAGGTCTCTGGTTGTGCTCAATCGGCCTAGCCATTGTCTTTTCCAATCATCCCATTCAGGGCCTTAGAACCAGCAGCGCATTAATCGTCGGCTTACCGCTTTTCTTCGCCTTCTCGCTCATGACATTGGAAGAACTCTTGGGGGGATTAAAATGGCTGTTAGGAATCGTCTTATTATCCCTTATCCAACTGTTTTACCTGCGTTTTTTACATCTCACGCTTCATCCTGCCGAAGTGATTCGAGAGACCCAGTTAATTTTCTATGTCGTCCCCAATGACCTTTCGTTATTGGTCATTCTTGCACTCCTAGTCACTCCCCTCATCCTCACTGCCCGCCACCAATTTTGGTATGCAACCGCCATTTTCTCGTTACTCATCGGGGTGTTAGTCATTTATCAAGTGGGGATCACCTTAATTGCATTAGGCATATTAGCCACATGGCTGGCCCTGATGCGCGGGCAGTATCGGCTACTCCTATGGGGACTGGGCGGGATGGTCGGCCTATTTTTGGGGATTGATGGCACATTAGGCTGGCCGCTCACTGATAAATTTTTCAAATTTGCGACTCAACTCGACGCCCGCATTGAACTGTGGGTTGCGGCATGGCAAATGTTTTTAGATCGTCCACTGACGGGTATCGGATTACACACCTTTGGTACCTACTATTTATCCTATTTACAACAAGTCGATATACCGCCGTGGATCGCAACGGATGACCGTCATACCCCATGGGCACACAATCTTTTTTTGGAAATTTTAGGTGAACAGGGGATTATCGGGCTGATCTTATGGCTACTGATTTTAATCACTTTATTTTCAACGATTTATCGCGTTGTTTCGGAATTAAAGGGGCAGTTATACGCCCTTGGACAGGGACTGTTACTTGGGTTATTTGTCTTTTGCTTCACGGGATTGCTTGAGTTATCATTCAAGCGACTATGGGCAACGCTTGTTGTTTTTTTGTTTTTCGGTATCATTACTGCAATAAACCCTATTTTTAAGGCTTATCAAGAGGATTAACGCATGGCAACAAAAATTAACCAAGCAGTCACGATGGCGATTGCCGCCGTCTCCTGCGCTACCGTCGCACTGTTCACGCCTGATTGGGCGCAGGAACTCCGCGCGGCATACACCTACAATGCAGGCCGCCCTGTACTGAAAGGGAATGCTGGTCTGCCCGCGACCTACAACACCCAGGCTGTGGTTTCTCTTCCCGCCACGCAAGTTCCCGGCTTTGGAGTTGTGCGCATTTTGGTTGCTCCTGGCGCCAATAACACGACGATTCCGCCAAACGGTCGCATCACCGTCGAGTTTGACACGACGCCAAATGATGCTACGGACTGCGTCAGTGTTAATTCCAACAATGTCAACTCACCGACCTGCCGTTTCATTGCCACGGTTCGGTACTCACTCAGCACCCGTGTACTCTACTTCCCCTTGCCCGCTTCGTTAGCTGGCTTGTCGGGTGTGTACCGTTTCACCAATACCAGCGACACCGCGACCAGCGATCACACTGTGACCATCGAACAAGCCACACTCTCTGGGTTGACCGCTGGCATTATTCGCCAACCCTAATTTGGTCTTCAGCTCATTTGAAATTCGGGGTGCTCATTTTTGGGCGCCCCTTTTCGTTTATCTCTTCATATCTCGTTTTCGAGAAACACAAAGCGCCCGTTTGCCAATCTACGCTTCAAACCTCCATTTGCTCCATAAACATCCTCACTTAGCTTTTCCCCTTCTCGCAACCCGATATACCGAACCCGCAGATGTGGATGCGACTTAACGCGATGGCGTTTAATCAAATCAACCGCGATGTCGCGAATTTTGACCGATTCTCCCATGTCTAATACATAAATCAGATGCTCAAGATTCTCATAATTGACCAGCAGAATCAGATTACATGCCTCTGCAATCGTCATAAAGAAACGTTCTACTTCTGGATGCGTTACGGTTAGCGGCTCGCCATCGAGGAGTTGTTGCCGAAAAATGGGCATAACACTTCCCGCTGAATCAATCACATTGCCGAATCGCACCACAGCAATTTTCGTTCGCGATTCCGAAGTGCGCGTCTGGATCTTCTGATAACAATACTGTTCGGCAAGTCGCTTAGTCATACCCATCACACAGCGGGGATTAACGGCCTTGTCTGTGGAAATCACCGTCACGCTCTCACAACCATAAGCAAATGACAGATCGACGACATTCATCGTGCCTAATAGATTGTTTTCAAATGCAATATCGAGATGGTCCGGATGCTCTAACAAACCTACATGCTTGTATGCAGCCGCATGAAATACGCGATGAGGACGATGTTTTTCCCAAATAAATCGCAATTTCTCCATATCTCGCACATCTCGCAAACAGTATTCAGATACCACTTGCGGATACTTTGCCCGAATCCATTGCTGGCAAAAAAACAGAGCCGATTCTGATTGATCGACAACGATGAGTTTTGCTGGCTGTAGAGCGGCCAATTGCAGACATAACTCACGGCCTATCGACCCTCCCCCCCCCGTCACCAATACCGTTTTCCCCCGCAACCAAGCACAATCAATCAGTTGCGCAATGTCGTCATCGCCATTTAAGGGTTTTTGGAAAAAGTCGTGAAAATGGTGTTCAGAGTTTGCCAGCTCTTGCCAACTGATTAACGGCGTCTGTTGCGCGGCACAGTCTCGTGATAAGCGCCTCAATAATGCAGCCCCTAAATCATTCGGAATGAGCACTACGCGATCGACTTGATATTCTGCAAGCACCTTCGGAAAGTCGGTGACAGTGCCTAAAAATCGCAATTTTTGCGTGCCAATCCCCACATCTGTCGTCGGTCGCTTATCGACAAACCCCACGATTTCAAGACGAACCTTAGTGGGTTCACTCAATGATTTCGCCGCAATATCACAGTATTTTCGCGTACCAACCAACAAAATTCGGTGTACATCAGAAGAAGCAACATTCACCCGATATTTCGCTAACAAACTGTCTCCATAAATGAGCAGAACGCGAAATCCGACCATCAGAAAGCCTGCGGTGAAGAAAAACATCACGAATACCGAACGGGGCAACCCTTCTGCTCGATTGATGAGAAAAGCAACAAAGGCGAGCGACAGGGTTACCGTCGCTAAAAATTGCCCTATTTTGATGGCATCGTGCATAGAAAATGTGCGCCACGCCGTTCTGAAAATCCCAAAGTAACCGTAATAGCCGACGTGTAGCCCTAACAGAATCGGTAATAAAAATAGGCCGTTCTGCAGAAAAATCGCGTGTTCTGCCCCGGGGGAAAAATTGAACAGATCGCCCAATGCGTAATGGTCTGAAAAACGAAAGATAAAAGCTAATCCCCACGCCATTCCCACAAGCAAAAAATCAATTACTCCTTTGATTTGAAAAGAAAATTTTTGCAGCGTGTGACTCATTTTTGTCAGTAATAATAATTTACGCATCATTCAAATGACCACGCGACCAGTCCTAAAACGCATAACGCACTCGCCCACATTAATATTAGTTCTACCGTTAGGGCGACTTTTACCCCTTTTGCAAGCGCTAACCGCTGATAGCCATGACGACGGTGAGGTCGCCAAAAGGCAATCCCCATCGAAAGACCGACGAGGAGCGTCGCCGTCGCATCGAGCACTAAAGGGCTAAATAACAGCAATAAATGCCAAATATCGAGTGGGGTGGGCGTGCTTAAGTGTTGATAAATCAGATAAACCCAGGCCGCTCCCACTAAATTCGATCCCACATCGCCAAAGTAAAGTTTAGCTGCGGGTTTATTCAGCACGAGAAAACTCACCAGTAATCCCCCAAGAATGGCCGTCATCGTTTCGGATAAAGGGAAAAGTACACTGGTAATCACAAGGCCCATCAAGGCAAAGCTGGCCAAAAGCCCATCCAATCCGTCGATAAAATTGCTTGCGTTAATTAGCCACACAAGGCCCAAAAAAAAATTATGCTGCTCACACCCTGGTAACTACTGCTGTAATCAAGCGTCGTTTCGGTCAGACCGAGTACGAATAGACATTGCGCAAGCAACTTCTCAAACAGGCCGACTTTCCCTAAATCATCCAGAAAACAGACAATTACTAGAATGAATAGCCCCCAAAATGGTTTCTGGAAGATGTCGGGTTGCTGCCATAGCGACAGCAGAATAAATGCCCCAAATAAGATAATTCCGCCAATGCGTGGAATTGGCACGCGGTGCATCGAACGGTCATTTGGCACATCAAGCCCATATTGCCAACGGTGAGCCAGCTTTACGCCTATCTGTAAAGCGATCAAACCCACCAGAAATGCAATCCAGAATAACCCAAATGCATTTACAGACATCATCAGAACCACTTGACCCCATGTCGATAGTAAAAACGCATCATGGATTGACCAAATGCGACTAGGTGAGGCCAGCGCTTATTCGCGGTGTGCCCCCCTCGATGAACGACCACCCAATCGGGGTTCACGAAATTTTCCGTCGCTAAAAACCGCAAGCTCAAATCGAAATCCTCGAAGTAAAGGAAAAAGTGGGGCCAAAATCCGCCAATTGCCGCGAATTTCTCTGTTGGAACCAGAAAACAACATCCACTGAAAATGGGCACATTGAAAATGGCTTTGGAAGGAACGGTAAAATCGCGCATTTCGTATTCTGCAAGTTGTAGGCTATTTATCTGGTTGCGCCGCCGACTATTGATTGCTCGCAATAAGAAATGCCAAACCGACGGGTAACGGCGCGTCAAAGTAGTTTTTTCTGTTGCATTTCTGAAGCACGGGATCACGATGTTGTCCGTTAATGGAGGGAGCAACCTAGATGCAAATTCCAGATCGGTGTTACAGACAAATAAATGATCGGATGGCGTCGTTGCCACCGCAATATTATTGGCTCGTCCATATCCTAGATTCTGATAATGGTTCTGCAATTTTACCGTGAGATTCGCGGGTAACCCGACAGCCCCCACGATTTCCAAAACCGCCCGCGACCACTCCAATGCGTGCTCACGATGATTATTCGCCACATTTAGGATGAAATGATGCGGGTAATCGACGACATAAGTCGCTAATTGCCGTAAAAATTTCTCCCATTGTGCTAGCGGCGTACAGAAAACGACGACCGAGATCAAAATGACTCGGTCGCGCTGTTGGAAATTCCCGTTTATGGAATCAGAATCTCGACGGGCCAACGCTGTTTCAATGCCTCTACAGTTACGCGCGTGTTTTCTCGACGACACGCAACAAATGCAGCTTCTCTCGCTTTCTCTTTCACTGCTTCATAATCTGAAAGAATCGGCTCGCGACGTGCGGTGATCTGATACAGCGAAATCAATTCCTGATCGGTGATTGGTCCCACAATCGCGTTGATCGGCGCCGTTGCAAGGAGTTGTCTCACGGGGTCTTCCACATCGATGGCTATAAATCCCAAGTCTCCGTGCTGGCGATTTTTGGTTAGCTCATCCTCTGAATAGGTCGCAACCGCCGTTTCAAAGCTCATTTTCCCTTCTGCAATTTCATCTTGAAGTTGAATCAACTTTGCCTGCAAAGCGCTGTGATTCTCTTCATCATACTTCAACCCCAGGCGTCTTAATCGAACCCAGGGCGGTGTCGAAAACTGCATCGGGTTGGCGTCGTAAAACGCTCGTCCCTCAAGTGCTGTTGGTTCTGCACAGGGTTCGATTAGACGATTCGTCAAGGTATTCAGATAAGCGGCGTCACCCCCTTCACCTTGGGGCGGTCGTTCGAGGCCCAACCGCTCGCCTTCTAACATCAATAGCTGATCTTCGATGTATTGATTGAGAACCTGTTTTACCCCCGTTACTGGTACGGCCAAGGTTCCTGCGAGCTGCGGCCAAAGTCGCACATACTCGCGCAGCGTCTGCATCGTGATGGGTTCACCGGCGATTCGCGCTAATACTTGAGGGGGCGGTTGGGCTATTGCAGTGCTCATGCAGAACATCGCGGATAGAATTATTACATGCCTCACTGGGCGTCCTCGATTTTAGGCGTTGATTCTTCGGGCAAAACTTCATCCTCTACGGGTTCGGCCTGTTCCCACAAAGGTCCCCACAAAATGACGGCCTGTTTGCCCGCCGAATAGCCAATGAGCAAATCCACATGGCCATCGCCATCGGCATCGACGAACTTCAACGGCATCGGCCACGCATTTAGCAGAATCTGCCGACGATCCCAAACGCCTGCTTCAGAACGTTTTGCAAGCACAATGCGATCAAACATAGCAAGTGCCATTAACTGATCTGAATCAGACCACGCGACATCGCTGAACCCCATTTTTGGCCCGAAAATCTCTTCGTCCGGTTCATTAAGCGGCACATTTCCCTGTCCATCATTGAGTTTGATCCAAGCTACCGGCGGATAAGGCGGCGGAACCGCTTCAAAGGGGACCACTAAATCCAAATGCCCATCGGCGTTGACATCAGCCGCAATCGCTCGTCGCGGACGCCCCGGCCCAGAAGGCGACAGCACCTGGACTTCAAATTGACGCGCCCCCTGGTTGAGATACACCAGCACCGCACCATCGACATAGTTGCTAAACAACACATCCAAGCGACCGTTGTTATTCCAATCGACGATGGTGGGGTGAATCGGATCGCGGGCCGCTGCCAAATCCATTGGTGTGAATTGAAAATCCCCCTCATTAAACAGCACCGTGACTTCGCGACCTTGGTATGGCCCCAATACGAGATCGAGACGCCCGTCGCCATCCAAATCGGCCGCATTTACCGTTTGAGGGGGAACGCGCACATTTACGGAGGCGATTTCGGACAGTGTTCCAGCCTCGAAGCGCCAAAGCGCCACCCGACTTTCGCCCTCCACCGTGACGAGTAACTCATTGGGCACGCCGTCGCCATTCCAATCCACCCATTTCACATCATCTGGATGATAGCCCGTGGGGGCTCTGGCAATCTCTGTGGCGACACGATCGTTTAACTCCCAAACCACAAGTTGATTTTGATCATGACTAATGGCCGCAATGTACCGCTTGCCGTCGGGCATCGCGGTGTAATCGACGCCCCAAG
>CAZTIH010000035.1:0-20506 GCA_964613675.1 uncultured Candidatus Competibacteraceae bacterium
CGGCGAGGCGATACCACTTCACCGCCTCAGCATCGTCCTGCGCTACGCCCCGACCGCCCGCGTACATCATGCCTAAGTAGTTCTGCGCGTCCGCATTTTTTTGCTCTGCGGCGAGGCGAACCCACTTCACCGCCTCAGCATCGTCCTGCGCTACGCCGCGTCCTTGTAAGTACAAACCCCCTAAACCCACTTGCCCACCTGGATGTCCTTGCTCTGCGGCGAGGCGATACCACTTCAACGCCTCAGCATCGTCTTTCTCAACCCCCTCTTTACCTTCCTCGTATCGGTCGCCCAATTGGTGCTGCGCGTCTGCATTCCCACGCTCTGCACGCCTCAACAGCACCGCCGTACTCATCGGTTTGCCCGTCAACTTCACCAGTACCTCATCAAAATCTTGCGGGCGCTCACGCGGCTCTGGGTCAGTGCACCGGTCCAATAAATCCGCCAGTTTCTCATCCCCCAATTCCCGCCACTGCCGCCGCGTTGGGGTGACTGTCCTAAACAATACTTGCAATATCGTTCTCCCAAAGCTGTAAACATCCGAATAGGGACCAATTGGCACATCGGCCCGCACCCCCAATTGTTCTGGCGGCGCATAGTCCTGCGTCCCCAGTGCCGATCCCGACCCCACCACCGTATTCGCATGACGATTTGTCGTATCGCTCACCTGCGTTCCCAATCCAAAGTCAATGATCTGAACGGAAAATTGCTTGCCCCGTCGTTGAATCAAAATGTTGTCGGGTTTCAGATCGCGATGCAGCACATTCGCGTTGTGGGCCGCCTGCATTCCTTCAGCGATCTGCTGCGCCAGTTCCCGCCCGCTCTCCGCATCCCATTTCACCTGCCCCAAATCCTCCTTCAGCGACACACTCTCAAACCACGGCATCACCAAATAAGGCCGCTTACCCTCCGCATCCGCAAAATCACAGTCGTCTATCGTCATAATCGACGGATGCCGCAAGCTCGCCAGAATCCGCGCCTCCCGAAAGACATCCTCTGCACTGCGGCCCAGTTCCTCCAGATACAGATTTTTGATGACCTTGGGTTGGTGCAGCAGCTTATGCTGCGCGAAATAGACAACACCGAATCCCCCTGCGCCCAAAACCTTCTTCACCTCGTATTTGCGCAGATCGCACGGTGCGTACCGCAGCGGCTCAAGGGCCATCGCCACCTGCAAGTCCGCCAGGGCTTCCTCATAACGCGCCCCCTCCAAGTGAGTGCAAAACGCATTAAACCGCGCTTGCGCCTGTTGGTGACGATCCGTGGACACCTGGGCCAATTCCTCAAATTGTGCGGCGGCCTCTTTCGTGTTTCCGGTACCCAGCAGCAGACGCCCCATCAAATCCAACATCTCGGGCAAGCGCCGAGCCTCATTGGGCAAAGCGCGGTATCGCCGCAATAGTGCTTCGATTTCAGAACGCCGATGAACAAATGTTCTGCTGTCCTGAGGCCGAACCGATCCCGAGGCCCATTGTTCCACTCGGTCGAACTCTTTCCGTATCTCTTCGCGCAATAGGGCAAGTTCCTGACGCACTTCATCCCGCACATCCAACAGCGCCTCGCAAATCGTTGCGGATTCGTCCCGCATTAACTGACCAAGCGTCTCCAAGCCTGCTGCCTGTCCTCGAGACAGCGTGTTCAGAGCGTCCTGTTGCCAATCTGCTTGTAACCGAGAGTTGTTCGCGATTTCCTGCCGTAAGTAGAACGAAAACACGGCAATGAGCAGAGGTGTCCCAATATCATCGATGGGTTTTGCAATCAGCACCGCCAGTTTCGGAAAATCGTTCTTTAACCCGTTACAGAGTTCGGAAATGGCTTGTTTCGCACCGTGAATCAAATCATTCGGGGCGCTGTAACGATTCCAACGAGTTGCCGTTTGCGCAATTTCGTCGTGAACGGGCTTCAATTGCACACTGTCGAGGGCATTTCGCAACTCGGTTTGAAGGGCTTTTCTTTGGTCGGCGCTGAAGTCTTGGGCGATCTGAGCCGCGAACTGTTTCACTTCTGTTCGCGTGAACCATGTTGCAATCGCACCGCACCAGGTTGCCTGCCCGACCGCCAGTTGTAATGTCTGAAAAGTTTTCTGATGAGCGTTACAGATTGCGATAGGGAGAGCTTGGCTCGAATCGGAAAAATGTTGGTTCAATCGTCCGCTCAGCTCTTCCCCCGCCTTTCCAATCGCTTCTCGCATTGCCTGCCGCAATACAAAACTCACTACGCTACTGATCGCGCTCATTTTTGGGTTCCATAGATTGAAATTGCTTCACAGTACCAGGAGAAAGTTCGTTACTCCAAGTTAGTACAGAGCCCTCGCTTTTCAAATTTCCAGTAGAGGGGGAAGCAATTTGCGAACCCTAATTTATTCAACTGCCTAGGGCGTTTGCAGGTTCGGAAATCGTGTTCTGTAGGCGTCCTAGGGCGTCGGGGATGGGCACTTCGCTAAAAGTGCTCTTCCCACCCCTCATTCCGTGAACGCCCTACCGTTAGGCAAGAGGCGTTGCAATTCAAAGGCAATGCGGGTTTGCAATAGATAATGCAGATTACTTGCAGGACTCATTTCAATGTGCCCCTGTGCATTGAGTTCGATTTTGAACGGCAAGTCATGCAAAGACGGGTGTTCAAGCACTTCATAGCGCACCTTTTGACATCCTCCCCGCCCTGAAGGACGGGGATTCCGGCGTTGTTTAAGCGGTTCTTGCGGACTTTGCAAAAACCGTTCGGCGGGTTCCTGTTGCCGGCGGTACCACTTCACCGTTCGCTTGGCAGGCTAACTGGGCGTGTTGGTGGGAACGGCGCTGTTCGCTGTACCACGAGAGTTTGCAGGCGATTTCTTCGAGCAAAGGGGGGTATGGTGCGGATTCGAGTTCTGATGACGACGGTTGTGGTGGTTGCGACTGATGGCGTGCATGCACTGTTGAAGTCTCAGCATCCCGCCCAAGAATGCGCCTTATCATCTGGAGTTCATAATTAGGTATGAGCTTAGAGTACGATGCTCCCTTGCTTTTGGGAGTTATGGGTGCTCACTTTTCGGGCACTCAGCGTACTTTTGACCTCGATTCCGTTAAGTTTTTAAGCTTTAACGACATTGGAGACGAGGGGAATCGAACCCCTGACCTCGACAGTGCGATTGTCGCGCTCTCCCAACTGAGCTACGTCCCCGAAAACGAGGCGCGGGAACATACCTAAATCGCTTGCGCTTGCCAAGCCCCCAACGCGGTTCGCCGACTAAAAATCTGCACCGCCCGCGTACACACGGCGATTTCACGCCAGGCTAATTCCCGTATCACGCCGTCCAAAGCAATCTTGCGCGGTGATGTCTCCGGTAAAAAAACCCGTTTGCCTTGCCAAGAATGATGCGGGCGCGGTGTCCCCCACCACGCTAATCCTTGCGACCACAACGCCTCCGCTCGACCTCGCGGGAACCACCGCCATAAGGCCATCTCGCCATCATCTATCGCGTGCGAAAACCACGGTTTACCTCGAAAATACCTTCCATTGCTCACAACAAGTCGGTTAATCGGTCGAGGGTCTAAACGGCTACCCTCCCACTGCAACGACACAAATTCGCCGTATTCCCCCGTCTCCCACCAATTTGTTGGATGAAAAATCTCAAGGTGGCTCAACGCAAATGCCATGGTCTCCTCGTAAACCACCTTCAATACATCAACTGATCGGGTGTGCCGTCCCAAAATCGCCTGCACTGCCGTATCAAAATCCGCTTGGCCAAGGTTTTTTAGCCCATCCTGCTGTCCCCCCAGTGGCAACAGGCCAATCTGCAAGGATTCGGGTGAAATTTCAGCTTTCTGGGCGTGCAACAATAATCCTTCAATCACCCGTTGATGAAATCCATCCTCCCCTGCACTGATGAAGCAACGTTCCCCTAAATCGAGCTGCTGGGCCGTCCAGTCGGAAAGCGAGTCCTGTGGGTCTATCCAGCGGGTTTGCAACGACCAACCCCCGCTGCGCAACCAGTTCAGCGCCTGTTCAAGTTGTTGTTGATGAGGCGGTTCGAGCGGCGTTTTAACCAGTAAAACCGCCGAATTTTCGGAAAAATTCGCATTCAAATCAATAACCTACATAAGGTTGAGTTCGAGTTTAGCCTTCAAAGACATCATTTCTTGCGTCCAAGAAGGCTCCCAAACCAACTGTACATCGACTTCCTGCACGCCCTCGACCGTTTTCACCGCATTGCTGACCCAGACCGGCATCTCATTGGCCACCGGACACCCCGGTGCGGTTAGCGTCATCTGCACCGCCACATTCCCCTGCGCATCAATCTGCAAGTCGTAAATCAGTCCTAACTCGTAGATATTAACGGGAATTTCGGGATCGTAGACGGTCTTAAGCGCCTGAATAACACCCTCTTTCATCTCTTCGATATCCAGCGTTTTCTGCGACGCCGCCGCTAACTCTGGATTGGCGCGGACTTCTTCGGGACGGATCGCGCGATTCAAAAACATCGGTTTTCTCCTGTAATCAAGGCTATTGTGAAAGCAACTGACGAACGACCGCCAGCTTCTCAAAGAAAATATCGACTTCTGCAAACGTATTATACGCTGCAAAAGAGGCCCGCATGGTCGAAGACACTCCGTAACGCCGCAACAACGGTTGGGTGCAATGATGTCCCGTTCTGATCGCAATTCCAAATTGATCGAGCAGCGTTCCAATATCTTGCGGATGACCATCGTTGCAGACAAATGAAAGTACAGCCGCTTTATGTCTCGCTTCCCCAATAACCCGCATTCCTTCCGTATTTTTTGCGTGTTCTGTCGCGTACTTCAGAAGCTGTTGCTCGTGATCTGCAATATTTTGCAAACCGATCTGAGTTACCCAATCAATCGCCGCACCCAACCCAATCGCCTCTACAATTGGCGGGGTCCCCGCTTCAAATTTATTGGGCAAATCGGCAAACGTGGTCTGTTCAAAAGCCACTTGGTCGATCATATCCCCGCCCCCATTGTCGGGAGACATGTCTGATAACCACTGTTCTTTACCAAATAGAACCCCAATGCCATTCGGTCCGTAAAGTTTATGGCCTGAAAAGACATAAAAATCACAATCCAGATCTTGAACATCGACTTTCAGATGAGGCACCGCTTGAGAACCATCCACGACGACCGGAATTCCTTTCTGATGGGCACGTTCAATCATTTCCCGAACGGGGTTGATCGTCCCCAACGTATTGGAAACCTGAGTGATGGCCACAAGTTTTGGGGACTCCGCCAGCAATGTGTCGTAATGATCGAGATCGAGTTCACCCCATTCATCTATCGAAATGGGCTTCAGAACAGCGCCCACCAATTGCCATGGCACGATGTTCGCGTGATGTTCCATCGTGGAAACGATCACCGAATCCCCCGGTTGCAAACGAGGCTTCAGAAAGCTACGCGCCACTAAATTCAGAGAGGCCGTCGCCCCACCAGTGAACACGATTTCTCGCGGCGTAGCGGCATTCAGAAACGCCCGAACCTTCTCCCGAGACAAATCGAAAGCACGAGTCGATTCCTCCGCCAAAGTGTGTACGGCGCGGTGAATGTTTGAATAGTAGTGACGGTAACAATCCGTGATGGCCTCAATGACGCCTTGGGGCTTTTGCGTAGTAGCCGCATTATCTAAATAAATCAGTGGCTTACCGTGAATCAATCGCTGTAAAATCGGAAACTGTTCGCGGATCGCCTGTACGTCATATTGAACATTGGCAGCAGCATTCACGGGGTTCACTCCTTTAAGTAACGGCCTAATTCATCGCTCAACCGTGCAATCAGCGACGGCGGTTGCAGCATCTCGAAGGTTTCGTGCGCAAAAGCCTTGACTAACATCTGTTGGGCCGTCGCTTTCGGAATACCCCGCGCTTGCAGATAAAACAGCGCGTCTTGATCTAAAAAACCCGTTGTCGAGCCATGAGAACATTTAACATCATCTGCATAAATCTCTAAACGCGGATTGGACTGCCCATGAGCCTGCGTGGAGAGCAGCAAATTACGGCTCTGCTGGAAAGCATCCGTCTTCTGCGCCCCCTTCGCGACGCGAATGAGTCCATCAAAATAGCCCTGCGAACGATCTTGCAGAACAAATTTGAAATTCTGGTGACTCGTAGTGTGCGGCACATTGTGCGCTACAGACAGATGATAATCCGCTAACCGTTGCCCGTGTCCCACGCCAAGCCCCCACAACGCCCCATGAGCTTGTTCGCCATTCAGATTCACCGCTACATCTGTACGACTGAGCTTGCCATTGAAGTTCAGAAAATGAACCTGTGAACGACTCGCTGCGGCTTGGTGAATCTGTAGCGTTCCGAGATGGCCAGCGTCTGGGCTGTCGAATTGCAATTGCACATAATTCAACACCGCGCCTCGGCCCAAAATAATTTGGGTGTAAGGACACGTTAGATACGCATTTTCACCGTGAAATTCGACGATGACCGTTGCTTGGGAATTGTCTTCTAAAAAAATGGTGTTTCTAGGGTAATTCGTGTGCTTTTCTCCGCCACTCCAAAAAATGAGCTGAATGGGCGATTCCCACTGCTGATCTTTGGGCACACGAATAACGGCACCATCTCGAAAAAATGCCTCATTTAACGCATTAAACGGATGGCTAACGATAATGGCATTTTGAGTGAGTGAACTCGATAATAGCGTCTCTCTTTCGGAAGGGGCTAATTGACTAATCGCCGTCACCCCACCATCGCTAATGGGCTGCTTTAACGGTTGGCTGAGTTCTTCATTAAAAAATCCGTTGCTAAACACCAATCGTTGCTTAACTTCGTCGCCCGTGGAAGGTAATTCGGACGCCAGTACGGTAGTCGGTTCGGCTAACGAAAATGCCTCATTGTGGGCAAATGCCCGCACCTCTGTCGTACGCCACGCCTCCTGTTTGCGTTCAGGCAGACCGCATTGCAAAAAACGATTAAACGCTTGTTTTCGCAAATTTTTTTGAAGATCACTCTCGTGTTGTTGAGTGGTCATGAGCGCATCAAATTGGCGATGGTAATGTGCTATCGCCCCCGTCGTTTCGTCCATTGAAGGCTTCATGAGACCTCCGCTTCGTTGTAAAGGGCGTAACCTTGTGCCTCTAATTCAAGCGCTAATTCTTTCCCCCCAGAACGCACAATCTTTCCCCCGACAAGGACATGTACAAAATCGGGTTCGATGTAATTCAGCAGCCGTTGGTAATGGGTAATGACCAGGAAACTGCGTTCGGAATTGCGCAACGCATTCACGCCATCGGATACCGCTTTTAACGCATCAATATCTAAACCCGAATCGGTTTCGTCGAGAATGGCTAACTGAGGTTCTAACACCGACATTTGCAATACTTCATTACGCTTTTTCTCACCCCCTGAAAATCCTTCATTGACTGGGCGCTTGAGAAAGGCTGGATCCATTTTTACTCGCCCTACTCGCTCATTCACGAGATCCCAAAACTCAAGGGCATCCATTTCAGGTAACCCGCGATATTTACGCACCGCATTTAATGATGATTTGAGAAAATAAAGATTATTCACGCCAGGGATTTCGATAGGGTATTGAAAGGCTAAAAATAACCCTTCCCCCGCCCGCGCTTCTGGATCGAGTTCGAGAAGCGATTGATTCTTGAATCGCACCTCACCCGCCGTAACTTCATACCCCTCGCGCCCCGCTAACAGACTCGCTAACGTCGATTTTCCCGAGCCATTCGGCCCCATGATAGCGTGAACCTCACCGGGCTTAATCTCTAAATCAATTCCTTGCAGAATTTGCTTACCGGTTTCAGCAAGTTGGGCATGTAGATTTTCAATTTTCAGAAGTGAATTCATAACAGATCTCCGCAATAAGTGAGGTTAACCAACGCTGCCTTCGAGTTTGATTTGCAACAGTTTTTGAGCCTCGATCGCAAACTCCATCGGCAATTCCTTGAACACCTCTTTACAAAACCCATTGACAATCAACGACACCGCATCCTCTTCAGAAAGCCCCCGTTGCTGGCAATAGAAAATCTGATCTTCGCCAATTTTAGAGGTCGTGGCTTCGTGTTCGACTTTTGCCGTGGGATTTTTTACCTCGATGTACGGAAAGGTGTGCGCTCCACACTGATCCCCCATCAACATCGAATCGCATTGCGAATAATTGCGGGCGTCCGTCGCCGTGGGGGCCATCCGCACCAGCCCTCTGTACGCATTCTGACTCTGTCCCGCCGAAATTCCTTTAGAAATAATCGTGCTTTTCGTGCGCTTGCCTAGGTGAATCATCTTGCTACCGGTATCGGCTTGTTGCCGATCTTTGGTCACCGCCACCGAATAAAACTCGCCGACCGAATCATCCCCCCGCAACACGCAACTGGGATACTTCCATGTGATTGCCGAGCCAGTTTCGACCTGGGTCCACGAAATTTTCGACCGTTTCCCCTGACATAAACCGCGTTTGGTCACAAAGTTGTAGATGCCTCCTTTGCCTTCTTTATCGCCGGGATACCAGTTCTGCACCGTCGAATATTTGATCTGCGCATCATCTAAAGCGATTAGCTCAACGACCGCCGCATGAAGCTGATTTTCATCCCGTTGCGGCGCGGTACACCCTTCTAGGTAGCTCACATAACTGCGCTCGTCGGCCACAATCAAGGTGCGTTCAAACTGCCCCGTGTTGGCAGCGTTGATCCGAAAATAGGTCGATAACTCCATCGGGCAACGCACCCCTTTCGGGATATAACAGAACGATCCATCCGAAAAGACCGCCGAATTCAACGCCGCAAAGTAATTATCGGTGTACGGCACCACTTTACCGAGGTACTGCCGAATGAGTTCGGGATGCTCTTGTACCGCTTCAGAAAACGAACCGAAGATGATCCCCTTCTCGGCCAACGCCTTCTTAAAACTCGTCCCCACCGAAACACTGTCGAATACGGCATCCACCGCAATGCCCGTCTTCACTCCACTCAAAATTTCCTGTTCTGCTAACGGGATTCCCAACTTTTTATAGGTCTCCAAAATCTCTGGATCAACTTCATCCAGACTTTTAGGCGTGGCTTTCTTGGGGGCGGCATAGTAGGAAATCGCTTGGTAGTCGATGGGCGGATAATGCACGTTGGCCCAAGCGGGTTCCTGCATCGTCAACCAATGACGGTACGCCTCTAATCGCCAGTTCAAGAGCCATTCGGGTTCGTTTTTCTTCGCCGAAATCGCCCGCACCACATCTTCAGATAATCCGGGCGGAATCTGCTCTTGTTCGATTTGGGTCACAAATCCATAGGCGTATTCGCGGTCGGCTAAGGTTTCAAGGGTTTCTGTACTCATGGCATTTCCTTCGTGGCGCTCACGGCGCGTTGTAACGGAATGAAGTGAATAATCTGATTTGCGGTCTGCGGTTGACTTAACTCAGCAAGACTGATGGCGGCCAGTGACTGATAAATGGCCTGGTTGATGCGCTGCCAGTGACCACTCAAATCGCAGTGATCGCTCACCGCGCATTGATCCAAAGCCACCGTACACGCCGTCAACGCAATGGGTCCCTCAAACGCGGCAATCAGCTCAGCCGCTGAAATCTGCTGGGCCGACCGCGCCAATTGATACCCCCCACATGCTCCGCGATGCGAAACCAGCACGCCCGCTTTTACCATTAACTTCAATACCTTACTGACGAGGGGTAAGGGTAAATGAAGTTGTTGAGCTAGCGTGGCCGCGCTTTGGGTGCCGTGACGCGCCAGGTAAGCCGCCAACACCATGCCGTAATCGGTCTCGCGTTTGATTTTGAACATGCCCGCATAATCAGTACTTGTTTAGTACGGATTAGATTAGGACGAAGCTAGAAAGTTGACAAGCGTAGTCGGGAATAGCTGAAGGGGTTTCCGCCCTTAATTTTGGTTGCTGCCCGCTCGCGCCTTTGATTCGACAGAGGTTTTACTGCAACGCCGCCGCCAATCCCTGTGGGA
Source organism: uncultured Candidatus Competibacteraceae bacterium (assembly GCA_964613675.1). Taxonomy (GTDB): domain Bacteria; phylum Pseudomonadota; class Gammaproteobacteria; order Competibacterales; family Competibacteraceae; genus DAIUCA01. Next base: position 9,904 of record CAZTIH010000035.1, read on the forward strand.
GCTGCCGATGATCCACCCATCGCATAGAACGATGATCGGGGAGAGGGTCGTCATTCAATGCCAATCCCCGTACCGCCACGCCCTGACGCTGTAATTGGTGCAACAGTTGATCGTGTTGCGCTTGCCAACGGGGAGAAATCAACAATAAGCCGCTTAACTGCGTGCCGTATCGAGTCAGTTGCTGGATCAACACGTCGAGACGACGGGTTGGATCCGATTGCACCACAGCTAAATGCAATAGCAATGGCGAGATGCCCCCCGCCTCGCCGCGACTCTCCAACACCTGATCGCCGATAAATAACTTCAGTTGCGTATCTTGAAACCAGCGCCCCGCCACCACCGACGCAGCCACCGCACACCCCGCTTCAAATCCCGCCGCGTTTCCATCGTCCAACGCGATGCCGTAACGTCGTTTGGCGGGCGTGTCGTATTCGGCGACAAAGGGCCTTCCCCGTTGCGCAAACCGTTTCCATTGAATGCGCCCCAACGGATCGCCCGGACGATATTCCCGTATCCCGCGCCACTCCGCTTCATCCCCCTGTAACAATGCCTGATGTTGTTGACCGCGATCCTGTCGCGCCACCCCCAACGGCGGCATGGGCAATGCGTAAATTGTCGGCAACACCAACAGTCGCTGCGGCAACGCCACGGTTTTCACGCGGTAAAACAACCCCAACGGATCCGGACGCCGTAGATGAATGGCCGAAAAATGCACTTCGCCTCGTCGCAAGGGCGTCAACATCATGTCCACTGCGGTGGATTTTCCCTCTGCTAGGCACAGTGAAGGGGACGCCAACGACGTGGTGATTGCGCCTCGATGCCATTTCACGAGCTCCCGCCAACGCGGATAACGACTGTAATCGTCGCCCGGACGTAACGCGGCCCGCAATTCCGCGACGGTGGGCCAACGCCCCGTGATCACTTCTTGGAAACTCAAAGCTATTTCGGGGGCCGCCCGATTGTGGGTCACCTGCAACGAATATCGACAGGGTTGACCGCGTTGCACCCTCGTGGGGAGCTGACGCCGTATCGTGAATTGAGTGCGCCAAGGCCAGTAACGCCCCACGCTTCCCATGATTAATAACCCCGTCGCGGCGGCAAAGACGAGGTGAGCGGCATTTTGGCGCGTATCCACCCCCACAATGCCGCTTGTCAACCAGATGATCCACATCACCTGGCCCAGACGGGTTAAGCGCAATTCCGCCCGTTCTTCCCATCGCAGTAACCGCTCAAATTGGGCAAATAAGCGTTGTTGTAACCCGCCCATAGGACGATGCGCCTCCCTCAATCTCGACCGAGCACCCGTTTTAACAACCGTTCGCGGTGATGCTGGTCGCGGGCTAATTTCTCGTCGGTCGAGGCGTGAATGTCCAACACATGCACAAACAGCCGCTTTTCGCCTTCAAAATCCACCACTAATTCGCCGGGGGTAATCGAAATGGCATGGGCACTCAATCCGGCAATCTGACCATCTTCCTTGTCCAGGGTGAGGGCAATAATTCCCGGCGCACAGGGCAAGTTCGGTGACAGCACTCGGTGGGCAACATCTATCGACGACAACACGATGTCCCGCGCCAATCCCACCATGTACACCCCCAATGCCAAGAGTTGATCGGGGACCCGACGCCAATTGAGTTCGTGGGGATAGAAATCATTTGCCCACAAGACCCCAACGCCAATGCCCAATCCGATCAAAAAGCTGTCCACCCCCACCCGATTGGTCAGCAAGATCCACAGCAGGGCCGTCGGCACCGCAAAAACTGCGACATTGAGCATCTCTAAACGAAAGGTCTTGTGGAATATGGCTTGGATCTGAGTCAGAAACGGCGAAGTCATTAAAATCCTCCCGCCGCACGCACGGCATTGATGTAGTGGTTGGGGTCGCCAAGTTCGGTGACGGCGAGTTGGGCTAACTCTACGAGGGGGGCGGCGTACAGTCCCAGCAATACGCATAGCCCGATCAACAAGGCCGGGGCTAATGGATTGTCGCCATAAGGTTTCAGAACCAGTTCCGCCGAGGGGGCTTGCTGAAAGATGAGCTGCCAGGTACGGGTCATGTAGGCCACCGTCAACAGGCTGGCCCCAATCGCGAGTCCCAACGCAATCCACCCGCCCGCCAGCACACCGCCCTGTACAATCAATAATTTACTGATAAATCCATTGAAGGGTGGCAACCCCGCCAGGGCCATTCCCCCTACAAAGTACAGGCCACTCACAAACACCATCCGATGGCCCGCCCCGCCAATTTCGCTCAACGCCGCCGTTTTAGTGGGCATACGACTCGAAATAACCCCGGTAATCATCAGCAACGAAGCTTTAATGAAGGCGTGATTGACGGCGTACACCACGGCGGCTACCAACGCTAAGGGGTACTGATGCGGATCCCCCCAACCGATGGCCACCAAAATGAATCCGATTTGCCCAAATGTGGAGTAGGCCAATAGCCGTTTGGCGTCATACGTGCGCAGTGCCCCTAAACTGCCGAAGAAGATCCCAATCACGCCGAGCACTAAGACCAGATTTTGGATGATGGGCGCTTCAGGCATAAACAGCAGCGTCATCATGCGCAAAATCCCGTACACCCCCACCTTCACCACCACCGACGACAACACCGCATGAACCGGTGTAGGGGCCGTCGTGTGGAAGTCGGGTTGCCAAAAGTGAAATGGAAACACGGCACTCTTCAACAAAAATGCCGCCGTCAATACGACCGCCGCTTCCGTCGTCAATAGGGGATGGCGATCCGTATTCAGCAGAAAACCTAGATGGGCCAAGTTCAAGGTGCCGAACGTGGCGTACAGCGCACCAATCCCCAGTAACAAAAACAGCGTCCCCATGGCGCTAATCAGGAGATATTTGATCGCCGCTTCCAGTCCCAAGGGATTGTCCGAAATCGCGACCAAGACCACTGACGAAATCACCATCAATTCCAGAAACACGAACATGGTGAAAATATCGCCGGTGTACAGCGTGCCGTTCAGCCCGACCGCCATCGCCAGAAATAACGGCATAAAAGCGGGATATTTCAAACATTTATCCCGACAGTGCAGCGCATACAACGCCCCTGCACTCACCACGGTCGTCGCCATCACCCCAAACAGTGCCGCCAATAAATCGGCAATGAGCACGATCCCGTAGGGCGCCACCCACCCCCCCACGTGGTACACCTGCGGCACGCCATACGCGAGATTCAGCCCAAGCACCGCCAGGCTACACCCCCACGCCAACACACAGCAGAGCAACCCAATCCATCGTTGGGCCAGGTTGTCCCGCGCAAAGGCCAATGACAGCGCGATACCAATAAAGGGAATAAAAATTGGGCCTAATACCAAGATTTGGTTATTTAACATCCGTGCCCTCGACTCATTTCTTCAAAGCGTCAATGTGATCGGCATCCACGGTGTGGTAACGGTCTGCCGCGACCTTAATCAGGCTCAAAAAGAGCGCAAAGGACGCAAAACTAATCACAATCGCCGTCAAAATCAGGGCCTGTACCAACGGATCACTAGGAACACCGTGGAGTACCGTATTCGTTGCCGCATCCACATAAGCGGGCACCGTTCCATCAAATGTCCCTACCGCCAGCAAAAACAAATTGATTGCGGTGAAAAGTAAGTAAAAGCCCATCGCGACCTTAATTAAATCCCGACGCAAGAGCTGAAACACGCCCAGTCCAAACAAAATTCCCGTCGTAAAAGCAAATAGTACGCTCATAAATTAAGTGTTCTCCGACCCGTTCTGTGGTGCAGGTTTTGGGTTGCGAAAGGCGTGAAGTCGTTGGAAAAAAGCCGCCGTTTTCGACGAATTTTCCGTGTCGTCGGCCGCTAAACGCTCCCCTTGCAAGGTCTCGGGATGTGCGATGGATTCCATAATCAGGCTCACTCCCCCAAAGACCGTCATAAAAATTGCCATCTCAAAAATCAACGTCGAAGCAAAATGCAGCCCGGCCGGTGCGGGAATACTCGTAATTTTGGTGATGGCGAAAAACGCGCGATCAAATAACAGGGGCAGTAGGGCATTGACCGACGCCAAGACCAATCCCGCCGTCAACCAAGTGCCCGCCCGCAACCAACGTAATCGCTCACGGGCCGCCTGATAACCAAACACGATGTACCACAACGAAACCGCAAGTCCGGCAATAACCCCCGCCGCAAAGCCATCTCCAGGCCCGTTCCCCCCGTACAGCACATGCGTAATGGCGATGAGCAACGAAAACGGCAACACCAAAACCGCTACCCCTCGCGTAAACGGATTCGAGAGACTGCTTCCCTCGTGAGTTAACTTGGGAAACGCACCCTCGGCAGGGGCCAGTTCCGTCATGGGTGCGGTCGCGGTCTGGGGTTCGGCGGTGGCGTGGGAAATCACCGGTAATGCCCCGGTTGGATCGTCGCTAGGAACACCCAACGGGTTATTTTCTGCACTTTCGCGTTCGTTCGACGGCAAAGTCAGCGATAACAAGGTCACCACCCCCAGCGCCGCCATAGCAAACACCGCGATTTCCAGCAATGTGTCTGTCGCACGAAAGTCGGCCAAAATTGCAGCCACCACATCGGTAACCCCGGTTTGCGGATAAGCATTTTCGAGATGCCAATGGGCAATGGTGCGATCCATGCGTTCATCGCGACTCGTCACTGCCGCCAGCGCGAAGAGGGTCACCAAAATCCCCGTTGCAATGGCCAGTACCGCGCTCATCATGACCCCGCCTAGGGACTGTTGCCAGTTCTGCTGTGTCGCTTGATGACGATAATCCGTGTTGATCCGCGCCATCATCAACACCATCAGCACCGTTCCCAAGGTCTCTACGAGAAACTGCACCAGCGCCACATCGGGGCCGGGTTCCAGCAAAATGAGGCCCCCCACTGCGTAGCCCGTCACGCCCAACGCCAGCGCCGCCGTTAAATGGTTGTTCACGAGGATCGAAGCGACCGCGCCCCCTATCGTCAATATCACCAGCAGCACCCCCAACACGTCCGCACTACTTCGCAACGTGAGCACAAAGGGTTCAATGCTGGCGCCAACCCCGCCCGTCGCCAGCATCATCAGCACGAATACGCCCAGAATGACGCTCAAATAATCCCGTATTCGGCCGCCTTGTGCCCGCAATAGCAGATCGGCGAAGGCTTCCACCGCCCTTACGCAGGCTTGGTAACACGCCATACCGGACGGGATGGAGGGGGTAAAATTCACGCCCAGTTGAGCGAATCGTTCTCGCCAAATAAAGGCGGTGAGGCCGCCCCCCAAAGCCAGTCCGCTCCACAAGAACGCCCAACTCGCATAAAAATTCGCCGCCAACAAATAACGAACGGGTTCACCCCCAATGGCCGTCACACTCGTGGTCATCACAGGGAGCGCCAAGGTGTTCGCCAACCCGCCTAAGACCAACCCCAAAATCACCAATACGCCCGGCCCCACCAACAACGGCCAATGCGGGACGTGAATGTCGTGCGAATTTGTCGGGAGCGGTCCCATAAACACACGCCACGACACCAACAGGGCCGCGACCGTCGTCAACAGCGCACTGGCGAGTAATACAAACAGGAGTATGGGAAAGTCCATGAGGCCCACGATGGCAACTTCCTTCGCCACAAATCCCAGCCACGGCCACATCCCCATCATCGACAACGCCGCCAACCCCACAATCCCCGCTGCAATGGGCATTTTGTGCGCTAAGCCGCCTAAATGGTCGAGTTGTCGGGTGTGGGTCGCGTGCTCAACCACGCCCGCCATCAAAAATAAGGGCGCTTTGTACAGCGCATGGGCCAGTAACACGATCATCGCTGCCTTCAACCCCATCCCGTCAGGGAGTCCGAGCAGTCCCACAATCAACCCTAAGTAGCTCACCGTGGTGTAGGCCAAAATTGCCTTCAAATCCCGTTGTTGTACGGCCATGTACGCGCCAAGCACCAATGTCGTGAATCCCACCGTCGTCAAAGTCGTCGTCCACAACAGCGTGTCGCCCAGAGTGGGAGACAACCGTGCGATGAGGTACACCCCCGCTTTCACCATCGTCGCCGAATGCAAAAATGCACTGGCGGGAGAAGGCGCGGTCATCGAACCGGGTAACCAGAAGTGAAAGGGGACCTGCGCACTTTTGGTAAACGCCGCCAGCAGCAGTAACCCGACCATCGCCCCATACCACGGGTGATCCTGCACATTGCCGTGCGCCACAATCGTCGCGAGTTCAAACCCGTTAAAATCCTGGGGACTGACCGCAAAGGCTAGTAATACCAGTCCCACCAGCAACGCCAACCCCCCCATCCCCGTCACGACAAATGCCGTCAATGCCCCCTGTCGAGCCTCGACCTTTCGGGCGCCCTCAAAACCAATGAGCATGAATGAGGTAATACTGGTCAGCTCCCACGCCATAAACAGGGTAATCACATTGCCCGCCATCACTAAAAACAGCATCGCACTCGTAAATGCCTGTAACCACGCATAAAACCGCTGAAATTCACGATCGTCTTCCAGGTAGTGACGGGTGTAAAAAAAGACCGCCGTTCCAATCCCCGTAATCAACAATCCAAAAAGCAGCGATAACCCATCGAGATAAAACGAGAGCGATAGCCCTATTGTGGGCACCCAGGGCACAGTCGGTGCGATCACCTGTTGGTCGAGGAGGGCAGGCAAATAGCTAAGTAGCCAAGCCACACTGCCTAAGGTCGTGAGCAGACTCCCTATCCACAACCCGTTTAGTCCTCTCGCGGGGAGTTCCCGACAACAGCCAAACAGGAAGGCGTACCCCAGCGGTAGCGCGCAAATTAAGAGAATGTCCATCTGTCATACCTAGTTAACAAAATCGGGAGGAAAAATTTTGGGAAGCGTTTTGATTATTCGTGGCTGAGTTTAAGGCCGATTACCCCAAGAATAATCAGCATCACCGAAAACCAGCGTAACCAATGACTGGGTTCGGCGAACACCATGATGCCCACTAAAAATGCCCCGGCGGACCCGATGCCCGTCCAGACGGCGTAGGCGGTTCCCATGGGGAGGTCTCGTTGGGCGAGAAATAAAAACCCCCCACTTGTAGCAATCCCCAGCACGGCAATCAAAATGCCGCCCCAGCGCAGTGATTCACTTTGGGCGAGCTTTAAGCCCACAGGCCACGCGATTTCCGATAATCCTGCGAACAGCAAGTAAATCCATGCCACGGCAATACCTCTCTATGAACATGACATTTTTGGTTTAGGTGTGACGACATTTTTTTCGCTTACACGCTTTGAACGCTACCTGTTACGAGAATGGGTGGCGACCCTCTTTGCCATCCTATTGATTTTATTGGGCTTTGCGTTAGTTCATCGACTCGGACATTACTTCACGCAAGCCGCGAATGGGTTACTGAGCTTGCACGCGGTCTGGCCGCTGTTAGGGCTACAGGCCATCCGATTTTTACCCATTTTATTGCCCTTTGCGCTGTTGTTGTCGCTGGTACTTACGCTAGGACGACTGCACCGCGATCACGAAATGGCCGCCATTCGCGCAGCGGGGTTTGGGCATTTTTGGCTGTACCGTCCGTTGGGGGTGCTGTGTCTGCCTTTGGTGGGGATTTTGAGCTGGTTGAGTTTAACGGGCGTCCCTCTTGCGATGGATCTTCATGCGAAATTACAAACCCAGGCCCGTCACGAGGCCGAACTTTCTCTATTTACGCCCGGGCGTTTTCGGGAATTGTTGGGGGGACGATTAGTGATTTATGTCAATCGCATTGATCCTGAGCATGGCCTTGAACAAATTTTCATTCAACGCCACGAACCCGACCATTTCACCACCCTCACGACGGCCTGGCGCGGAACCCAGGTTTTCGATGAAGCGAAGGGGGTACGTTACTTGGTCTTGGAGGAAGGACAGCGTTACGAGGGCTATCCCGGTGCGCCCGACTTTGATTCGGTGACTTTTCGTCGACTGACCTTACACATCGACCATTTTACTTCCCCCGATACCGAGGCCCAGCGACGCGATACCTACTCAATGAGTCAATTAATGGACCTTGACGAACCGTGGGCGCGGGCGGAACGGATACGGCGTTACAGTATTCCGTGGATGGCGTTGATTTTGGGCTTACTCGCACCACTGATTGCGGAAATTCCCCCGCGCAGTGGACGCTACAGTCGCGTGGGTGTGGCACTCCTCATTTGGATCACTTATCTCAATTTGTTGCAAACCACCGACAATCTCATTCGTCGAGAACAGCTCCCCGAGCACAGCTTTTGGGGCATTCATTTGGCGATGGTGCTATGCGGCTTGGTGTACGCGAGGTGGCAACGGCGATGACGCGGGCGAGTCGTTACCTCATCGCGACCCTATTTCGGAGTACGGCGTTAGTCATGATCGTGCTGGTGGGGTTGGATTTGGGCATTAATTTCCTGCGCGAACTCGATGATCTTGGCACCGGCCGCTACGACCTCCTTACGGCCTTGCACTATCTCGCATTAACGCTGCCCCGACGGATTTTGGATGTGCTCCCCACCGCGCTGTTGCTTGGGGGACTCCTCGGCTTAGGCAACTTAGCCAGTCAACAGGAAATTACCGCGTTGAGCGCCGCGGGGTTTGGGCGACAACGACAGTTTAACGCCCTCCTCTTCGGGGGAACGGCCATTTGCCTGCTAGGGGGGGGATTAGCCGAATGGATAGTTCCGGAAACCGAACGTGCGGCGACCGTGCTGCGTTCGACGGCGCGACGGGATCGCATCGCGTTAGGCGGAGGGGAACAGGGTTTTTGGGCACGCGACGGTCGATTTATCGTCAATATCAAAGCCGTAGAAACAGGATTCCGCCTCATCGACGTCTTTATTTACGAAATCGACGATCAGGGCCAATTGCTCGCGTTAACCCATGCACGGTCGGCCGACTATCAACAAAATGGGCAATGGTTATTGCAGGATTTACGACAATCCGTCGTAGATGCGCTACGGGTACGCGGTCAACACGCCCCCGAATTGCAGTGGCCTTCGGTCATTACACCGGATTTGCTCGAAATTTTGGCCATCCCCCCCGAAACGTTGTCCCTACGAGAAATGACTCGTTACCTCGACTATCTCGCCGCGAATGGCCTTGAAAATAGCCGTTACCAATATGCGTTTTGGCAACGATTCTTTGCCCCGATGACCTGGTTGGCCATGACATTATTGGGGTTACCGCTGGCGTTTAGCGGTCCACGCAGCCGTCACGCGGGATGGCGACTGAGTTTGGGGGTATTAATCGGGGTGGGGTTTTATACCGTCAGCCAGCTCATGACCCAATTGAGTTTGCTTTATGGGTTATCGCCCCTGTGGAGCGCATTGGGTATGCCATTGGGACTGCTGGGCCTCGCGATAGGCTTATGGTCTCGAAGCCGTTATTGATGCGTGGCTAGGCTTCGGGCCCAAAGCAGTTGAGATAGTCAGAACAGCTTTCGCAGACGGGGGAACGACAAACAAAAATGCCCTCCGACTGACAAAGTTCGCGGTATAAAAACTTTTTCCACTTCATATTGCGTTGATTACGTTGAAATAATTCGGGGAAATGGCGTGCAAAGAGTTGGGATAACTGCTGGCGGTCGCGAAGCCCAAGGCTATGCCACAAGTGATCGGGCTGTTGAACCCGTCGCGCAATAATGGCCGCTAACCACTCCTCCTCCACCATTCCTTCAGCGCGATAGTTCAGCAACAGCTCCCGTAAATCGGACTCTTCGGGAGCGTCTTCTCCCGTTGAATCTTCGGCCTGAAATGGCGGGTTTGCCTCGGGAAAATAATGCGTAAACAGTAGCTGTAACGATGCTCCGTCCAGTCCTACCGCCACACTCAACGGCATCGCTTCCTGCTGACCTTTGGCGATGATGGCCTCAAATAACTTTCGGTTAAACCGATCCACCGAAAGGGTGATTTCGGGAACGAGAACAAATTCAAAACTGTACATTGGCGTGTTGTCCATCAGATAGGGTTTCCCTACGAAACAAGCGTATTTTGTGCCAAATACTTGATTTGTTTCCCCTAATTTTGCGTTCTTTATTGGCTGATGCGCGACAAACCTTCGGGATTGCATACCGTAATTAACCCCCGTTCTAACGCGACAAACCCCTGATGCTCAAACCGTTGGAGGTGACGCGACACCACTTCCCTTACCGTACCTAACTCGTCGGCAATTTGCTGATGAGTCCAATTAAGGGGGGGCGTTTGGCGACACAACCACTCGGCCAAGCGGGACTCAATCGCTCCCGCAGTAACCATTTCAAAGCGCGTCAAGACCGTGGCTAACCGTGACCCTAAGTCGGCAAACACGAATTGTCGAAACGCCGCCGATTCCGCTAATCCCTGTAGAAAAGCCTGTCGATTCAACGCGAGCGCCACACTCTCCTGTTCTGCGATGCCATAAGCGGGATAATGTTGTTCGCCCAAAAGGCAACTCGTTGTTAATACACAGCTATTTCCCGCCACCACGCGGTAAAGCAAAATTTCTCGGCCCTGTCGTCCACAGAGCTTTACCGCAACCTGCCCCCGTTCAAACAGCAAATAATGTTGACAAGGTGCCCCTATGGGAAAAGCCAATTGTCCGGCCGCTAAGGTAATGCGCTGGGCCGACGCAAAGATCGGTCGCCATGTCGCGTCCTCTATCTTTAACTCAGTCATCGAGC
>CAZTIH010000036.1:0-20122 GCA_964613675.1 uncultured Candidatus Competibacteraceae bacterium
CAATCGCATGTTCTTTGGCGGCAACCTCCTCCGCCAACCCGTCTTCGTGCAGCTCAAAAAAGACCGCCCGGAAGCCTTCCGCGTCGTCGGCGAAATGACCGGTGCCGACGAGATCATGAACGGCGCCATCTTCCTCGGCACCTATCCCGGCCTCACGACCGAGATGCTCGCCTACGAAATAGAGACCATCCGCGCCTTCGTGCGCTCGCGAGCAACCAGGTAGGGCGTGATAGTTTCCCCCGATAAGTCGGGGCCGGGCACAGTCCTTCCGACTCCCCGTAGGCTTGGACGTGGGTCCAAGTTTCGCCCCCAAAGAGCGGTGACACTCCTGTCGCCGATTTTCCGCCCCCGCCCTGCGTCCCTTAATCTTCATCTTTCATTTTAACCTCGCGGCTCCGCCGCGCCCGCCATGCTCCTCCTCACCGGCTCCACCGGCTTCATCGGCCGCCACGTGCTATCCCTACTCCTGGAGCGAGGCGACACCGTCATCACCTACGGCCGGTCCGGGCGCGCCTCCGGCACCCACCGCCACATCACCGGCGACCTCGCCACCGGCGAAAACCTCGACCAGCTCCCTTGGCCCGAGATCACCCATGTTGTCCACCTCGCCGCCGCCGGCGTCAAAGCCTCGCGCCGCGCCTGGCCCGAGGCCCTTGCGGTCAATGTCACCGGCACCCAGCGGCTCCTCCATGCCATCGAAACCTCCGGCCAGCGCCCGCGCCTCTTTCTCGCCCGCACCTTTTACGAGCGCTTTGCCGCCTCGCACCCCGCCCTGCTCGAAAACCCCTACATCGCCACCAAACTCGCCGCCACTCAGCTCGGCCGCCTCTTTGCTCATAGCTACCCCGGTCCCGTGGTTTTCGGCACCTTTTTCCAAGTTTACGGCCCGGGCGACGACCCCGGCAACGTCCTCAGCTACGCCGCCCGCGAATTTCGATCCGGCCGCGCGCCGACCTTCGGCGGCGGCCTCGGCCAGCGCGACTGGATTCACATTAACGACGCCGCCCACGCCGTCCTCGCCTGCCTCTCCGCGCCCCCCGGCGATTACGACCTCGGCACCGGCCAACTCGCCACCATCCGCCAAATGGTCGAAGACCTTCACCGCCTCTGCCCCACCGCCCCCGGCCCAGTCTTCGATCCCAGCCGCGATCGACCCGATACCGCAATCACCGCCCACGCCCAAAACCTCCCCCCCGCCTGGGCTCCGCGGATCCTTGCCATAGCGGGCTTGGCCAGCCTGATGGCGCTTGTCTGACCATCCCACAACTTGACTTCCAAGCTCCGCAAAGTGGAGGGAGCTTCCAGCTCCCAAGTTAGAGGACGGGAGCAAGGATGCTCCCGCTACTAATACGCAAGGAGCGGCGACACTCCTGTCGCCAATTGGCACCCTGTAAACATCGCCCTTCAGATCGGCCCTCTACCCACTCTACCTTTCGTCCTCTGTGTTTTCCCCAATTTGCGTCCAGTAGGGGTAAAAAAACTCCGTTCCCCACTCCCCATCACTCGTTCCGCCCTTCACATCCTTCCCGCTTTCAGCGTTTCCTATTTCACCACACCATATCGCCCCATGTTGCTTAACGCACACACCATTGGAGGAACGGCGCATCTTTCGCCCCTGCTGCGCAAAGCGACCGCATTGGGCTTGGCCGATGCGGATGATCTGCTGCGTTTGGCCGTGGCTCGGGGCTGCCACCACTACATGCCGTCGGATTATGCGCCGACAGGAGCAAAAGATATTGGAAAACAGCGGTTTAGTGACGAAGAGCTCGGAGTCGCCATGCTGAGCGCCGCCCAACGCACGGATCCCCGCCTCATGCGTTGTGCAGCCCAGCTCCTCAGCGGGCCGAACATAGATGCCCGCACCCTAACCAAACTTGCTCGAATGGAACGCTGCACACCCCTCCTTGCCTACATCGCACGCCATGCCCGCGACTTCGACACGGAAAGACGGGCGTTCTGGTTGGCGATTCTCGACCGGCTCCCGCAAACACCCCTCCACTCATCGGAATTTTGGCCACATCCCAGCCGCTTTATGCTCCAAGCTGGCTATAAACGAGGCGGCGGTGCTCCTGCGGCGATTTGGCTACGCCCTCGAAACCCCAAAGAGGCCGTATGAATAGCCACCCGCTCTTAATCCTCCGGACCCTGGATAGACACCTCACCCAGCCATTCGACCTTTACGTCTATGGTCGATCTGCCCTGGCTCTCGGTTTCCCATCCGCACCTCAAGCCATCCACACAACCATGGATGTGGATGCCATTTTGCCCACGCGTGACCTAATCGCCATTGAATCCAACGACGATTTCTGGCGGGCACAGGAAGCGACCAACCGCGAGCTTGATGAGACGGGCCTTTATTTCACACACTTGTTTGAGGAGAAACAGGTTGTGCTCGGAGCCTCTTGGCTTACGCGCGTAATTCCTATTCCGGGTCTAAGTTTTGAAAAACTTCACCTTTTTCGGCCCGCCACGGAGGACCTCGTGCTTACGAAAATGATGCGAGTGGACCCTCAGGATCGTGAAGACATCGAGTTCCTGTTACAGCAGCCCGATTTCTCTCCCGCCCGGCTGAGCGATGTTCTCGCTGAGGTCATGATCCCGGAGATCCCGGAAATACATTATGCCTTCGAGATGAACCGTCTGTGGTTGCTTCCGTTATTGGCTCGCTGACCCCGGACCCGCCGCACCAAAAACCAAGCCCGCGCCCGCATCTACAGCACCGAGGCCGGCTTCCCCCGCCTCATCGAGAATCTGGAATTCTCCTATCATTTTAACCACAGATTACACAGATATACACAGATAAGATCCCTTCCTACTTCGCGTCCCTTCGCGGTCAAAAAAACTCCGTCCGCTTACCAGCTTACCAGCTCAACCAGCTCCCCCCTTCGCGCTTAAAAACTCCCCACTCCTTTCTCCTATTCTCCAAATGAAACTCCTCATCACCGGAGGCTGCGGCTTCCTTGGCTCCAATATTGCCGCCGCCTACCTCGAACAAGGTGCCGAAGTCATCGTGCTCGACGCCCTCTTTCGCACCGGCGGCCAAGCCAACCTCATCTGGCTCCAGAGCAAAGCCACACCGGGCCAACTCACCCACTACCACGTGGACATTGCCGAAGAGCAAACCGTCAACGAGATCTTCAAAAAACACGCCCCGTTTGACTATATCTGCCACCTCGGCGGTCAAGTCGCCATGACGACTTCGCTCAGCGATCCCCGCCGCGATTTCCGCACCAACGCTCTCGGCACCTTCAACATTTTGGAAGCCGTGCGCGCCCATAGCCCCGACGCACTCCTCGCCTACAGCTCCACCAACAAAGTTTACGGCGACCTCGGCCATCTTCATTACGCCGAAGGCGATACCCGTTTCACCGTCCCCACCCACCCCCACGGGTTCGACGAAACCCTCCCCCTCGATTTCGCCTCCCCCTACGGCTGCTCCAAAGGAGCCGCCGATCAATACGTGCGCGATTGGCACCGAAACTTCGGCCTAAAAACCGTTGTTTTTCGCCACTCCTCCATCTACGGCGGCCGCCAATTCGCCACCTTCGACCAAGGTTGGATCGGCTGGTTCTGCCAAAAAGCCCTCGAACAAACGCAAAATCCGAACGCCGACCCGTTTACTATCGCCGGGACGGGCAAGCAAGTGCGCGACGTTCTGCACGCCGACGACCTCATCCGCCTTTACCAAAGCGCCTACACCCACCGCGCCACTGCCGCAGGACAAATTTTTAATATTGGAGGCGGTCTCGCTAACAGCCTCAGCCTGCTTGAACTCTTCACCCTGCTCGCCGCCAAACTCGACTTACCGAAACTCAATTACAAAAAAACCCCCCGCCGCCAAAGCGACCAAGACTTTTTCGTCGCCGATATTGGCAAAGCCGACCGAATGCTCCACTGGACCCCGCAAACACCGGTATCACTCGGCGTAGATAAAATGCTAACTTGGTGCAGGTAAGCGACTACTCACCCGACTTGGAAAACCAACCGGCAACAGAGAGCGAGATACTATCGAAACAGGCTACCCCGATAAGTCGGCACTGCCTGATTCAGTTTGCATACGCGATTCACTCACCGAAGCAAAAGCGAAAAAACGCAGGCAGCACTAAGCTTGACCCATGTCCTTGCTAACCATTTTCATACCAACCTATAATCGAGCTGCAAAGCTCGACCAACAACTCGGTCGCCTCTCGCAATGGCAGGGAGATCTCACCTCCATCGCTCTTCGCGTCCACGATAACGCCTCCACCGACGATACTCCCGCCATTATTGCCAAATGGCAATCGACGTTTGGACCTCGGCTCACCTACCATCGCCACTCCCAAAACTTGGGCCTAGTGGGAAATTATCTAACCTGCATAATGAACTGCCAAACTAGTCATATCTGGGTAATGGGCGATGATGACACTATACACGAAGCCGGCGCGCAAGCGGTCCTACACGAAATAAATCAATACCCAGAAACCGGCATTTTTGCCCTTAACTATCGGCCCGTAAGTGGTATTACTGGCAACATACTTAAAGAAGCTGCTTTGCCCTTAGATATGAATGCACGCTTTCCCGACGGTCGTGATTTTGTTGAGGCTTGCCAGCGCTTTGAATACGGATGCCTTATGTTTATAACTGCCGTCGTAGTTCACGCCGCGAGCGCTCGAGAGGTGTTAAAAAATTCCCCTATACCAGACGGCAACCTAGCGTTACCCTTTTATATTCCGGCAAGTGTCGCTGCCATGAGCGGAGCTCGCTTAGTTAAAGAAATCATTTTCGATGGTCTCTACGGGATCGGATCCTGGAAAAAACGTGAATTTGAAGTTTTCAACTTACAAATGCCACTTGTTTTAGAGTCTCTCGTGCTAAGACAGGGCATGCACAAAACCCTATTGGATTCTTATCTTGCAGGCTATGCCATAACCCTTTTCAAGCCATCGCGATGCATGCTTAAAAACCCTATTCTCTGGCTTAAGGCCGTCCTTATGACCCAACGTATATTAAAGCTTAAAGCTAGCCTACCGTGCTAAATATTAGGCAGTATATTGCGTTGGTGCGCCAGCAATGTGACGGTGACTTAGTTTCGACCATAGTTGTTCGGTTAAGCGGCACCGTTGTTGCTGCTCTAACCGCAATACTCCTTGTCCGCTACCTTTCACCTGAGGAACAAGGCTACTGGTATACTTTTGGCAGTATTTTAGGAATTGCCGCCTTTGCCGAAATGGGCGCCGGACAAATCCTGATGCGTTTTGTCGCCCGCGAACAAGAAGGGCTGCGGCAAAATAAATCAGAGTCAGTTTTACGACTGCGCGGTCTATATCAATTCGGTGTAAAATTCGGAATCGGCATTGCCATTCTCACCACGCTGATCGCTCTTCCCATCGGTTTTTGGTGGCTATCTAATGGAACGCGCTCTGCAACTGACTGGCACTCGTCTTGGCTACTCGCGGCCTTGGCCAGCGGTCCCGCGATTTTTCTCGGTTTCGCCAACGCCTACTTTGAAGGCTGGCAATTCGTCGCGGCTGCCAACCTGCGGCGTTCCATTTCCTCTTGGTTATCCCTTGCCACCCTCTTCGTCGCCTTCACGAGCGGATGGGGGCTTTTGGCCTTTGGGTTGAGCCGGATCCTAAGCGCCCTTTACGGCTTAATTCACATAATCGTCGCCCACGGTAAATTAATTACCAGTTACAATCTACATAAGACTACCCAAAGTAGTTTTCAACCACGTAAAGAATTTTGGCCTTTGCAAATACGCTACGGCATGACCTGGGCAACCGGAATTTTCGTAAACGGCCTCTACGCACCCCTAATATTCAAATTCGATGGCCCAATCGCAGCCGGACAATACGGTATGAGCTTAAGTATCGTGGGCATAATTTCAGGATTATCGACATCGCTAATTGGCGCTAGACAGGCGAAGCTAGCAGCACTTGCGGGAGGGGAAAATCTGCCAGAGATGAGCAAAATCTTGAGTGGAATTCTCAACTTGTCGATCACTGCCTTTAGTGTTGGAGCAGCCATCTTATTTGTAGTTGTTTACACCGACCCCAGCTTTCTCCGTTCATATATTCAACGTCTGCTTTCGCCCACAAATCTCGGGATTTTAGTCGCCGCCCAATTCTTTTGGCTGCTTATCACCATATATACAACCTACGTCAGATCATTCAACACCGAACCGTTCGTCAAATTAGCGTGGGCACAGGCAGTTTTTACGGTGTCACTAGGAATCCCAGCCGTGCTATACTACGGTGTGCCGGGTGTCTTATCCGTAAGCCTTTTTGGAAATATAGTTTCAACGATATATGCATACGCACAATGCAACCGCATTCATAAACCTAAATGGTAAGTAAGTAAAAATGAAAATAGCTCACATAACCTATCGTCCGGCGAATGATCCAAACGAATATTCAGGAATTTCGAAAGGCATACAAGCTGCGTTTAACGCAGCTGGAGTTAAAACTGACAACTTAACACTACAGTCCCTCGCCACGAAACTCTGTATTCGGTTTATATCAAAGACTCAACCGAATCTAGACCCTTTACGAAATATCCTTACTGGAGCACTATTTGCGCACAAAACAAAGCGTGCGTTAAGGCAGCAAGCATACGATCTTATAGTTACTTCATTTTACCGCAATCTCGCCGGCCTAGATTGTTCATCGCCCCCGGCGATGGTTTGGGCTGATACGTCCTTTCTTCAGTCTTGCAATTATTACCCAGAAATAATAAAAGAATCTTCATTGTTTAAGCAACGATCAAGGGCGTTCGAGCTTGAACGCATACGACAAACTTCTCACCACATTTTCTCCAACAATTGGGCCACGCAGTTTCATCGTGATCATCATGAAATCGACAAGCAGTTTATTCACTGCGTGCACTATGGTCCAAATCTGGACGCGAAGCTATCAGATTCAGATGTAGCCGAATTGTGGGCTAAAAAAAGCACTGATTGTTATCGCATAATATTTTCAGGCGTAAACTTTAAACGCAAAGGTGGAGATATCCTTATCCAAGCGGGAGATATCTTGGTCAAAGAGGGCGTGAAATTTCACATAGATGCTGTCGGTTGCAACTTTCCTCCAGAATATAGTCGGCCCTACGTAACAAATCACGGATTTATAAACCGCAAAATCCCCGAGCAAGCTCACAAATACGAGGAGCTTTGGTCCCACGCTCACTTATGCGTCTTACCCACACGAGCAGATTGTTTGCCGCAAGTTCTTCTAGAGGCCGCCTATTACGGAATACCTTCCATTACTACTGAGACTGGTGGGGTCTCAGATGCTATAGTAGCAGAACGCACAGGAGAGCTTATATCGCATTCCGCCAATGCGAACGAGTGGGCAAAAGCCATTCGTATGTGGCTAAATCAAAATCGACTGGATTTAGGGTCTAGGGAGGCCCGCCTCTACTATAATCAAAGATTTACTTGGAAAAAAAATATCTCGAAATTTATCGGACTCGCCGAAAATACACTAAGGATACAAGCAGACAGTAAGCGAGCGGCGAATAAGGTCTCTAGTGGCTAGTTGAAAATGAGCCATTGACTACAGATATTATAATTGCAAATAGATCATTCTCTGTTGAGTTTTGAATGCTCTATAAACTCATTCGACTATCTGAACCTTAAGCAATGAATAAAAATTACCACACTCTGAATGAAGTCCCTAATTTCATTCAAGTTACTCCGACAGCGATTAAAATTTGGCTCTTTATTTGTGGCGCACTTACGTCTTACGATATAACAATCATCGGGCGTGTCGCGCTAAGTGAAATACTTGTGTTTTTGAGCTTACCTATTCTGTTTTTAACCAGAAAAATTAGGTTCGTAAATAAAAATTTCATCGTTTGCTCCACGATACTCGTTACGATGGTCATTGCCACATTGGTTGCTGATCAAATAAATGGGTTCTATTTTGAACTGACCGCAAGAGCAGTAGCCAGAATAATTTTCATGTTCGGGTTTATGGTGTTCTTTATATTGGTGCTCGAAAGAGCGCCTCAATCGTTTGTGTGGTTCATATACGGCTTGGTAGTAGCCGGTTTAATTAACTATTTCCGACCATCCAGCTTCGAGTCCGAAAGTGCTCAAGATGCGTCATCATATGGCGGCGTAGTATTCCGCGTGGAGCCCTTCATTTACGCTACGACCGTGGCGATATGCACTTGGG
The DNA here is from genome assembly GCA_964613675.1 of uncultured Candidatus Competibacteraceae bacterium. Taxonomy (GTDB): domain Bacteria; phylum Pseudomonadota; class Gammaproteobacteria; order Competibacterales; family Competibacteraceae; genus DAIUCA01. The sequence goes on from CAZTIH010000036.1 coordinate 8,157, forward strand.
CGTGGCTAAAAAACCGATTAATTGCGATTATAGCGCTAACGGTAGCGATCATTTCGTTGGTAGCTTTGGGTTCGAGCCGCAGCAGTATGCTCGTGTATATGAGCGGCTTATGTATCTTAGCTGCCTTGCTGTTCATAAATTCCACAGGGCGAACACGATTTAGTTTATCACGGAATCGACTTATTGGGCTTGGCCTAAGTGGGGTAGTCGCTTTATCTATGTCCTATTTCGGCTATATAACCTTGGCCCCGTCCGGAACTTTAGGAGAAGAGCAACGGACCAAATTCGAAGAACAATCCGCCACAACTTTGGGCGTATCGCCTCTTGGATTTGTGCTTGGCGGACGCCCACAGGTATATGGCGCGATTTTGGGAATCACGGATCGTCCGATTTTGGGGTTCGGCTCTTGGCGGCATGACCTTACGGGAGTATATGTAATTGATGCTATAGCCGACGTAGGCAGCGATCCAAAAGTAATGGATGCGATTAACCGCACCGGAATGATGTCTGGCGCAGGACACTCAGTCCTATTCCAAACCTGGGTCGAGAACGGCATAGTTCCGGCAATATGCTGGTGCATGCTGGCTTTCATTTTTATAAAAGTGTTCTTATTCAATTTCAAAAATAATACTGTTTACACGGCATTCTTCATTCTTAGTTCCGCCAGTTTCACCTGGACTTTCTTCTTTTCTCCACCGCCTGTTTCTCTACGTTACCTTTGCGGTATATATTTAGCATATTATATTGTATTTATGGATAAGAAGCGGCCCCTGCGCAGTGCGAACGATCTGTGCTGAAGCGCGAGCATATCACACTTCAATTTTAATAAAATGAAATTTTGTTTTGTAACGTTCGGCAACTATAATAGACATCCCACTCTAAAACGGGCGACTGGCATGGCTACTCCCTTGTTAGAACAAGGTCACAGCGTAACACTACTGATTGAGGATTCGGACGACAACCGCGAAAAAGTCGCCAGAGAGTGCCCAAATGCTGAGATCATTTTTCACAAAAGAGGAGTTACTCCAGGAGAAGAACGCCGGCAAAAGAATCTCACATTAAAATCGCTATCGCCTGACGTCGTTTGGATTTGTGGGGTGGGGTTAAGAAATTGGGTCAAAAGGCCTTCTACCCACTGCATTGTGTTGGGCGATCACTCCGAACTCGTATCCGCAGTAGAGCGGCGTCCTTTGCGTAAAGTTTATGAATATCTTTGCGAATGGGCGCATCTATTCACTTTTGACGGCCATATTTTGGCCAGTCGCTATCTTGAGGCTTTCTATAAACGCAGACTAAATCTGTTAAATAAGTCAGTGCGTTTACATTATTCTCCTTACGCTCATGACATTGATTTAATTAACTCAGCTCGAATCATTTTACCCGAATTAGAAGCAAAACACACCAAGGGTAAACGCATTGTCTATATGGGTGGCTGTTGGGAAAGCTACGGTTTCTGGGATATGCTGCATGCGATCAAAGATATCGCCAAACACCGCAAGGACTTCGAGTTTTTGTTACTAGGTAAAGGCCCGGAACTGGAATCAGGTCGAAAATGGGTCGAGGAGAACAATTTACGAGATGTCATATATCTGCCAGGGTATGTGCCAGAGACCCACCTTTCTTCTTATTTCACCTTTGCGGATGCATTCATCTGCACCCTTCGTGACACCGTTCAGGATTGGGCTCGCTGTCCGAGTAAATTATACATGTATTTGCCGTTCGAAAAGCCGATCATCACGTCCCCGATCGGCGAAGCGCGCGAATTGTTCGGCGACGATGGTTTATATTACACGCCGGGTGACCGGGCAGCCTTGGCCAATACGATTCAGGATGTTCTTTGGGGCCAACGTAAACAGAAACTTCCCTCCCCCGAAAAACACTCTTGGGACGCGAGGACCACCGCTTTCCTTGCTTGGCTAAACGAGGAGAGCAGTTTTCGATAAAATGACCAAGGTTTACATAGCATGGAAATGGCTACCCTTTTATGCCGCTCGCTCTATTGGCCGCACTAAGAGCCTGGCAAAGATTGCCGAACTCCAGGTGTTTGGAACTCCATCTCGTAGAGGCTACAAAAATCTGGACGAGCAAGCGGGTCAGAAAATTACCTGGTTGCCCGAGGGCGAAGCCCTTACTTGGGCTAAACTCGGGGTAGCGCGGCCCGATATATTTATCACCACGGGATGGGAGGAGAAGTCCTTCCTTGCACTCGCCCGCGATACAAAGCGCTTGGGCGGCATATGTGTCTGTATGGTGGATAACCGCTGGCGCGGAGATTTGCGCCAGTTGCTCGGAGGCTTGTATTATCGGCTGTTCTATCGCCGTGTTTTTGACGGAGCCTTCGTGCCAGGCGCATCTGCCCGTAAATTTGTTCGATACCTCGGCGTTCCCGCCGACCGGATATGGGACGGACTATACGGAGCCGACCTAGACCTTTTCCGTTCAACATCCCCTGTGGAATTTCGTCCAAATCGAATCGTGTATATCGGAGCTTTAATCGCTCGGAAAGGGGTGGATGTTCTTGTAGCGGCATGGCGTCAGGTTGTGAAAAAACATCCAAATTGGACTCTCGCGATTTACGGCAATGGGCACTTGGGCGACGCAATCCAAGGAATACAAGGCATCGAGGTTCATTCCTTCGTCGCTCCCGAGTCATTGCCCGATATCTTAAACTCAGCCCGATGTCTTGTCTTGCCAAGCTATGACGACAATTGGGGCGTGGTCGTCCATGAAGCGGTAAGTTGCAATTGCGCGGTAATCACAAGCAACCATGTTGGCGCAAGCGTGGATCTCGTGAGACACGATAACGGTCGGGTGTTTAAATCCGGCGATTCAACGAGTCTCCGCGTTGCCATGGAAGAAGTAATCGCTTTCGACTCCTCTGCTCTTCGGCGCTTGACAGGGGTGAACGCGGAACTTCGTGGGCGTTTTGGAGTATCGCAATGGGATCGCTCTCTAGGGCAGATTGTCCGAACGTTTTCCAGTCAAGTTTTTTTACAAAAATGATGGCCCATAAACTCGCCGAAGAGCTGACTGCTTTTCTTTTTCGGAATCAATGCGTCTTACGGGACTTTATCGTGCCGCCGGGCAGCTCTTCCACACAATTTCGTTTTACTCGCGGCGGGCAGCAAACGTGCTGTGATTGGCTATATGATTCAAACGGCCTTAACTGGAGCTTTCCCGGCGGGCCAAAGGGACACTCTACTGCACCGGGCAAGTTTTGGCTGAATCCATTTTCCGAACCGTCACCTTCCACAAAATCCTCTGCCCTCGTGCAAAAACGGGACCTGCCTGAGCGTTTGGCAATGCTTAAGTCTCAGGCACTCCGTGTGCTTCGCCACCTCAGATTAGGCGGTTTTGACATCGACACGCAACGCCTTGCGTTTGATCTAATCGAGGCGGCTCGCGGCAGCGAGCTGCCAGCACCTAATGGCTTTTTATGTGAATGGACCAAAGATCCTACAGGCTCCGCAGTTATTCGCGTTATCGACCTAGGGGGCATTTTGGACGACAATCCCAACGGCGAGGCCTCCATTGCGCCTCAAAGCGTGATGGCCAATTATTACGCCGACGCCTATTCCGCCTATTGTTTCGCCCGAAAATTTCTACTATCACAGAATCAAGAGTATCTGGAAGCTGCCTACATGGCCCTCGATTTCTGTTTTAGAAGTTACGAAGATTATCCGCGCGGAGCAACCTGGCACCATCATGAGTTCAAGAATGCCGGGATAATTGAAACATTGGTTCTTTTGAGGGACAACGGCCTCAATTACCAACGATATCTGGATAAACTGTGGCAACTACGCTGTGACCGATATGAGCCCACAAACGTGTTTGCGCTAAGGCACTATTGGAAGGCCGGACTCGCGATGCTATCGGGGAGAGAGGATGCGCCCCGCCAAACTGAATGCGTGAAGAGGTTATATAGAGACACCACCCCGGACGGCTTGATCATGGATAATAACGACGGGTTATATGATTTCGCTCTCGACCTGACCTATCATCAATACTCTCTGGCTTGCCTGGCGGGAAGCTTGCAGTATCAAGACGACCATAACATACGAGCAATCTTCCTGAAAGGCTGCGAATTTTCGCGATCAATGCTCATGCGGAACGGTGAGCCTAGCTACAACGGTCGCGGGGCCAATAATATCTATCATATCGCATCAACTTATTTTGCCACCGCTTTCGCACAAAAGCATTACGGCTTTAAGGCCGAGGGCATGGAGCAAATGATTTCATTATTGTCCCGGTTTATTGCGCCCGATGGTTCTTTACCGACCGCTCTAAATGCACATGGCGAGAAACGAATGGGTTGGAACCACTGTCGCACCCCCTACAACGCCCTTTCAGCCTTCTTGCTTTACAAGGGCGGGGATTTCAAGCCGCTCGACCACGAGACCCAACCGTTGACTACTGCATATCCGGATTCAGGATACGCGATTATAAAGGACATCAACGAGTCGATAGCCGTGTTTGCAGGAAAGGGGATGTCTTACATATACTCCGGAGCCCATCGCACCGGGATTTCGGGCACAGCCAATCTCATTATGCATGATGCACCACCGCTGTATCTGTGCCTCGACCACTCCACATTTGAAGACATCTACGTCACCGACCTCCCTACCATACGCGTTGATGGTATCGAACATCTGCCCATGGGAGGTTCGCTGCGTCTTGTGGAAAAGAATCTGGAATGGATCCTTGAAACCCCGGATTTCGTATTCAAACGGACTTGGTCCTCTCTGTCAGGTATTCATATACGAAACGACTTAACCGTAAAACGTCCGGCTGCTATTCAACTTGAACGTTGGTTCGCCGCCCCAATCCACACGGAGGAATGGGACGCACAAATATCGAAAGACGGTCTTGTGCTTGAATCTCAAATGTTCCGGGTGAAACTGTTGATTGCCGACCCTACGCCTAGCATCTCCACCCGCGCAATACGCAGCAATCCAAGGGGAAACGGAACGATGTATTATACAGATAGACCCCAGAAATTGTTCTCAAAGGGCGACAAGTTATCTCTTGAGTGGTCGTTAAAAGGAGGGCATAAATGAAATCGCTCGTAATAGGAACACAGGGGGCAAAAGTGGTCAGCGGCCCGGGAACCTTCGTGCGCTACCTATCCAATGCGGCAGAGACAGGAACGCTTGATATCGAAATCTTGTTTCCCCACGACCCTTCGAACTGCGAGTTCCGAGATCACAAGTCCACCCGCTACTCACGGTTCGGACGCTATATCCATGAGAAATTTCCCGGTAGCTGGCTGCTTACAGCCATGGCATTACTGTGCGATGTGGTAGCGTCCAGCTATTACGGCTCCCCAAAGCGGATTTTATTTTGTGACCGGTTCCCTTCCCTGTTTTTTGTCGCCCTTGCTGGTATGGGAGAGCGAGCCATAATAATGGTCAATGATGATACGCGGATAGAAAATTATCATAACGAAAAAAAGAATCCGCTTTTCTGGCTAAAGCCTGCCTTCTACGGCTCGGCGCTTTTCTATTACCTGGAGTGGTTTTTGTGTAAAAACAGTTGTTTGGTTGTGGCCAACTCGTATTTTCTCAAAAATAAGTTGGCCGCCGAATATGCACTTGGAGACCGGCGTCTTTTTGTCTTATACAAAGCGGTAAATCTGACCCAGTTTACTCCCTCACTTCGCAAAGACATAAGTCCTCATCGCGAAACCACCATTGTTTTCCTTAAGAATGAGTGGCGACGCGGAGGTTTGGATAATTTAATCAAGGCGTTGAGTTTGCTTGATTCGACCATACGTCCGCATTTACAAGTGGGCGGCGTCAGTGAAGAACGTGATATAAAGGAGATCAAACAAATCTGGTCAGATGCGGCTTTAGAGGGACGCCTAGAGTTTTTAGGCATGGTTCCCAGAAACAAGGTCGCGGAGATCCTCAGATCGGCCGACCTTATAGCAATTCCGTCTCGACTGGAAGCCTTGGGCGTGGTGTTTTTGGAAGCGCTTGCCTGCGGCGTGCCTGCTTTAGGCACCCACACGGGGGGGATACCCGAAGTGCTCGCACAAGGAAAAGCCGGCTATCTTTGCGAAGCCTGCACGCCCGAGGCCATTGCGGTTGAATTAAAACGATTTCTTTCCAATCCGGTTCTTCGGGAACAAAAACGATTGGCCGGTTTGCAACACGTAAAACACTTTTCGACCGAACGTATGTATAGAGAACTGAATTCTCTATTTACCCCCCGCTCTTTCAAAAATGTCATCTAATAAAAAACGTTTCTGCCATGTTGGACTTGATCTTGTGCCATCAAGCGGAGGCATGCCCAAGTCGATTCAGCAGTTTCAACAGGCCCTCAACGGCACCGTTATCTCCTTTAGTAACCCGGAAAAGCTCGATGCCGAGGGTTCTGCCTTCCCCGGAATCCATCATGTAAAATGCACCAAAGGACCGATGGGACGAGGCTACTCTTACGCGACCAAACAAGAACTTATGGCGGCCGATAGATTGATTGAGCAATGTGATGTGATAACTTGTCACGTTATGCTACGCTACCACGCGAACTGGGTAATCTCACGTGCAGCAAAACGGAACATTCCCTATTGGGTGGTGCTGCATGGGCAACTCGATCCTTACGTTTTCACCTACAGAGCCTTTATCAAGAAGCTTTGGCTTAAGATTTTTGGACAACGTATGCTTAACGGTGCACAGCACGTGATATTTTCCACCGAAGCAGAGAAAAATAAAGCTTCCTGGTTTTACTCCGGGCCTAATATCAAGGTGGTCAATTGGCCGGTGGATAGGATCGAGACCAAGCAAAGTGAAATTGTTCGAATAGCCGAAAGAACGGCTTGGGGGATTCCCAACCAAGCGAAAGTCCTTTTATATCTCGGAAGGTTGCATGTGATGAAGCAGGTCATGCAGACGCTCGAAGCGGTGGCAGCATGCCAAGACCCCAATTTATGGCTAGTCATCGCAGGCCCAGACGATACCTACACCGCAGAGGATTGCCGCGCTTATGCTCGAAAACTGAACATCGGAGATCGGGTGCTTGTGCTTGGGGCGGTGGATAGAGCACGACGTGATCGCATTTTTCAGGCCGTTGATGGGTTCATATCGCTATCAAAACGCGAAAATTTCGGTTTCACAACAGCTGAGGCGGCGGCTGCCGGCCTTCCGCTTATTCTTTCTCCCGGCAATGACTTAAGTCCCGAGTTTCGTAAAATTGGGGCAGGATGGATTCTAAATGATGATTCAATCGAAGGGGCAATTAATGCACTCCAAGGGTTTTCGTCCGCCCCAAACACAAAGTTCAGAGAAATGGGAAATCGCGGCAAGTCCTACGTTGAAAATACTCTTTCATGGGATAGGTTCTCAAATTCTATTTCTAAACTTTGAAGTTTTTTTCGCTGCTTTTATAAAGCCATGAACTCCAGAATAATAAAAAATGCTGCCCGTCGAATGCTTGGCGAGAAACTTTACTTCAGAATCTCGCGTAAACTTTTCCCGCGAGAAGTTTTATCATCCTATGGCAACCGTTCTATTATGTTTGAGAGCGTTTCCGCAAATGCGATGCTTAAGCATCTTATGGCAAATTGTATTCCCTGCTCGGTGGGTAAACTTGGAGCGACAGAATTGTCCTTGTGTTGTGAGTTTCTGGAAATGAAAAAAGGCACACGGAAACGCTTTAGTGATTCAATTGTTCATGAAATTTTCATTAATTCAGGCGTTTATCCTCAGTCCGAGTCGGCATTGATAAAGTTTGCGGAATGCTATATACGCTACTGTGGAAGCCTCTCGCATTTGGCTGTATGGTATCGACCGGGGGAAAAAGAGTTCGTCACGGGCTACATGGAGAGGGCAAAATTATTCCGCCTGCAAGGATTAGATCCCATCCCGTTTCGCTCGGATTCGTGGTTACAAGGGCTTGCAAACAAGCGCGTTCTTGTTATAAGTCCATTTACGCGCTCAGTCCAAAAACAATACGAAAACCGAGAAAAAATTTGGAGTAATTGCCCGGGTTTTTTACCGAGTTTTACTTTATTATGCTTGAAAGCACCGCTGTCTGCCGGCTTGGTGACGCCGGAACTTCCTGATTGGGAGACTTCATTAAACGCACTGATATCGCAAATGAATTCTTTGGAGTTCGACATTGTTCTTGTCGGAGCAGGAGCGTTCTCTATCCCATTGACCGTTGAGGCAGAAAAACGCGGAGCAGCTTCGGTTCATCTAGGCGGCCAATTGCAAATAATCTTCGGCATTATGGGTGGTCGCTGGATCGAAAACGAGACACTACGTCAAGTTGTAAATGAGTTCTGGGTTAGACCATCAGGTGACGAAGTTCCGAAAAATTATAAACAAAACGAAGGCGGGTGCTACTGGTAAATCATGAAAACTATATCAAATTATTATTTCCGAGACAGCAAGGCAGGTGCTCTTCACGGTTTCTTTAGAAACTGCGCTGATCTTTATATTCCACCCAGTCGATTTCGCCGGGTGATTGATATCGGCTGCGGCAATGGAAGCCTGTGCCGATATCTGAAAGACAACGGACACGAGGTTATCGGAATTGAGCCTGGGCTCTCTGGCTATGAGATAGCCGTGAAGTCCCACCCCGACATCAGTTTTCATAACATGGGAATCGAAGACAATCCGCCAGATGATTTGGGTATGGTCGATGCGGTGGTATGCACAGAAGTAGTCGAACATTTGTTTTCGCCTCGTAATCTACCGAAATTCATAAAATTGGTCTGCAAGCCCGGTGGTCTTGTTATAATTACCACGCCTTATCATGGTTGGCTAAAAAACACATTGATTTCCGCGTGTGGAAAATGGGATTCACATCATAGCCCACTTTGGGACTACGGGCATATTAAATTCTGGTCACCGAAAACACTCCGAGTGCTTTTCGAAGAACAAGGCTTTGTATACATTGACTTTAGGGGACATGGCCGCGTCCCGTGTTTATGGAAGACGATGGCACTTGTTTTCCGAACACCTTCATGAATTTTACGTAAGTGTTTTTTAACGTGAATGCTCTTTAACAGTCTATTTTTTTGGGCATTTTTTGGTGTCTTTACTCTTGGCTATTGGGCGCTCAAGGGGCGCGCTCGTAATACGTGGTCGCTCGCTGCTAGCTACCTGTTTTATGGTTGGTGGGACTGGCGCTTTCTTGGCCTCATCACGCTGCTCACCGGGCTCAATTATTACTTTGGCCTAGAGATCGCCAAAGACCTCGCCAACGCCCGGTCGCGGCGTCGGTGGATCATCGCCAGCGTCGTCACGAGCCTCGGCATCCTGGGTTTCTTCAAATACTATAACTTCTTTGTTGATTCAGCTTCCGCCCTCCTCGCCTCCCTCGGCCTCCCCGCCGGCCAGAGCACCCTGAGTATAATTCTGCCCGTCGGCATCTCCTTCTACACTTTCCAAGCTATGAGCTACACGCTCGACCTGTATCGTCGCCAAATCGAGGTCGAGCGCTCCCTCCTTCGCTTTGCTACCTTCATTGCCTTCTTCCCCCAACTAGTCGCCGGTCCCATCGTCCGCGCCGCCGACTTCCTCCCCCAGCTTCGGCGCGACTCCGTCTTTTCTTGGTCCGCCCAAGTCGAGGGTGCCTGCATGGTCGCTTGGGGCATGGTGCTCAAGGTCGTGGTTGCCGATTCCCTTGCCCCGGTAGTGGATGCCCGCTTCTTCGCCCCGGAGGCCATGACCTCCCTTTCCCTACTCATCGGAGTGCTCTGCTACGCCTTCCAAATCTACGGAGATTTTGCCGGCTACTCGCTCATGGCCATAGGCTTCGCCCACACCCTCGGCTACCATTTTAACCGGAACTTTGATCGGCCCTACTTTGCTGCAAGCTTTAGCGACTTCTGGCGGCGTTGGCATATCTCGCTCTCCACTTGGCTGCGCGATTACCTCTACATCCCCCTCGGCGGCAACCGCCAAGGCACCGCCCGCACATACGGAAACCTGTCGCTCACCATGTTGCTCGGCGGCCTTTGGCACGGAGCGGCATGGACTTTTGTGATTTGGGGCGGCCTACACGGCCTTTATCTGTGTGTGCAACGTATCTTAGATACCTGCCGCCAACATGTTTGGAATGGGGCGCGAAAAGTTTATCCCGACTCGTCGGGACTGAGCACGCAGCTCTCAAATACGGTCGACCCAGCGGTCCATCCCTTCCGGAAGCTCGCCTGCGGTGGTCTCCGCCTCGCCCAGATGCTCGGCGTATTTACCCTCGTCTGTATCGCCTGGGTGTTTTTTCGCGCTCAAACCTTTGATGACGCAATCGTCGTGCTGCGGCGGATAGCCGCGATGGACAATATGTCGTTCGCGGCTGTGGAGCAAAAATTCCAAGTGCTCAAGGCCCTCGGCCTGATTGCAGGTCTGGTAGCCATCGAGGCGCTTTCCTTCAAGGTCGATTATTGGGCGGTCGCCCGCCGCTGGCCGATCACGGTTGGAGCCTTCCTCATCGCCTGTCTCCTCGCGATCTCCGTCCTCGGCAACTTCACCGGTAATGCCTTCATCTATTTCCAGTTCTAAGCCAAGTCATCAGTGCCAAAGTTGTTCAACCGCTAACAAACACTAATTCACGCTAATTCGATCTGTTTTGACCGCAGATAACGCAGATATACACAGATAGGATCCCTTCCTACTTCGCGTCCCTTTGCGGTTTAAAATTCCGTCCTTATTCCTTCCGTGCTATTCCGTATATTCCGTGGGCAAAAAATCTGCACCCTCTGCGTAATCTGCGGGTAACCAGCCTTCCTCAACATTAGTGTCCATTCGCGTCCATTCGCGGTTAAAAATCAGTCCTGCCGTCTTAGCGTCACTTAGCGAAACTTAGCGGTTAAACACTCACCTCATTCTCCCTCCGTGCAATCTGTGGTTAACACCTCACTCCTCGGCTGGCCCCAAAAATTCGGTCGCAAACAAGCCCTTGCCGTCCTGCTTTTCCTCGCCGCCTTTCTCCTTCTGGATCGCGCGGTGGCCTGGGGTTTGGAGCGGGCGCTCCTCGCCTCCCGGTTTCGCTATTCGGAACTTTACCGGGGCGCGGCCCAAAACGATGTGCTTATCTTCGGCAATTCGCGCGGCGTAAATGGCTTCTATACTCCCGATTTGAGCCGCGAACTCAATGCGCCGACCCTAAACCTTAGCTTTAACGGTCTTTCCATGGGCATGTCGGAGCTTCTCCTCCTTGATTACTTGGAGAGAAATCCTGCACCCAAGCTGATTATCCTGGAAATCACCAACCTGCACAATGACGGGCTGAACGGAGAGATTTTGCAGCTATACTCCAGCCGGTCCGAAAGCCTGGCCGCGAAATGGGCCGAGCAGGAATCCAGGTTGGCGTGGATTCAGGAGAATATCGCCCAGAGCCACCGCTTCACCGGCGAATTTTTTTTGCGCGTGCTTTATTATCTGCGCCGTTCCGATCAGAATTGGATAAACCGCTATCGCATAAACCCCGAATTCGCGGAGAGCTTTCGCCCCAGTGCGGCGATGCAGGCCGGCTGGACTGGAGCGATTCCGGAGGATCGTCTGGCCACATTGATTCGTATTCGGGATCTGTGTGTCAGCGAAGGCATTGCTCTGCGTTTGGTAATCACGCCCTATTTGCCGAATTATGTAACCCATCTGGAAGGGTATGCGGCATGGCGGCGGCAGGTGGAAAAATCCTCGGGAATGCCGGTTGCCGACTGGTCGCAAGCGGTGGCGAACGTCGATTATTTCGCCGATCCGCTCCACATGAATCTGGACGGATTCCGCGTGTTGCTGCCTAGAATTCGCGGCGAGATTGATTCTTGGCTAAAACCAAATTCGTAGTGCTTGATCGCATAAACCGAGCTAGCATATGCGGTTAAGAAGCGCAGCTTTGCCCGCCTTTCGTGTATTTCGTGTGTTTCGTGGTTAAAATTTTCCGCTCTTTCCGTGTCCTTCCGTGTGTTCCGTGGGCAAAAACTCCAAACGAAACAACCGGTCACGTGGCACGGGCGTCCC
>CAZTIH010000037.1:0-960 GCA_964613675.1 uncultured Candidatus Competibacteraceae bacterium
GCTTCCTCCTGCCACCTATCCCGTCACGACGACAGCCAATCCCAGCAACGGCGGTACGGTGAGCTGCAATCCCAATCCGGACCCTCGAAGCAACGACCTATTGGAGCCGTAAAGTGGGGGCGTTCACGCTGTCGGTCCGGGGAATTGAGCAGGAGAGCAGCAATCATCCCGTCACGACGACCGCCAATCCCAGTAACGGCGGTACGGTGAGCTGCAATCCCAATCCGGTGAGCCACGCGGGGGCTAGTCTCTGTACTGCAACACCTTCTACAGGCTTCACATTCAGCGGTTGGAGCGGAGATTGTTCGGGAACGAGCACCAGTTGCGCACTTAATAATGTGACCAACGCCCGCAACGTGACCGCGAACTTCAATGCGCTTCCTCCTGCCACCTATCCCGTCACGACGACCGCCAATCCCAGTAACGGCGGTACGGTGAGCTGCAATCCCAATCCGGTGAGCCACGCGGGGGCTAGTCTCTGTACTGCAACACCAAAATCGGGCTTCACATTTAGCTACTGGAACGGAGATTGTTCGGGAACGAGCAGCAGTTGCGCACTTAATAATGTGACCAGCGCCCGCAGCGTGACCGCGAACTTCAATTCCGTTGCGACGCGCCCCGTGATGATCGGTATCTCGACGCGAGGGTTTGCGGGAACGGGCAATGAATCCCTGATCGGCGGGTTAATCATGGAAGGGACTGGGCAAAAACGCATTCTGTTTTCAGCAAAGGGGCCGTCGCTGGTGAGTCAGGGGATTTCGCAACCCATGATGGATCCCAAAATCAGCGTGCCGCAGCTTTCTGGAGTCAATGTTAACGATGATTGGCAAACCGACCAGAATGCGAATGAATTACGGGTACTTGGGCGAGCCCCGAATCATCCGCTTGAAGCAGCGATGTTGCGGACTTTGGGGGCGGGCGCATACACCCCGATTGTGACCGGGTTTAACGGAATGACGG
>CAZTIH010000037.1:970-20070 GCA_964613675.1 uncultured Candidatus Competibacteraceae bacterium
AGTAACGACTTTGCGATTCAAGGGGTTATCAACACGCGGCCCCGTTCGATCGGGTGAACAGCAGCTCATTGGCGGCGTCATTCTGCAAGGTTCTGGAACCAATACGATGTTATTCATGGCGAAAGGACCGTCGATGGGCGAACACGGCGTATCGGGACTGTTAACCAATCCGCAATTGGCGTTACCCCAAATCGGCAACCTACACAATGCTTACTGGCGAGATGGCACAAATGCCCAACGCATCATTCAATTGGGGCGTTCACTGGCAGACGACCGCGAGGCCGCCATTTTGATCGACATGAGCGCAGGGGCCGTGACGCCCATCATTTCCGGCGTCGGGGGCCTGACAGGGATTGGAATTATGGAGATTTACGAACTCCCTTAAACTGGTATCCCTGTTCCCAAAAATGCAAAAAGGCGCCCGTGATGACGACTCCTCGCCGTTCCGTTCTTTACATGCCCGGGGCTAACCCCCGCGCCCTCGATAAAGCCCGCACCCTCCCCACCGATGGCCTGATTTTCGATTTGGAAGACGCCGTCGCGCCCGATGCCAAGGCCGATGCCCGTCAACATGTGGTGCAGGCCGTGAAACAGGGGGGGTATGGGCATCGCGAAATTATCGTGCGGGTCAATGGATTAAGTACGCCGTGGGGACGAGAGGATCTGGCGGCGATTGCTCGGTTGCCCATTCACGCGGTGCTGTTCCCCAAAATCAATTCGGAAAGCGATGTGTTGGCGGCGGTGGCGGTGCTCGATGAAATGGGCGCATCTCCCAAATTGCCAGTGTGGATCATGGCCGAAACGGCACGTTGTATTGGGCAAATCAACACGATTACCGAATCTCATCGGCGATTACGCGCCATCGTGATGGGCACTTCGGATTTAGCAAAGGAAACTCGCGTGCGTCACACCGCAGATCGTTTGGGGTTACTGACCGCGCTGAATTTATGTGTTTACGCGGCCCGTGCCCGTCAACTCGCCATTCTCGATGGGGTTCACCTCGATTTAGATGATGAAGCGGGGCTGGCGGCGGCGTGTCGGCAGGGGCGTGATTTAGGATTTGATGGCAAAACTTTGATTCATCCCAAGCAAATTGCGGCAGCCAATGAAGTCTTTTCGCCAAGTACGGAAGAGGTAGCAGAGGCCCACGCCATCGTTGTGGCTTACGAGCGGGCGCAAGCGGAAAAACGGGGCGTGGTGGTGGTAAATGGAAAGTTAGTCGAGGCGCTGCATGTCGAGGAAGCGCAACGAATTTTGGCGCTACACCAAGCGATTGTGGAATTGCAACCGTAAATTACTGGGCGTGAAGCTGATCGAGATATTTTTCCGCATCGAGCGCCGCCATACAACCCGACCCAGCTGAGGTAATGGCCTGTCGGTACACGCTATCTGCCACATCTCCCGCCGCAAAAATACCGGGGATGGAGGTTTGGGTTGCGTTGCCTTCCAGCCCACTCTGAACGACAAGATAGCCGTTGCGCATTGCGAGCTGGCCGTCAAAAAGTTGCGTGTTGGGCTGATGGCCAATGGCGATGAACAGCCCCGGCACGGTCAATTCGCTATAAGTTTCGGTGGGCAGGTGTTTTATGCGAATCCCCGTGACCCCTTGGGCATCACCTAATACCTCGTCCACAGCGGAATCGAGTTGTAACGCGACTTTGCCTTCTTCGACGCGCTGCATCAGCCGATCGACCAAGATTTTTTCCGCGCGAAACTGCTGACGACGATGAATCAGGGTCACTTTTTCGGCGATGTTGGCAAGATATAACGCCTCTTCTACAGCGGTATTTCCCCCCCCGACGACGGCAACGGGCTGGTTTCGGTAGAAAAATCCATCACAAGTTGCACAGGCCGAGACCCCCTTCCCGCGATACCGTACTTCTGAAGGAATCTCCAAATATTTGGCACTGGCCCCGGTAGCGATAATGAGCGCGTCGCACTGATAGGTATCGCTGTCGCCGATGAGGGTGAAGGGACGTTCTTGCAGATGGGCCGTGTGAATGTGGTCGAACACAATGTCGGTATGAAAGCGCTCGGCGTGACGGCGCATCCGTAACATCAAATCAGGGCCAAGCAATCCTTCTACATCGCCCGGCCAATTATCGACTTCGGTAGTCGTAGTGAGCTGACCGCCTTCCTGTAAACCCGTGATGACTAACGGTTTGAGGTTGGCACGGGCGGCGTATAACGCAGCGGTGTAGCCCGCAGGCCCTGACCCTAAAATCACAAGAGAACGGTATTGCATAAAAAAAGCTCGTAGAAGCGATGAAGATAAAAATCAGACAAGTACTGAAGCCAATTTGTACTTAAACCATGTGCGCAAAATAATGGGCGTACCGCATTAAACATGACAATAGTTAATTGAGAGGCAACTTTAAGGCAATGTTATGTCACGGGAGCGTCATACAGATTCTTTACATTCGATGGTGCGGGTTCTGAAGTGAAAATTTCATCTACAGAAATTCTGCAAAATTGTTAGTGGGCAAGATTCAAGCTAATACAAAATCTGACCCACTCAACTCCTTTCCCATCTGGAGATCCACACGATCTTTAAGAAAAGCCTCCTCGCGAGTGCAATTGCCGGCCTGCTCGCCACGACCAACATCGTTTTCGCCGAAGTTGATCCCGCCCTTCCGGAATACACGCGCGCCTCAGGGGTGTCGGGCAACGTGTCCTCTATCGGTTCAGATACGCTGAACAACTTGATGACGTTGTGGGCAGAAGAATTTAACAAGTTCTATCCAAACGTTCGGGTGCAAATCCAAGGGGCAGGTTCTTCGACGGCGCCACCCGCCATTACCGAAGGAACGGCCTCAATTAGCGCCCATGAGCCGCGCCATGCGTCAGTCCGAGATTGAGGCTTTTGAAGCACGCCATGGTTATGCCCCGTTTGCCTTACCCGTGGCGGTCGATATGTTGGCCGTCTATGTCAACAAAGATAATCCCATCGAAGGGATGAGCCTGCCCCAGGTTGATGCAGTATTTTCAGTCACTCGGCGGGGAGGCTATCCATAAGACATCACACGTTGGGGGCAACTGGGGCTGACGGGCGCGTGGGAAAATCGCGACTTTGCGTTGTACAGCCGTAACGCCGTATCGGGAACCTATGGCTTCTTCAAGGACAACGCCTTGTTTGGTGGCGACTTTAAGCCCAGCATCAACGAGCAACCCGGCTCTTCTTCCGTGGTGCAAGGGGTGACTGAGTCCATTAACGGTATTGGCTATTCCGGCATTGGTTACATCACCTCTGGGGTACGGGCCATTCCCTTGTCGGCGGTTCACGGCGATCCCTTCATGGAGCCAACCGCCGACAACGCCGCATCGGGCGACTACCCCTTAGCACGCTTCCTGTATGTGTACATCAACAAGCATCCCAACCGCGAACTCGATCCCTTAATGCGCGAGTTCGTCAAAATGCTGTTCTCCAAAATTGGCCAAGAAGTCGTGTTGCGCGACGGGTTTGTCCCGATTACAGCGGCTTTGGCAGCACGGCCCCTTTCCGAATTAGGAATCGAATAATTTTCCTAATTCTTTGAGGTTAATGACGATGAGGGTGCTTCGGCGCCCTTTCGCATTTTTCGCACCAAGATTTTCCATAACTCACAAAAATCCTACCCGCCCCAAAAGGGAAACCTCCGTTATTTTTCCAGTGATTTGAGACCTTTATGACAACTGACGTGACTTCTCCGACCCCTAGCGAAGGGGAGCAATTCGGTCGGTTTCCTTCTTTCCTGCCCGATAAGGAAACTCGTGCGAAATTGCGCAAACGCCGCCGTTTTCAAGATCGACTTGCTCAATTAGGCATTACTTTAGCGGGCTTTGGCGTTGTTTTTTCGCTTTTGCTGATTTTTGTGTACTTATTCTACGAAGTAATGCCCATACTTTACCCAGCAAAGATTACCCCGCAGACCAGTTTTGTCGCACCCGGTGTAAGGGAAGGTGCAACAACTTCTCGTTTGTTTATCGAACGCTTTGAGAGTTTGGGTCTAAATTATACGAGCGATGCGAAACTGACTTTTTTTGAACTCGATAATGGAACCATACGACAAATTTTTGATTTTCCCTTACCTAAAGGCGTCACACCGACAACATTTGCAAATGCAGAGGAGATTAGTGGATTAGTGGCATATGGGCTGGATAACGGACAAATCGTCGTGGCTAAACACGATTACACCCTTTCCTTTCCAAATGACCAGCGTTATATCGAACCACGACTCGAATTTCCTTATGGTAGAGATCCCATTACCCTCGATCCGCAAGGCCGAGAAATCACGCATTTAGCCCTACAAGCCAGTGCTCGTGGTCAACCAACCCTGATTGCAGCGGCTTACACCGTCGATAAGCAGCTAATCATGGCAGTCATTACCAGTCGTGTTAACTTGATGACAGGGGCGACGACCACGCAAGTTGCGCATCATTCCTTACCGCATTTTCCCGATGCCCAACCCGTCAAACTTCTCTTAGATAAAACCCATCGCAGCCTGTTTGTTGGGGATGATCGAGGGTTTATTCATTACTACGACATCGCGACCCCGCAGCAAGCCCGCCTCGTGCAGTCTGCTGATGTCGGCAACGGTAGCCCGATTACGGCGATGGATTTTCTTGTTGGATCCGTGTCGATCATTGCAGGGACGGAAAGCGGTGAATTAAGCCAATGGTTTCTTGTGCGGGATGAAAACAATGAAAACCTACTCACCTTAATTCGCCGTTTTCAGGGGCACACGGGCGCCATCACACAAATTGTGCCCGAGTACACGCGCAAGGGATTTTTGGTAGGGGATGTGACGGGGGCGGTGGGCATTCATTACGCTACATCAGAAAATACCCTGCTAATTAAACCCATTTATGCGGAAAGTCCCGTCACAGGGCTTGCGGTGTCTCCGCTGAATCGTCGAATTGTTACCCTTGATGATCGTCATCAACTGAGCGTTGCAGAACTCTGGAATCGCCATCCGCAAATCTCCTTTTCGGCTTTGTGGGGCAAGGTGTGGTACGAGGGACGCGGCGCACCCGATTATGTTTGGCAATCTTCCTCGGGCAGCGATGAATTTGAATCAAAATTCAGCCTCGTTCCCCTTTCCATTGGTTCGTTGAAAGCGGCATTTTTCGCGATGATGTTTGCTGTGCCTTTGGGATTAATGGGAGCTGTTTACACGGCTTATTTCATGACGCCTAAATTGCGTGGTCAGGTCAAACCCACAATTGAAATCATGGAAGCCCTTCCGACGGTGATTTTGGGATTTCTTGCGGGACTTTGGTTAGCGCCGTTCATCGAAAATAATTTGCCAGCGACTTTCATCGTGTTATTCGGCGTATTTCCGCTGATTTTGTTGACGGCTATTGGCTGGAAATCCCTGCCCAAAGCCTTTACGCGACGGGTGCCCCCCGGATGGGAGGCGGTCATTCTGATTCCCGTCATCGTGTTGTTCCTGTGGATCGCTGTGACGATTAGCCCGTGGCTAGAGATTATGTTTTTCAATGGGAGTATGCGGCAGTGGTTTACGGATGTAGGCGTCACCTACGACCAACGTAATGCGCTCGTCGTGGGAATCGCGATGGGATTTGCCATCATTCCCACGATTTACTCCATTGCCGAAGATGCGGTGTTCAATGTGCCCAAACATCTAACCCAAGGCTCCCTCGCATTGGGCGCAACGCCTTGGCAAACCGTGATGGGCGTTGTCCTGCCGACGGCCAGTCCAGGGATGTTTTCCGCAGTCATGATCGGATTTGGGCGGGCGATTGGCGAAACCATGATTGTGCTCATGGCAACGGGGAACAGCCCCGTAGTCAACTTCAATCTCTTTGAAGGGATGCGGACATTGTCTGCCAACATCGCAGTGGAGTTGCCCGAAACCGCCGTAGGAAGCACCCATTTTCGCATTCTATTTTTAGCCGCGTTAGTACTGTTTTTATTGACCTTTATTTTTAACACCATTGCCGAAGTGGTACGCCAGCGTCTGCGTCGCCGCTACAGCAGCTTGTAAGAGAGAGCTAAACGATGCAGATGCAACAGTGGTTTCGTAGCGGAATTCCGTGGATTTGGGTGACAGCGGGCACGGTGTCACTGAGTTTAATTATGGTATTAGGGCTGTTGGGAATGATTGCCATTAATGGATTTGCGCATTTTTGGCCTTCCCGAGTCACAGAGGTGACGCTCACCAATTTGCAGACGGGTGAAACGCAAAAAGCCCTTGGGGAAATCACGCGCACCCAGCGAATTGCCAAAGCCATCGCCATAGATGGGGGGAGTTATGTACCGGAAGATGCCCCTGAGCTGCTCACGCGCTACCTGTTCAAGCAGGGCAACCGCGATCAATTCGGGCGCGATTTTATATGGCATCTCGAACTGGGGATGGGGGAATTTTCCTACCCTCCCGAGGTGTTGGCGCTGGAACGACGCGAATGGGGCAATTTTTACGGTTATCCGATGGCATTTATTCGGGAAGGTGACATCGTTGCGACGGTAGAAGCCCCTAATTTCCGACAGTTAGTCGATGAAGCGGTGGAACGAAGCGTGTCATTACACAACCGCATCCGCAATATTGAGCGCGGGGAAGTTGGGCGCATCAATCGCGATATTGAGCGGTTGCGGCTGCAAGAACGTCGCTTGGATTTGAACCGCGTGACGGGTACAGCAAGGGCGCAGGCAGACGCAGAAATTGCTGCACGACGGGCAGAATTAGACGCCGAATTCCAGATATTACGGGGCGAACTCGATGCGCTATACGCCGAATTGGCCCGCGAGAGTTTACAAATGCGGATGGCAAACGGTGAAACGCTCAATGTCAATTTTGGCACCATCGTCCGCGTGACGGCGCCTAACGACATGACGACGCTCGAAAAACTCGGCGAATACAGTTCGCGCTTGTGGGCATTTTTGACGGAGGATCCCCGCGAAGCCAATACCGAAGGGGGAATTTTCCCGGCCATTTTCGGCACGGTCACGATGGTCATCATCATGTCGATTTTGGTCACCCCTTTTGGTGTTTTTGCGGCGATTTACCTCCGCGAGTACGCCACGCAGGGCGCCGTCACCCGAATAATCCGCGTTTCCGTGTACAACCTCGCCGGGGTGCCCTCTATTGTATTCGGCGTCTTTGGACTGGGATTTTTTGTGTATTTCCTCGGCGGAAATATCGACCAACTCTTTTTCCCCGCTGCCTTACCTTCCCCGACATTTGGAACGCCTGGCTTATTTTGGGCTTCACTCACTTTGGCATTACTTACCTTACCCGTCGTCATTGTCTCGACGGAAGAGGGATTAGCACGGATTCCGAGCACCATTCGTCAAGGGAGCCTCGCTTTGGGTGCCACAAAATCCGAAACGCTGTGGAAAGTCGTCATTCCTCTGGCAACTCCCGCCATGATGACGGGCTTAATTTTGGCGATTGCCCGCGCTGCGGGGGAAGTCGCGCCGCTCATGCTGGTAGGCGTCGTCAAACTTGCGCCAACCCTTCCTATCGACGGGGAATTTCCGTTCATCCATTTAGAACGGAAAATCATGCACTTAGGCTTTCATATTTACGATGTGGGTTTTCAAAGTCCCAATGTGGAGGCAGCGCGTCCGTTGGTGTACGCGACGGCGCTCGTCCTAGTTGTGTTAATCGTCGTGCTGAATTTAGCGGCGATTTCGATTCGCAATCATCTTCGCGAGAAATATCGAGGCGCTTCCGATTGATCGGAAACCTAATCTTTCGCTTCCCAAATCCCTTTTCTCAGCCTTTGGAAACGCTCTATGACCATGATGCCTCACCCTCATGCCCCCGAAAATGACGGTCTTGTTGCGGGTTTTGTCGATGTTATTTCGCAAAATGACAGTCAAGCGACGGATTTAAGTCAAGAAACCCCTAAAATTCAGGTCAAGGATTTGAATCTCTACTACGGTCGGGATCAAGCGCTGAAAAATATCAACATGACGATTCCCGAAAAGCGCGTCACTGCGTTTATTGGGCCGTCGGGCTGTGGAAAATCGACACTGCTACGCTGTTTCAATCGTCTGAACGATCTCGTAGATATTTGCCGCATCCAAGGTGAAATTCTGCTCGATGGACAGGAAATTCATAGCCCGGATATGGATATTGCCGAATTGCGCCGCCAAGTCGGAATGGTGTTCCAAAAACCCAATCCTTTCCCCAAAACTATTTACGAAAATGTGGCCTATGGGCTGCGTTTACAGGGGGTAAGAGATCGGAAGACCCTCGATATCGTCGTCGAAAATTCGTTGAAGGGCGCAGCGTTATGGAATGAGGTCCAGAATCGGTTGCACGACAACGCGTTTGGGCTGTCCGGGGGGCAACAACAGCGTCTGGTGATTGCCCGCGCCATCGCTATCGAACCCGAAGTTCTGCTGTTGGACGAGCCAGCATCTGCACTGGATCCCATTTCGACGCTGAAAATCGAGGAGTTAATCCACGAGTTAAAGCAGAAATACACCATCGTCATCGTCACCCATAACATGCAACAGGCGGCGCGCGTTTCTGATTACACCGCTTTTATGTACATGGGCAATCTGATCGAGTTTGGGCCCACCCATCAGTTGTTTACGAATCCCCATCAGAACCAAACTCGCGATTACATCACAGGGCGTTTTGGTTAATTCAGCGGTCTATTTACGACGAGGATTCAACTAAACGGCGTTGAATGAGCTGTGCGGCCAGTGCGAGTCCCATACTGGCCGTTACCATCATCGAAGCCCCTAAACCCCCTCCGCAGTCCAAATTCAGACCGACGGCACTGGGCGTCTGACAGATGCCGCCCTGTCCATCGGGATAGCGGGAGGCTTCCTTAGAAAAAATTACCGGCAGATTCAGAAGGGTATTGCGCGGCAAATCGAAGGTCTGATAGAGCTGTTGGCGAACGGATTTTAACAGAGGATCGCGACCAGCTTGACTCAAATCGGCCTTCTGCAATTGCAACGGATCACACCGTCCTCCCGCCGCCCCCGCCACCACGACCGCAAGAGATTGGTGATAGCAATGGGCCAACAAGGCCGCTTTGGCAGAAACACTGTCGATGGCGTCGATGACCCCTTCGATATTTTGTAGCAACTCGGGGGTTTCCCGCCGATAAAATTCTGCAACCGCCTCAATCTGAAGACGAGGGTTGATCTGCAACAAGCGTTCAGACAACACCTTGACTTTGGGACGGCCATACTGAGGCGATAGCGCGTGTAACTGGCGATTGGTATTGCTGATGCAGACATCATCGGCATCAATCAATCGCAGATGCCCGACCCCACTTCGTACGAGCGCTTCCGCCGCCCAGCTTCCTACCCCTCCCACGCCGATCACTGCGACATGCCAATTTTGCAGATGGCTTAACCCTGCAATGCCGTAAAGTCGTGCCACCCCAGCAAACCGTTCAAAATCGAGTTCTACGGTCAACGCAATATCCTAATCGAGGTTTGTTGCCGAAGGGTTTTGAGCACTTCGGTAACCTGTTGATCAAATACCCGTTCTGTGAGTAACGGTCGCATCGCCGCAAAATCGGGAGGTTCATGAACGCGCACATCGGTCAGTTGAATCACATGCCAACCAAACGCCGTGCGAATCGGGCGCGCCGCGACCTGTCCCACGGCCAATTCGCTCACCGCAGCAGCTAACGCCTCCCCCAGCACCTCCGCCGACAGCCAACCCAAGTCTCCCCCCACTTGCGCCGTTGCATCTCGCGAATGTTGAGCGGCGAGTTGCGCAAAGTCGTTCCCCCGCTGCAATGACTGAATCAGACGACGAGCGTCATTTTCCCTTGCGACGAGGATGTGCCGCACGCGCCATTCCCGTTCTTGCACAATTTTTGCGAAAGCGGCCTGCAATTTTTCATCGGTGAGGGCGTGCTGCCGAATCTGCGCCAACAGCGATTGCGCCAAAACCGCTCGCGCCTGTAACTGCAATTGTGCTTGGACTTCGGCTAATTCCTGATGCTGTAGCCGTTCTGCTTCCCGTGCCAACAACCACTGGTCGATGAGTTCGTCGAGTAATTTTCGCCGATGCGTGGTGTTCAAGGTTGCTTCGTCGATGCCTCGTTGTTGCAAAAACGCACTGAACACCGCCGCCGACAGCGATTCGTCACCTAATTTCGCTACCTCCTCCGCATTCGCAAACCCCGCGCAGGCCGTTAAACAGAGCGCCAAAATCAGTTGCGGGCTTGCCATTCTTCGGGAGTGAACAGTTTGAGACTGAGGGCGTGAACGGTGTGAGGCATCAGTTCGCTGACGGCGTTGTAAACCAATCGATGACGTGCAGTGAGGGGACGTTCTGCAAAAACTTCAGAAACGGCAATGACATTAAAATGCCCCCCCCCCGCTGCGGCCCCAGGATGCCCTCGATGACGGGCAGAATCGTCAATGATTTCAAGGTGTTGAGGAGAGATCGCTTCGGTGAGCAAGGTGTGTAATCGTTCTACGGGGAGTGTCATGGAATGAACCTCAAGGTGGAGTGCTCGTCGCGTTTAGACATTAATAATGCCGAGTGATGTTGAGTCACATCTGCCTAAACGGTTGCAGGTCACCTCATTTATTCATCTGCCAAGCAGTGAAATTGCGACAAAATAAAATCATTTCCACGCATTGCCTCGCAAGAGTGCGCGACGCAATGTCAACCTGAATGGAGGTTGTGCATCGGGCAACGACGCAGATCGTTCGCACTCGCCCTCCCCTAGCCCTTGGGTGAAGGGGTTTTTGCGCAAAAATGCTTATGAATAGACGGTGCTATCTCACATTGACCGCTGCGTTATTGGGGAACGGTTTCTTATCGACGGGGTTCGCTCAAACGGCGACAGTCCCCAATTTACAGAACTATCTACGCCAATTAAGACAATATCGCGCCCGTTTCGCGCAAGCGGTGTACGACGAGGAATGGCGCTTCTTGGAAGGGGGGCGCGGGTGGGTTTATTTGCAAAAGCCGGGGCGCTTCCGTTGGCAGTACGAAACACCGCATCAACAGTTAATTGTCGCAAATGGCAGTGAAGTTTTTTCCTTTGATCCAGACTTAAATCAAGTCGTCGTCAGGCCCCTTGCCGAAACGGTGAAGGGCGCTCCCCTCGCGCTGTTGACCCAAAATGACGGCGATTTTACGGCAGATTTTACGGTGGGCGATCTCATGGAAGCCGAGGGCATGTACTGGTATCCGTTACAACCCAAGCGTGAGCAGGCGATTAGCCGTCTGTGGTTGGGATTTGCCAATGGAGATCTTGCCGGAATCGAAATCGAGGATCAATTCAAGCAACGTACCCGTTTCCGTTTTGCCGAAATTGACAGCAATCCCGCGCTTGATCCGCAGTTATTTCGCTTCACCCCCCCCGCAGGTGCAGAGGTCATTGGCCATCCGATGGGCTGATGAACGATCAGAGATTAGCTATGTGGCGAAATAGTTTACTTTGCGGACTTCTCTTAGGAACGTTAATGGCCAACGCCCAACCGCTACAGATCGAAATTCGCGGTCTGGAAGGGCGTAACGCACTACTCACAAATGTAGAACAGTCGCTCACCCTGTGGCCCCTTCGCGGTCAATCCCTTCCCGATACTCCTCGTCTCCAGTGGCTATTGCGTCAAGTCCCCGATGAGGTGGCGTTGGCCCTACAACCTTTCGGTTTTTACAATCCTCACGTCGTCACCGAGCAACATGCCGAAAATCCTGCGCAGATTCTCATTCAAATAGACCCAGGAGATACGGTGCGGTACGGGGAAAGTCGCATTGAATTTCAAGGAGATAGCCGCGAAGACGCTGAATTTTTGGCGCGGAAAGATCCACCGACTTTGCGTCCAGGAGAAGTGCTCAATCACTCGGCGTATGAAGCGTACAAGGGGCAATTAGGGGAAATTGCGTTGCGGCGCGGCTACTTTGAAGCGCAATTTTTGACGAGTGAAGTGCTCGTGGACATTGAATCCAACCTCGCAGATTTGACGATTATTTTTGAGAGTGGCCCCCGTTATCAGGTGGGACCGATTCAATTCAATCAGTCGTTTCTGAACGAATCTATTTTACGGCGCTTCATCCGTTTTGCGGACGATACCCCCTATCTGGACGAGGAGATTTTAGGGTTACAGACGGCGTTGATCGGCAGTCGGTATTTCCGCACCGTCACCCTCGATGCCCAACCCGATTCAGCCGCAAAAAATGTTCCGATTAACTTCGATTTGGTGCCCGATTTAGGGACCTATTACACGGTGGCGTTGGGATATGGCACAGACACGGGGCCACGGGGCAGTCTCGAAGTCGAAAGGCCCCTGCTGAACCGCTTTGGGCATGGTTATCAAGCGAAAGCATTGGCATCCCTAGTGCGTCAGGGCATTGGGGGGGAATATCGGGTACCGGGCAGCTATCCGCCGACCGACCAGTACATCGGACGATTTAATCTCCAGCGGGAGGAAATTGGTGACCAAGAGAGTCGGCGAGCGACCCTCGGCGTAAGTCAACAGCAGATACAGGGGAATTGGACGACTCGTTACAGTCTGGACTATCAATATGAAGCGTTTCAGATAGGGTTGAGTCGTTTCAAAACGAGCCGATTATTGTTGCCCAGCGCGACCCTAGGATGGATACAGGCCGATAATCGGATGTTTGCCCAACGCGGCGTGGGGGTGGATATGACCGTTCGCGGCGCTATTCAAGGCGTACTTTCGGATGTCTCATTGGTACAGGGAAGCACGCGAGCGCGAGGGATTTACGGCGTTAATGAGCGCTTGAGATTTCTGCAACGGCTTGAATTAGGGGCAACCTGGGTTTCAGACTTCGATGCGTTACCAACTTCGTTGCGCTTTACGGCGGGGGGCGATGGTTCGGTACGGGGCTACAATTTGGGCGCCATCGGACCCAAAATCGACGGCAAAGGGGTGGGAGGACGTTATCTATTCACCACCAGCAGCGAAGTAGAATATGGAGTTTTTGGCGATTTTGGATTAGCTGCGTTTGTCGATGGCGGGACGGCGTTTACCGACCGACCGAATATGCAGTTTGGGGCAGGGGTTGGACTACGGTACCGCTCGCCGATTGGCCCCATTCGCTTTGACATTGCGCATGGTTTCGGTGCTGCTGGTGAGTTGTTTGCGATTTCTTTCAATTTAGGGCCAGATTTCTGAGAATCTGAAACTAACCCTGATACAAAATCTGATGAAAAAACAAATATTGAGTGGGCTAATTCTCGGAATTGGCATTCTGATGAGCAGCGACGATGTGGAGGCAGCTCGATACCCCGATTTTGTGGCAATTGCAGAAGAAGGGGGGGCAGCGGTCGTGCAATTGTTGATAGAACGAGGGCCTAACCCCGAATCGCCCTCGCTATGGGATCGGTTCTGGCACTTCTTTAGTCCACCGCCTGAAGTTGACGCCTTGCCAACCCAGGAAATTCTGGTTTCGGGATTTCTGATCGACCAGCAGGGTCATCTGATCACTCACGCATCCGCCATTCAATCGGCTCAGTTGATCGTGGTGGAGCTACGAGACCGACGGCGATTTACGGCCAGTGTGGTGGGGGAGGATGCGCGACGTGAGGTCGCATTGTTGCGATTAGATCCGCCCCTATCCGCAAACTTGCCGGTGGTGCAATTGGGAGAGAGTCGGCAATTGCGCTTGGGACAATGGGTGATGGCGGTGGGGGCGCCGTTTGGCTTTGAGCAGACCGTCACGCAGGGCATTATTAGCGCGTTAAGTTCCCCCAACAGGGAACAAATTCGGCTCATTCAGACCGATGCGGCCGTTAATCCGGGAAGCGAAGGGGGGCCGCTCTTTGCGTTGAATGGGGAAGTTATTGGGATGATCGTGCCATTGACACGCGCTGATGGCTCGCAAAACAACGACGGTTACAGTGGATTTTCCTTTGCGATGCCGATGGATGAGATCCAAACCGTGATTCGCAGATTTCTGAAATAACCCCTCACAATGGGCTAAGTCGTCGTCTATTTCTCTCTTAAGCGAGTTTGCAAACTTCATGTCTCTCCTACTCATTGACGGTTCGGCCTATCTGCATCGGGCGTTTGCCAAGCTCGGAAATCTCGAAACTGTGCAAAACCAACCGACTGGGGCGTTATTTGGACTGGTGCATACCCTAGATAAACTCTTGAAAGATCAACAATATACGCATATTGCTGTGATCTTTGACGGTCCAGGGCCAACTTTTCGCCACGAACAATTTGCGGATTACAAGGCTCAACGACCGCCCATGCCGGAGGCGTTGAAACAACAATTAGCACCGCTTCCAGAACTGGTGACCGCGATGGGGTTAACCTATCTGAAATCGTCGGGGGTCGAAGCGGATGATGTGATCGCCACGTTGGCACGGCAGGGAGAAAATGCCCAAATGTCCGTTTTTATCGCCAGTCCAGACAAAGACTTAGCACAACTCGTCAATGGCAATATCCGTTTAATTCGCGACGAAGGAGTGATGGATCGAGACGGGGTTTTTCAGAAGTATGGTGTGTGGCCCGAACAGATCGTGGATTACTTAACACTGATCGGCGATACCTCTGATAATTTGCCTGGGGTCAGTGGTGTTGGTCCCAAAACGGCAGCTAAATGGTTGAGTGATTTCAAAGATTTAGACGGCATTAAAGCGGCTGCACCCGATATTAAGGGCAAGGTAGGTGAGAAATTAAGAGCTGCTCTGGAGACGCTACCAGCCTTTCAGACCTTAATTACCTTGCGATGTGATGTTCCCGATTTACCGTCGCTTGAGGCGTTAATTCGCCGTCCTGCCGATGTAGCAACACTAGTCACGCTGTATAAACGATTTGAATTCAATCAGTTACTCAAGGGATTACCAACCGAAGGCGATTTGTTCGCTCAACCTACACCGCGCCAAGCTCCTCAAGTCCCACGAACCTATCAGACGATTCTGACGACGGAAGCACTAGATAACCTTTTGATTGAACTACAAAAAGCGCCTCTGATCGCATTTGATGTAGAAACGAATGGATTAGACGCGATGAGTTCGACATTAGTAGGCATCGCGGTGGCGTGGGGCCCAGGACAAGCTGCGTACATTCCGTTAGCGCATCAAACCCCCCCAAATCAACTCGCATTAGCAGATGTCTTAAATCGTTTGAAGCCGCTGATGATTGGCACGCCCAAAATTGTAGGACAACATCTAAAGTTTGATGGCCATATTCTGGAAAATCACGGTTATCCATTGACTGCGGTAGCACATGATACGCTTTTGCAGTCCTATCTTATTGATTCTTCTGGCAAACACGACTTGGACTATCTGGCGCGACAATATCTGCAAGAGACGACGATAAAATTTTCAGAAGTTGCCGGAAAAGGGGCAAAGCAGGTTTCGTTTGATCAAGTGGACATCGACTCTGCAACGGCCTATGCCGCAGAAGATGCAGATATTACGCTTCGACTCCATGCGTATTTTTGGCCTCGATTGGAAAACACGCCAAAGGTCAAAAAAATCTATGAAAACATGGAGTTGCCTTTGATGCCGATTTTGCGAAAAATGGAGAGGCACGGAATTTTAGTCGATACAGAACAATTAAAGCGACAGAGTGAGGTTTTAGCACAACAACTTGCAGAACTAGAACGACAGGCAGCTGAAGAAGCGGGAATGCCTTTTAATTTGAACTCGCCCAAGCAGTTGCAGGAAATTTTGTTTGAAAAGATGGGGTTGCCCGTGCGGGTGAAGACACCTAAAGGGGTTCCCTCTACGGCAGAAGAGGCGTTAAGCGAACTGACCGAATTTCCGTTGCCACGGCTTATTCTGGCGCATCGAAGTCTGAACAAGCTCAAAACCACTTATACCGACCGTCTGCCCGAACAATGTCATCCAGAGACGGGGCGTATCCATACCTCTTTTCAACAAACCGGTACGATTACGGGGCGACTCTCGTCATCTGATCCCAATTTGCAGAACATCCCGATTCGCACTGAAGACGGGCGACGGATTCGTCAGGCCTTTATCGCACCGCCCAACTTCTGTCTCGTAACGGCGGACTATTCGCAAATTGAATTGCGCATTTTAGCGCACTTAAGTGAGGATTCAGGGCTATTAAACGCATTTAGTCGCGGTGCGGATATTCATAGTGCGACAGCAGCTGATCTATTTGGGGTAACAGAGGTCAGTGCAGAACAACGGCGATTCGCTAAAACAATTAATTTTGGCTTGATATATGGCATGTCGGCGTTTGGTTTAGCCAAAAAATTGGGGATAGATCAGAGATCTGCGGCAAAATTTGTAACGCGCTATTTCGAGCAATTTCCCCAGGTTAAGGCGTTTATGGAGAAGATCAAGAAAGACACGACGCAACGAGGATTTGTCGAAACGCTATACGGTCGGCGGATTTATCTTCCGGATTTACAAGCCAAATCAGGGGTACGACGTCAGGGAGCAGAACGAACTGCAATCAACGCTCCGATGCAGGGGACAGCGGCTGACCTCATCAAATTAGCCATGATTCGGATTGACCAGTGGCTCATTGAAAGTCGCTTTCCGGCCAAAATGCTGTTGCAGGTTCACGACGAACTGGTCTTTGAAGTTGAAACTGCATCTGCTCATGCGCTCATCGAACAGCTTAAAGTTCTGATGACCCAAGTTGCCGAACTGCGTGTGCCCTTAGAAGTGACGACGGGGATGGGGCAAAATTGGGACGCAGCTCACGGCTAAACTGCATCGCAACCTGTGGTTTTTATTAGATTTATTAAAATTGACGAGTGCATTCGGCCACCAATTCGGGTTGGCCATCGGGTTCGGCGGATTCTAGGCGAACCGAAAACCCCCACATCTGATAAAAGTGGCGCAGCACTTCATGCGCACTAGCTTTATCGAGCGGCTTACGGTTGTAACGGGTGTGGCGCAGGGTCAATGAACGGTCACCGCGATGATTTACCTCAAAAACTTGGATATTGGGTTCTCGTGATCCCAAGTTGTACTGGTCAGCGAGTGCTTGTCTGACGGCTCGGTAGCCCGTTTCGTCGTGAATAGCTGAAATTTCCAATTCACGCTGTTTATCGTCATCGAGTACAGAAAATAGGCGAAAATCCCGAATGACTTTAGGCGACAAGAATTGTGCGATAAAACTCTCATCCTTGAAGTTGCGCATTGCGAAATCCAAGGTTTTTAACCAATCACTACCTGCAATGTCTGGAAACCAGTAACGATCTTCGGCGGTTGGGCGTTCGCAGATGCGTCGAAGGTCTTGCATCATAGCAAATCCCAATGCGTAAGGATTAATTCCGCTGTAATGTGGATGATCGTAAGTCGGCTGATAAATTACATTAGTATGCGATTGTAAGAATTCCACCATAAAGCCGTCGGGTAGTAGACCTTCATCGTACATGGCATTCAGTAAAGTATAATGCCAAAAAGTCGCCCAACCTTCATTCATGACTTGGGTTTGTCGCTGAGGGTAGAAATATTGCGCCATTTTCCTTACAATACGAATAATTTCTCGTTGCCAAGACTCAAGTAGTGGAGAGTTCTTTTCGATAAAATACAGTAGATTTTCTTGCGGTTCTGAAGGAAAACGGCGATTTTTCTCATCAGCCTCTTCTCGTAAGGAAATAGGGATAGTGCGCCATAAATCATTGACTTGAGACTGTAAGTAAGCTTCGCGTTCCCTTTGCCGCTGTCTTTCCTCGTGAAGCGATAAAGGCGCAGGTCGTTTGTACCGATCCACTCCGTAATTCATCAAGGCATGACACGCATCTAACCAATACTCAACCCGCTCTTCGCCGTGTTTCTCTTCGCATTCACGAATGTAATTACGGGCAAATACTAGATAGTCGATAATGGCGTCCGCAGAAGTCCAGGAACGAAACAGGTAATTTCCCTTAAAAAAGGAATTGTGGCCAAAACACGCATGGGCAATAACGAGCGCCTGCATAGTAATGGTGTTTTCTTCCATCAAGTAAGCAATACAAGGATTAGAGTTAATCACAATCTCATAGGCCAACCCCATCTGACCACGGCGGTAATTTCTTTCAATTCTTACAAATTGCTTACCGTAAGACCAGTGGCGGTAACCGATAGGCATTCCTACCGACGAGTACGCATCCATCATTTGTTCGGCAGTAATGATCTCAATCTGGTTTGGATAGGTGTCGAGGCCAAATTTTTCGGCAAATTGCCCGATCACCGTTTCGTACTTTTCGAGTAAAGGGAAAGTCCATTCAGAACCTTCCGATAGATGCTGATTTTTCATGACACACGCCGCTTAAAGAGTTCTCGAAACACGGGATAAATGTCGGCTGGGCCGTCGATTTGGGTCATTGCGAAATGGGGACAATTCGCTTGTACCTCTAAATAAGATTCCCAAAGATTCTGATGTCGATCTGGGGTAATCTCTACATAAGCAAAGTAGCGAACTTTGGGCATGATGTGTTGCAGTAGTAAGTCGCGACAGGTCGGCGAATCCGTATGCCAATTGTCGCCATCAGAAGCCTGTGCAGCGTAGATATTCCACTGGCTCACGGGGTAACGCGCTTGCATGATCTCAATCATCAGACGCAAAGCACTCGATACCACCGTCCCTCCAGTCTCACGGGAGTAGAAAAATTCTTCCTCCTCGACTTCTTTAGCGACCGTATGATGTCGGATAAACACAATCTCAATGCGTTCGTAATTGCGTTGCAGAAATAGATACAGCAAGGTGAAGAATCGCTTACCTAAATCCTTGCGGGCTTGGCTCATGGAACCAGAAACGTCCATCAGACAAAACATAACCGCTTGCGTCGTCGGCTGAGGCTGTTTAATGCGATTGTTGTAGCGCAAATCAATGGTGTCGATAAAGGGAATGGCGTTGATGCGGATTCTTAAGCGTTCCATTTCCTCGCGAATTTCACGGGCACGCGGATGATCAGAACCCGCTTCCCGTTCGACAATTTCCAACGCTTCCGCTAATTCACGCAACTTAGCGCGATAAGGCCCCCCCAAGGCAATGCGTCGGGCAAGC
This sequence comes from uncultured Candidatus Competibacteraceae bacterium, assembly GCA_964613675.1. Lineage (GTDB taxonomy): Bacteria > Pseudomonadota > Gammaproteobacteria > Competibacterales > Competibacteraceae > DAIUCA01. The sequence goes on from CAZTIH010000037.1 coordinate 19,857, forward strand.
GCACCTCGCAGACTTCTGACGACATTGATGTTGCACGGTACCCCATCTTGGCTGTAACCCGCCCGAACCATTTTAAAATCAGGGACTTTAGCTAATTCCGTTTTCACCAAACGCGGAAGTTCTAGATCTTCAAAAAAGATCTCTAAAAATTCTTCGCGGGAAAGTTCAAATACAAAACTGTCCTCGCCTTCGCCTTGGTTATTGGCTTGACCAC